>CAZDIZ010000062.1:0-13166 GCA_964505625.1 uncultured Solibacteraceae bacterium | reverse complement strand
AACGGATTCGAGTAGATGTGGAAGTCGATATCGCGGTGCCGGATCAGCAGTCCGGTGCGCAGCGATCCCACCAGATTCGCCGTTGCGCCCACCGACTGCCAAGCCTCGACGATGCCCAGTTCCGCGACAATCGCGTGTGCACGCCGTGAGTAATCCGCGGCTTCCTCGATCAACGTGGTCATGCTGATTTTCGCAGCAGCGCGGCATGACTGCGGCGAATCGCGGGCCGCTCCACGAGGCTGAGCCCGGCTGCCGCGGCAAGCTCCAACTCGTGATTGAACTCCGCTTCGGTCACGTGCCCCGCGGGTTCCACCATCAGCATGGCCGCGCCCGCCTTCATTGATTGCGCCGCTTCCTGGAAGAATCTCTCCTGGTTGGGCAGTTCATGCACCACCGCGCAGGCAAGCGTGAAATCCACCTGGCCGGCAACATCGGCAAGGCCCATGGAGTCTGCCGCGCACACGCGCGCCTCGATCCGGTCGGCCACACCGTCCTTTGCCGCGCGACGCATCATCACATCGAGCATCTTACGTTCGATGTCCACCGCCAGCACGCGTCCGCCCGCGCCCACCAAACGGGCCATCTCAATGGTGAAGAATCCCATGCCGGGCCCGGGTTCCAACACCTTCATGCCCGGCTTGAGATGCGGAGCGACCAGCGCCCCAGGGGTATACCACAGCCTCCGGATCGGACTTGCCAGGAAGTACCCCAACCACCACGGACAGACTCTATGTTGCGCCATTGTCTATTCCAGTTCCGAGATCTAGCCTCGCAGAACGTCCCCTTTGCGCTCGACAGCCTTGGGCCACCAGGCGCCCGGTACGAAGATATCGCGCCACGTGAGTTGGCATTCATCCACCATCCGCAGCCCGTACTCGCTTCGGCCGAGGTCGTTCGGCCCGCCGTTGTTGGTTCCGAAGCTAAACTTGCATCCGGCGGCTTTGGCCATGAGCAGGAATGTCTTGCCGGGAAGCTTGTAACGGTCGTTGATCTCAATCGCCACGTGATTGCGCGAGGCGGCATCCACAACGCGCCGCATGCGCTTCTCGGTCCAGAGCCGATCGTAATCCTTGGCGATCTGGTCGGGCAGAAACGTCGGGTTCACATAGATGTCGATGGGTTCGTGTTCCAGGATGCCCACCGCGCGGTCGACCAGCGTCTCCATGAATTCTTCAACGTCAGTAATGGTGCCCAACTCCTCGCGAATCCAGGTGCGCATGCGCCGGCCGCGATTGTCGGTCCAGGTCATCGAATCGGTGAACACGTAGTCGAACAACTGGACCGCCTGTCGCGAAACCATTCCAGTCCATTCGCGCCCTTCGGCCTGCAGTGCCAGAAAGGCCGGCTGTCCTTTCATCGTCTCGGCGAAGGTCCGCAAGCCCGCGTCGTTTTCCACCGGGAAACCCTTGCCGCAGTTGAGCGCGACACCGTATTGAATGCCGTCGCGGCGCGAGCGTTCCAGAGCCTGCTCGATGGTGAGCCCGCCTTTGAGATGCACGTGGTAGTCGACCACCGGAATATTGCGCGCGGTGCAGTCGATGATCTTGCCATATACTTCGTCGGCAATCGGCGGTTGCGCGCCGGAGGCGACGGCATTGTCGGTGAGCGGTTGCACGCGGATGGCGCGGAACTGCGCTCCGCCCCCCAGCTTGTGGCATTTGAGCGCGAAGGTGCCGTGGCCCAACATGCGCCCGTGTTCGCGGATGGACACCGCGGCGGGCGTGAGTGGTTCGGTGTAATCCACCATCAGCGTCCCATTCACGCGCACCTGCACGTTCTTGCCGCGCACGGCGATGTTCAGTTTGCACCATTCGCCGGGAGCGGCGAGCGGCTTGTAGACATGACGGATGCCGTAGAGCGAACCGGTTGCGCACCGCTCAGGAGATCCAGCCGCGTTAACGAGCCGCACTTCGAGGCCACCGTTGCCGCGCGTGGTGTGGAAACAGATGCCGAAGCTCGCGCCCGCCGCCAGCCGCGCTTCGGTTTCGAATTCGAAGTTGCGGAAGTCCGCTCCACGCACGGGTCCCGTATAGAGCAATTCCGACGCCGGACCGCCCGCAACCAGAGCGTCGCCGACGGCGCGCCAGGAACCGGCCGGGCCGGCGACACGCCAGCCCTTCAGACTCTTGCCATCGTAAAGCTCCGCCCAACCACCGTCATTGGCGCCAACGGGCAGAGCCGCAGCCATCGCCAGCAAGGACCGTCTCGAAAGTTGTGTTATCGCCACGAATGCCTCATTGGCCAGTATACGGACATGGCGCGAGGGCGTGCACTGCTATAACATTGACACGGAGGAACCGCGCCGATGCAATCCATGACCCGCAGAGAGCTATTGAGCTTGGCCGCGGCGGCGGGCGCCGTATCCAGTGCGCAACGCAGCCGGCCGAACATCCTCTACATCATGGCGGACGATCACGCCTCGCACGCCATCTCCGCTTACGGCAGCCGCATCAATCGCACGCCGAATCTGGACCGGATCGCCGCCGGCGGCGCGCGCCTCGACAACTGTTTCTGCACGAACTCGATTTGCACGCCGAGCCGCGCCGCGATTCTCACCGGCCAGTACAGTCACAAGAACGGCGTCTACACGCTTTCCGACCGTCTCGATCCCAGCCGCGACCACGTGGCCAAGCGGCTGCAGACGGCGGGCTACCAGACGGCCATCGTCGGTAAATGGCACCTGGCATCGGAGCCCACGGGCTTCGACTACTGGAACATCCTTCCCGGACAGGGCATCTACCACGATCCGGTCTTTATTGATCGAGGCGAGAAGAAGAAGCACGCGGGATATTGCACCGACCTCATCACGGACTTCAGTCTCGACTGGCTCAAGAAGCGCGATCCGCGCAAGCCATTCTTCCTGATGTGCCACCACAAGGCTCCGCATCGTCCCTGGGAACCCGCACCGAAATACGCTCATCTGTTCGACGGCCAGACCATCCCACAGCCCGACAATTTGTTCGACCACTACGAGACTCGCCCGGCGAGCGTGGCCGCGGTGAAGATGCGAGTGGGAGAGGACAGCACCAAAACGGATCTGAAGGTGGATGCGCCAGCGGGATTGTCTGGAGACGAGCTTCGCAAGTGGGCCTACCAGTATTACATCAAGGACTATCTGCGCTGCGTGCAGAGCGTGGACGACGGCGTTGGACGCCTGCTCGATTTTCTGGAGGCCGAGGATCTCACGCGCGACACAGTGGTCATCTACACATCCGACCAGGGATTCTTCCTGGGTGATCACGGTTGGTACGACAAGCGCTTGATGTACGAAGAGTCTCTGCGGATGCCATTCCTGATTCGCTATCCCGGAGCGATTCGTCCGGGAACAGTGAATAAGGACATCACGCTAAACGTCGACTTCGCGCCGTTGTTTCTCGAATACGCGCAAGCGGCCGCGCCACCGGAGATGCAGGGCCGCGGCTTCCGCGCCAATCTCGAAGGACATACCCCCAAGAGCTGGCGCCGCGCGATGTACTACCGCTACTGGATGCACAACGACGGTAGTCACGGCGTACCCTCGAACTACGGGGTGCGTACGGATCGCTATAAGTTGATCTACGTCTACGGAAAGCCGCTGGGCATGCGCGGCGCAAATCCACCTGCGACCGAGCCGGCCTGGGAACTCTACGATCTCAAAAATGATCCGCGCGAGATGCGGAACCTTTACAACGACCCGGCTCACGCGAGAATAGTGAAGCAATTAAGAGCTGAACTGGACCGGCTTCAGCGCGAAGTCGGTGACACACCGGCGTAAACCGCCTAGGCCTCTCTCGCATTTTCGGAGTGAAGGTGCGGAAATTTGCCATTGGGGCGGCTCGATTCGTTGTTCTACAATATCCCCATGCAGTCGGAGGGTGTGAAGGGGGAAGTGCCGGAACTCGGCGGCCAAGCTGCGCAATTATTGCACAGTTGTATGCCTCAGGGGGTCGTGTGGCAGGACGAAAACGGTTCGATCCTCGATGCCAATCCCGCCGCGCAATCCATCCTCGGCCTGACACTGGACGAGATGCGCGAACGAACGTCCTTGGACCCGCGCTGGCACGCCGTCCACGAAGACGGTACGGATTTTCCTGGGAATACACACCCTGCGATGGTGGCCCTCCAGACCGGAGAGGAAGTCCGCAACGTGGTCATGGGCGTGGTCGATCCCCGGCGCGACGAGGTGCGCTGGATTCTGGTGGATGCGATCCCGCTGATGTCCGGTTCGCCGCTCCGGCCCACGAAGGTCGTCACTATCTTTTCCGATATCACGGACCGCAAACAGACTGAGTACGAACGCGAAGTACTCGCGGACGTGCTGAACCTGGTGAGCACGCCGAGCGACATTCCGGCACTGCTCGACAGAATCATTTCCCGTGCGCGCGAGTGGTCCGGCTGCGAAGCCGCCGGCATTCGCCTCAGGCAAGGCGACGACTATCCATACGCGGTGAACGCTGGGTTCGGCGAACAGTTCATCGAGCATGAGCAGCGACTGCGGCCGTCGCTCACGCAGGACCCGGTATGCAGCGGCGAATCCGGCACCCCAGTGCTGGAATGTCTTTGCGGGGCCGTGCTGATGGGACGATTCAATCCGGGCAGGACCTATTTCACCGAAGACGGTTCGTTCTGGACCAACGCCCTGTCGGATCTGAACGCACGACTTGCCGCCGAGCATCAGTCCACCACGTTAAGAGGATACTGTGTCACGGCTGGCTACGAGTCGTTGGCACTGGTCCCCATGCGTGCCATGGGTGAACAATTCGGCCTGCTGCAGTTCTGCGACCGGCGCAAGAAACGTTTCAACGCGAGGAAGATCGCCTTCTTCGAACGTCTGGCATCGGCTCTGGCGTTGGGGTTGGCGCAACGTAAAGCCGAGGATGACCTTCGGCAAAGCGAACAGCGCTGGGAGTTCGCGCTGGAAGGTGCCGGCGAAGGAGTGTGGGATTGGGCATTTAACGCTCCCAACGTCTACCATTCCAAACAATGGAAGAGCATTCTCGGCTATGGCGAGAACGAGCTAGTCAACGCATCGGCCGAATGGGAAGCTCGGTTGCATCCGGAAGACCGCGACGCCGTGCACGAAACGCTCCAGAAGCACTTGAGTGGCGAAACGCCCGTGTACACCAGCGAATATCGCCTGCGGGCGAAAGACGGTTCGTGGAAGTGGATTCTGGCACGCGGCAAGGTGATGAGCCGCGATGATAACGGGCAGCCACTCAGATTCGTCGGAACCCACACCGACATCACCGAACGCAAACGTGCCGAAGAGGCGTTGCGCGCCAGCGAAGAAGCGCGCCGAACCCTTATCGAGAACATCCCCGGCGCGGTGTTCCGCTGCGAACTCTTCCACCCGTGGCGGGTGTCCCACATGAGCGCCGGCATGCAGAGCATCACTGGAATTCCAGCGTCCGAATTCATCACCGGACAGGTGTCGTTCGGCGAACTCATTCACGCCGACGATCTGCCACGCATCGTCCGCCTGACCCAGCGGAGCGTCGAGGGGCATCAACCGTACGACTATGAATACCGGCTGCGCTCGGTGGACGGAACCTACCGTTGGGTGCAAGAACGGGGACGAGCCGTCTATTCCGACAACGGTGAACCGTTATGGCTGGACGGCGTGATTTTTGATATCACCGAACGCAAGCGCGTCGAAGACGCTCTGCGTGAGAGTGAGCACTGGCTGCGTGAATCGCAACGCGTGTCGAATCTTGGAACCTGGGTGCTGGATGCAAAGACTGGTCACTGGACCAGTTCGGAAACCTTGGACGAAATCCTGGGCATTGGGCCTGAATTCGAGCGCACGCTCGAGGGGTGCATGGGAATTGTGCATCCGGCTTATCGCGAAGAGATTCGCAAGCTTCTGGAGACTGAAATCCTGACGACTGGTCGGCCGTTTAACCGTGAGTTCATGGTAGTCCGTCCGGGCGATGGCCGCGCACGTTGGGTGTTGATGCGAGGTGGAGCCGTACAAATCTCCGATGGAGCCCCGGCCACCCTGGCCGGCACGTTGCAGGACGTGACCGAGCGCCATCGCATGGAAGAGCAGTTGATCGAGGCGCACAAAATGGAGACGGTCGGCAGACTGGCCGGCGGGATCGCGCACGACTTCAACAATTTGCTCACAGTGGTCAACGGCTACAGTGAGTTGGGGCTTTCGCGTCTCGCGGAGTCCGATCCGTTGCGCCCGAGCCTTGCCGAAATCCGGCGTGCCGGCGAACGCGCGGCTTCGCTTACGCAACAGTTGCTGGCTTTCAGCCGCCGCCAGGTGATGCAGCCTCGTGTCATCGACCTGAACGAACTAGTCAAGGAAGCCGAGCGCGGGCTGCGTTTGTTGGCCGGCGAGAGCATTACGCCAATCATCGTCTTGGATTCGGACCTGGGTCAGGTTCGCGCCGACCCGGGCCAGATCAACCAGGTGTTACTCAACCTCACCGTCAATGCGCGCGACGCCATGCCCGACGGCGGCAGGCTGACCATCGCCACAGCCAACGTGGAGGTGAGCGAGGAAGACGCCGCGGCGCATAGCGGCGCACGCGCGGGCCGCTTTGTCCTGCTAACCGTACGGGATTCCGGCTCAGGCATGGACGAAGAAACGCAACGTCACATGTTCGAGCCGTTCTACACCACCAAACCGCAGGGACGAGGCACGGGATTGGGCTTGGCCACGGTCTACGGGATCGTCCAACAGAGCGGCGGATGGATCGCCGTATCGAGCAAACCCGAAGCTGGGTCTGCATTCTACATTTACCTGCCCCGCGTCGACGTGCCCAGCGTCCAAACACCGCCTGCCACGCACACTCAGCGGCACACCGCCGGCGAGGAAACCATTCTGGTCGCCGAAGACCAACTCAGCGTTCGGCATTTCGCTTCCACGGTGTTGCGGAACCTGGGATACCACGTCATCGAAGCAGGTAGCGGCGAAGAAGCTCTGACAGTCGCCGCCGCGCATCGGGGCACCATTCACCTTCTGCTCACCGACATCGTCATGCCAGGAATTTCCGGCCGCATTCTGGCCGAGCGCCTGAAATCGGCGCGGCCCGGTGTATGCGTGCTCTATATGTCCGGCTACACCGATGAGGTCAACCTGGGGCCGGACATCCTGGACTCCGGCGCGTTCCTGGCAAAACCGTTCGGCGCGGACACTCTCACCGGCAAGGTGCGGCAGGCGCTTCTGGCGCGTCCGTCCTGATTCGAGCGTGTGCGGCGTCAGAAGCCTTCCGATTGCCGCCTAAGGCGCCGGATACGCAACCACGTGCGAACAACCGCGTACGTGAGCAACAGCAAGACACTCCCCCACACCACGATCACCCATCCGTACCCGTGTGCCGCGGCACGCTCGCGCGCGCTGTGGGTGAACAACTGAAGCAGGTTGAGACACAAGACCGCCACAAGGACTGTCAGCACGCGGCGGTACTTCGCCGCGCGGCTTTCAGTGTCGGTGAAGACCTCCGGGGCCGCGGCGTCGTTTGAGCGGAAATAATGCCAGTTCGCGAAGCTGCATACATGCTCCCAACCGGAATCCGCGAATAGCGTGAAGTACTCCTCCAGCTTCCGCCCGACTCCTCTCAGGTAGTCCAGACGGTAGCGCGTCTGGCTGGGCGCTCCCTTAACGAAGCGGAACACGATTCCTCCCCGCTTGAGGTGCCACCCCTCTCGCGACATCTGTTCGAGCCAACGTTCTTCGTCCTCGTCCTGCCAGACCAAGAACAGTTTCACGACGGTCTTGGTTTCACGCGCTCCATTCATCGCGCCTCTCCTTTCGCCGCCAGCGCCTTGCGGCCCAACCCGGCCATCGCCTCCATGCGCGCGCATTCCGATTCCACCACCCGCCGTCCGAGCGCGGTCAGCACATACAACTTGCGCCGTTCGTCGCCGCCGTCGGATTCTCCGGTCCTGCGGATCAAATCCGAGTCCAGCAACTTGGTGATCGCACCATAGAGAGTGCCGGGCCCCAATTTCTGCGCGCCACCGCTCAGCGCCGACACCTCCTGCATGATGGCGTAGCCGTGCTTGGGCGTCGTAAGCGAGGCCAGGATCAGGTAGGTGGCCTCGGTCAACGGTAGAAACGATTTCGGATCGGTTTTCATATCGCTTCTCGATATATCGCCTAACGATATATCGTCTACCGATAGTCTACGGCCGCACCCAATTCATGTCAAGAAGAAAAACCCGGGATTGACCACTCTGCCCGCGGTTGTTTTTTCAGCAACCTGTCAGATGGTGTTCTTGCCGGGGCGAAGTTCGCGGCGGATATCGTGCCACACGAACTCACCGGTGACGCCCGCCGGCAGCGTGACTTCGCCGGCCAGTTTGCCATCCCGCAGTTCGAACCGCGCGGTGATTTCACCCGCTGGATGCGGCACCGAACCGGAAACGCGCGTGAGTTTTCCAAGATGTGGACGCACGGTCACTTTCTTCCATCCGGGCGCCGCGGCATCCACGCCCAGCACCGTGCGCAGCAGTTCGATGTTAGGGCTCGATCCCCAGGCGTGGCATTCCGAACGAACCTCCGGTCCAGACCATTCGGCCCAGGTGGTGGAACCCTGCTCGATCATTTCGCGCCAGGTATCGAGCATGTCCAGGTAGCGGTCGGCCAAGCCCACTTCGCGCATGGCCAAGTGCAGGTAATAGCGGAAGTAGATGGTCGCTTGCGCGAGGGTTTTGTCGGAAAGCGCGCGTTCGACGATTTGCTTTGCCTCAGCGCCGGTCTTCACTTTCGCCAACACGGCAAGCGCGTTGGTGTGCTGCGAGAACTCGCGTTTCCGCGCGGTGTCGGCAAACAACCCGCGTTCCTGATCCCAATAGAGCGCCACAACCGCACGGCCCAGCCGTTCGGCTTCACTACGATACGCGGCGGCCAGCGCCGGCATGCCCTGCGCATCCTCCAACTCGGCGGCCCAACGATAGGCCAACAGCAACTGCAAATCCAGCGGCGCCGAAGAACCTTGCTCCTCGACGGGAGGCACACCGCCCGGCCAGGCGGGCACCCAATCGACGAAATTCCACCACGGCATGCGTCCGAGCGAACCGTCGGCCTTCTGATGGCGGGCGAAAAACGCGAGCACGGAGCGAGTGCCCGAGAGCATCTCACGGACGAACGCCGGATCGTCGGCGTGCATCCAATAGTCGTGCACCATGCCGATCCACCACAACGAGAACGGCGGGATGTACTGCTGCAAGGCAGACGGCGCGCGGCTGAAGGTGGCGCCTTCGGACGTGCGCGAGCTGTCCAATTGCTCGATGGCGTTGCGCATCAAGCGCGTGTCGCCGGTCATGTAGACGCTGACCATCGACTGTATGCGTGTGTCGCCGGCGTACTGCAACTGCTCGTAGTACGGGCAGTCCATGTAACTTTCGTGCGCGCACAACCGCGCGGTGCGCCAGCCGATGTCAAGAATCTTCTGAAGCTCCGCTGAATCGGATTCGAAATGCGCGCGCCGCTGGAACGGATAGCCCGTATAGACACCATGCAGATCTTCGATGGTGAGCGCGGCGTCGCGGGTTTCGATTGCCATTTCGATGTAGCGGTAGGTGCGCCAGTGCAGCGTGCGGAACAGGCGCCGCCCACCGTCGGCGAGGAAGACATCCTGATTGCCCAACACCACCAGACCGTCGATCTTGTCGCGGTGCATCTTCTGGCGCGGCTTCGCGGGCGTCCACAAGGCCTCCGCGTAACGCAGGGAAATGGTCGCGCCCTTGCCGCCCTTCACGGTGAGTTCGGGAAACGCCGTTGTCAGATGGTTTTGATCGAGCAGCAGCTTGACGCGTGCGCGCGAGGGGATTTGAAACGGCGCGGGCTGGCTGGGAAACACGGCCGGCGGCGTCACGCCTTCGCTCCTACGCACGCGGGAAAGGCGCTCGGGAGTCTCCTCCATAAGCGGAATCGATCGCGGCACCAGCATCCACGGCGTGGGCGAGTCCTGCGCGAAACGGCCCGCGGCGCGCTTGCCGGCCTCGGCCGGCACCCAATCGCGATCATCGAACTCGAGCTTCTCCCAACCCCATGGATAAAGGCTCGCATCGACGCGTTCGCCGGGCGGCACAGCGTAGTAGCCGGTGGATTGTTCGGGCGCCAACGGGTTCGCCGAGTACGCCTTGTTGCGGAACGAGCGCCAGTGCGCGTCGGTGTTCACCATCTGTTCGAGCGTGCCACCGCCTTCCAGCAGAAAACCAGTCTGACTGGAAACCTGCGCCACGGCGGCGTACTGGCCGTCGTTCCACACCACCGCCGCCAGAACATTGCGCCCGGCCACCAGATGCGGCGCCAGGTCCACCGTCTCGAAGCGCCAATGTTTCAAATCACCGCGCGCCGGGCCGCAGGCGACGCGTGCGCCGTTCACGTAGAGCTGATAGCGATTGTCGCCGCTCACGTGCACGACGAAGGACGCCGGCTTAGAATCGAGCGTGAACACGCGCCGGAAATGGTAGACACCGTACTCGGAGGCGGGCGTGCCCGGCACTCGAATCCATCGAGCCTTCCAATTGGTGCGAAGTAAGGCGGGATCGACCGCGGCACTCAGTACCGAAGTCAACGTCAGCAACATGCAGAGTTGTCCCCACGACATAGTGAATCTGACTCCCGGCGCGCGCTTCAGGCAGATTTGCGCGCCACGGCGACCAGCGTCAGGCCGGGCCAAGGCATCAGCGGCTCCACCAGACGCCAGAACCACACCGTCTTGTCAAACAGTTTCAGCGTGACTTTGTTGATGCTCTTGCGGTGCAACAAACGTCCATAGAGCGCCCAGGCGGGCACACCGGCGCGGTTCAATTGATAGAACTTCTCGACTTTGAATCCGGCCTGTCCCAGCAACTCGCGCAACTGGCGCCGCGAGAAGCGCCGGCGATGGTCCATCGTGCGGTCGATCGAGCCGAACAGCCAGTTCCCCTGCGGTACCAGCGCAAGCAGCGTGCCGCCGGGCTGCAACACTCCATGAAGCGAACGCACGACGGAGGCTGGATCGTCCATGTACTCGAGCACGTTCACCGATAGCGCCGTATCGAAGGCGCCCTGCAACTCACTGTAATCGGCGGGCTCGGCCGGATCCAGGCGGCGCACCTCCACGTTGGGTGTCCGCAGAAAGCGGTTGCTCAAAGCGTGCAGATAGAGCGGGTCCTTTTCCGTCGCGACATAGCGAAGCCGCCGCCCCATCAGCCGCGCGGAAATATGTCCGATGCCGGCGCCGATCTCGAGAATGCTGTCGCCCACATGCCGCCGCAACAGCTTCGCCATCCAGTTCAGATACTGTGGCGTGCCGGTCATGTTGTTCAACAGCCCGCGGCCGTAAGGCACCGTATAAAGATCGTCCACGGCCCAGAAGTAGAGGATGACGCCGAATGCTTTCAGTCCATCCTTCCAGCCGATTTTCTTGCCTTCCTCGAACGTGCGTCCGTGATAGCTGATGGGTACTTCATAAACCCGGAACTTGCGCTTGGCGCACTTCATGACGATCTCGGGCTCGAATCCGAAACGGTTGCTGCGAATGGGGATGCTCTTGAGCAGGTCAGTGCGGAAGACTTTGTAGCAGGTCTCCATGTCCGTCAGATTCAAGTTCGAGAACATGTTGGAGGCCAGCGTCAGCACCTTGTTGATCATTGAGTGCCAGAAAAAGAGTACGCGGCGTTGCTCGCCGGCCATGTAGCGCGAACCGAACACGGCGTCGGCGCGGCCGTCCAGCATGGGTCGCAACAGGTGTGGGTATTCGCTGGGATCGTATTCGAGATCGGCATCCTGCACCAGCGCGAAGTCTCCCGTGGCCTGTTGGATGGCGGTGCGCACAGCGGCGCCCTTGCCCTGGTTTACTTCGTGCCGGAACAAGCGTATGGCTGGTTCGCGGGCGGCAATGCGCTGAAGAATGGGCCAGGTGCCATCGGTTGAACAGTCGTCGACGATCACCAACTCGCGTTCCATGTTTTCCGGTAACGGGGCGGCGAGCACTAACGCCAAACTCCGCTCCACCACCACGCGTTCGTTGTAAACGGGAATCAGGATTGAGAGTTTCACGGTCCTTCCTCAGTATAATGAACGCGGACCAATTACACAGGAGCGTTCCAATGCGAGTCACCCGAACCGAGTTCCTACACGCCGCCGCCGGCGCGGCACTTTCCACATCGGCCGTCGCCGCCCCGCGCCCCCTGGCGAAGATCAAAGACCTGATTATTTACAAGGACCCGAACTTTTACAGCGCGTTCCCTTCCATCGTCCGCCGGCCAGACGGCGAATTGTTGGCGGCATTCCGGCGCGCGCCGGACCGCCGTCGCGTGGGCGCCAAAGGCATTACGCACACCGACCCGAACAGCAATCTGGTGTTGGTGCGGTCGCGCAACAACGGCGAAACCTGGACCACCACGCCGGAGTTGATTTTCGCGCATCCCGAAGCCGGCTCGCAGGACCCCTGCATGGTGCAACTTCGCGACGGCTCCATCGTCTGCGCGAGTTACGGCTGGTATTGGCTCCCGCCCAGCGTGCAAATGCCCACGGACCTGAAAGCGCCTTACCGGTTTACCGGCGGGTACATTGTGCGCTCCCTTGATGGCGGCGGAACTTGGCAAGGGCCGTACATTCCACCACCGGTGCCCGGCCGGAATCTGAAAGATGCGTTTGGACAACCGCTGCCGTCCTACAACCGCGGAGCCATGTGCCAAGGGCGCGACGGTCGTCTCTACTGGGTGGTGGCCTACGGCCGCGAGGACAAGATGTATCCGTCAGACCTGCACTTGCTGATCTCGGCCGACGGCGGGCGCACGTGGACCTACTCGTGCCGGGTTGCCTGGGACGACAAAGTTGAGTTCAACGAAACGTCGCTCTACGAAACACCCAAGGGCGATTTGGTGGCGTTCATCCGCACGGCAAAGTTCGACGACCACACCGTCATCGCGCGATCCACCGATGGCGGCAAGAGCTTTGAACGTTGGCAGGACGCCGGCTTCCAGGGCCATCCACATCACGCTCTGCGTTTACCCGACAACCGTGTTTGGCTGGTCTACGGCTATCGTCACAAGCCCTACGGAATTCGCGCGCGGATTCTGGATGCCGAGTGTACCAACATCGCCACTGCGCCCGAAATCGTCCTACGCGAAGACGGCGGTTCCGGCGACCTGGGCTATCCCTGGAGCGCGCCGCTTCCAGGTGGACGCGTGATCACGACTTACTACTTCAACACCGATAACGAAGGTCCACGCTGGAT
>CAZDIZ010000061.1:13817-32340 GCA_964505625.1 uncultured Solibacteraceae bacterium | reverse complement strand
CGCCTGGTGCCCGCCAAGGTCGCGCCGCCACGTTCGCCCGAGGGTACCTGCGTCGTGCTGATCGTCGACAAGTCGTCGTCGATGGAAGGCAAGAAGATGGAACTGGCGCGGCTGGCCGCCATCGGTGTGGTGCAGAACTTGCGTCCCATCGATTCGGTCGGCGTGCTGATCTTCGACAACTCGTTCCAGTGGGCCGTGCCCATCCGCCGCGCCGAAGACCGTTCGTTGATCGTGCGGCTCGTCTCCGGCATCACGCCCGACGGCGGCACGCAGATCGCTCCGGCGCTTAATGAAGCTTATCGCCGCATTCTGCCGGTGAAAGCCACCTTCAAGCACGTGGTGCTTCTCACTGACGGCATCTCGGAAGAAGGCGACAGTATGACCCTGGCCCGCGACGCCGAAGCGCATCGCGTCACCATCTCCACAGTGGGGCTGGGCCAGGACGTCAACCGCGCGTATCTCGAAAAAGTGGCGCAATCGGCCAAGGGCAAGTCGTATTTCCTCACCGATCCCACCGGACTCGAACAGATTCTGCTGCGCGACGTGATGGAACATACCGGCTCGACGGTGATCGAAAAACCGTTCCGTCCCATTGTCGCCGCCAAGACGGAAATTCTGGATGGCGTCGATCTCGAACACGCGCCGGAACTCAAGGGGTACGTGCGCTACGTCGCCAAGCCGACCGCCGAAACCATCCTCAGCGTGGACCGCAAAGATCCGCTGCTGGTGCGCTGGCAGTACGGGCTGGGCCGCGTGGCCGTGTTCACTTCCGACGCGAAGACGCGCTGGGCCGCGAACTGGGTTGGCTGGAACGGTTTCGACAAGTTCTGGTCGAACCTGTTGCGGGATCTGTTGCCGCACGCGAAGGCCGGAGAAGCTTCAGCCAGCTTCGATAGCGCCAATCAGGAGTTGGTGGTCGACTACCGTCTGAACCGCTACGCGGACGAGCCCACGAAGCTGCCCGACATTTTCGTCTCCGGTCCGAACGGATTCATGCAGCCGGTGCCCGTCGCCAAGCTCGCGCAAGGTGCCTATCGCGGGCGCGTGTCTATTGGCAAACGCCAGGGTTTGTTCCGTGTGCGCCCGTTGGAAGAGTCCCGCGCGTTTCCCGAAGTCGGCCTGCTGCGTCAGGAGAAAGAAATCGGAGAATACGGCAACAACGCGGGGCTGCTCGAAAATCTGGCACGCTTCACCGGTGGACGTTTCAACCCCGACCCGCGCCAGGTGTTCGAAGCCGCCGGCCGCACGCTGGCCGCGCCGCTCAACCTGTGGCCCGCGCTGTTGGCTCTGGCGCTGCTGCTAAATATCGGGGAAGTGGCCCTGCGCAAGCTGCGCGCTGGCGCTATTTCGGCGGCGTCTTAGCGGACGCCGCGGCCGCCTTCCCCAGGCTTACCTTCGTGTATCCGGCCGGAATTTCGAACAGGCGATCAGGCTGCGGGCCGATCTGTATGTTCTTGCGGCTTTCAACGATGCGGTTGCCACGGAAGTTCGTTTCGGTGCGCACCGGCATGCCGGTTTGTTCCGCCGTCCACACGATGGCGTTGATGGGGCCCAGGCGCACGTCGGTCCTGGTGAGTCGCACCTTCGTGCAGACGTAGCCGTCGATTCTCTCCTGACCGAGCACCTGCCTCGTGGCCCCTTCGAACGGATCGCGCAGCGGATCGGATACGGCCGCGCTCGCCGACGCTTCCACATAAGTTCTGCGCTGCGTGTTCAGAATCCAGGTGACGTTGCGGTCCTTGCGGAGGATCGTGACCGTGCTCCCCGATTCGAGGCGAACCTTGGAGCCGGACACGTACAGCTTGGTCGTCATCGTGCGACCGGAAATCGCGCCTTCGACAATCCGGTCGCAGGAATACGCCGAGGGCATCGGGGCGGCCAGCGCGGGCAGCGTGAAAAGGAATCCGAGAAGTTTCATGGCATCCATGGTCCAGTTGGGGCCATTATACAGCAGGTAAGTAGGCTAAACGGGCAACCAAAGGTCCTACCATGGCTAAAAGGTGCGCGGAAGCGCACGGCATCGTCAACTCCTTGATAAAGACAGTAATCTTGACATCCTCCAAGGTCCCGTCTATGCTTGTCAGGTGAAAGGTATGATGATTATCGCCCGCGCGTAAAACGTGGGCTTTGCCGGGAGGATTCTGATGTCGGTAACCAGACGCAGTCTGTTGTGCGGGGCGGGCGCCACGCTTGGCGCCATGGCTATGCGCGGCGAAGCGAGCAACAAGCCCGTGCGGATCGGAATCGTCGGTGGGGGCTTCGGTTCGACGTTCCAGTGGCACCTACATCCGAACGCGAAGGTCACCGCGGTATGCGACATTCGCCCGGATCGGCTGGAGAAACTCTCCACCGTCTATGGCTGCGGCAACAAGTATCGCAACTACCGCGACATGCTCAAGCATCCTGAGCTGGATGCCGTGGGCGTCTTCACGCCCGCGCCGCTGCATGCCTGGATGGCACTGGAAGCGTTCAAGGCGGGCAAGCACGTTGTCAGCGCCGTGCCGGCCGGCATGTCGATCGAGGAATGCGAGCGTCTGATCGAAGCCGTCAAGCGCACGGGCTTGCGCTACATGATGGCCGAGACCAGTTACTACCGGCCCGAAATCATGACTTGCATGGAGTGGGCGCGCGCCGGCAAATTCGGCACCATCTTCTACAGCGAAGCCGAGTATCACCACGAAGGGTTGGTCCCGCTCGGTTACGACGATCGCGGCTTCCCCACCTGGCGTTATGGTCTGGCGCCCATGCACTATCCCACGCACTGCACCGGCATGGTGGTGCCCGTCACCGGCGAACGTCTGGTGGAAGTGCAGGCCATCGGTTGGGGCGACAACCACGAAGTGTTGCAGACCAACCAGTACAAGAATCCGTTCTGGAACACTACTGGCTTCTTCAAAACCAGCGGCGGACATTCCAGCCGCATCTCCGTGTTCTGGCACGTGGCCACGGGCGGCACCGAACGCGGTGCGTTCTACGGCGATCGCATGTCCTACATCATGGCGCGGCCCGAGGGCTCGCCCAATACCGTGGTTTCGATCAGCAAGGAAGGCAAGACCGTGATCGATGCCAACGGCTACCCGGAAGGCGACGTGCACATGGAAAAGTTCAACCAGCCGAATCACTGGGAGAAGCTGCCGGAGTCGATGCGCGTGAAAAGCGGCCACGGTGGCTCGCATGTTTTCATCAGCAAGGAGTTCATCGACGCAATCGTCGAAAACCGCCACCCGTCGGTGAACATCTGGGAAGCCACAGCCTACACCGTGCCCGGCATCGTAGCGCACCAATCCGCTCTCAAGGGCGGGGAACCGATGAAGATCCGCGACTACGGCACCGCCGTAGCGTAGTGACAAAACCCGGTGACAGACGGGACGTTTTCCGATAAAGGGAAAACGTCCCGTCTGTCACCGGGTTTGTCACCGGGTTTTCAGTCCAGCTTGTACAGCCGTATTGGGCCCAGCTCGCGCACTTGTGTGACACCCCATACCGCCGAGTTCACGCGAATTTCGTCGGCGCCGTAGTCGCTATCCCAGACGAGCAGGTGCGTTACGCCGCGCGATTTCAATTCTTCGATCGCTGTGCGCCGCAGCCCTCGCGGCAGCGGCGCATCGGTGAGCTCAGGCTTGTCCGAAAGCGTCGACCAGCGCCCCGTTTCGTCCATGCCTTCCAGCTTCATGCGGATCTTATACTCGTCGCGCGAGCATTCCGCGCGCGCCGCGTCGAGCGTTTCCATCTGGCCGAAATCGACTTCGATGTTCATGCCCGGCTCGATCTTCCGCCAACTGCGCCAGCGCGTCACCGGAGCGTTGTCAAAGGCCAGTTGCACATCCCAGGGATTGTGGCTCGCACGCAAACGCCAATTCGAAGCACGCGGCAGCTCTCGCGCGCCGTCAAACAGGCGTAGCTCGGCAATGCTCCAGATGTCCGGCGCCCCGCCCGCTGTCTGGACTAAGCGAATGCGCCGCACGCTTTGCCGCGGAAAACGGAAGGTGTGGTGCCAGGTGGGCACGCAGTCGGGCGCGAGCGAAATCCACATCAGGTCGGTGGAAACACGGTTGGTCGCCGCCTGAAACGAGACCAGAATGTTGCGCGTCGTGTAAGCCTCGGCTACCTGATTGAAGGTGAGCACCACGGCGCCGGGTGGCGTGCTCTCTTCGACCATTCGCGCAATCACGTAACCCGCGCTCTTTTTGCGCAGCCAGTGGTCTTCACCCTCGATGCGCAGCGCCTGCTTGTAGAAGACACGCTGCAGCCTCCAGGCATATTCGGCGCAGTACTTGCGTGTCACATCCGGCCAACTGAGCGTCCCGTGCACCAGGACTAACGTAAACGCGATCCAATGGAATCGCGCCACGGCCAGGGCCATGGCCAACGCGATCAACGGTAGCGCCGGAATTAGAAACCTCGTGCCGACGTTTGTGACGTACGTGCTTGCGAAGATTGCCGCCGCGAGCAGGACCCTGCGGCCGGCCGGGTTTGCGAGCGCCAACAGCCCCAACGGCGCCAGCAAGAACAGCGGGCCCAGCAGCCCGCACAACGCGCCCCCGCGCACCGTCAATTCAATGGGCAACTGCCAATAGCTATTGATGCCGGCGTAGTGTTGCATCGCATACTGGTATTCCTGCTCGAAATTCACGTGGACATACGGATTCGGAAACACACTGTTGAAGAACGGTGAAACCGGATTGCCGAGCCAGATCGCATTCTTCAACATCCACGGCGCAACCATCACCAGCGCCGCCAGGCCAACGATCAACGCCGGCCGCCACCAGTTCTGCTTCGACCTCCAGCACGTCCATACGACAACGCCGAGCGCGTACGGCACTGCCAGAAATGCCGTGTACTTAATCGCGTAACCAAAGCCCGCCACGAGGCCGATCACCGGCAACAGACTGCTCGCGCGATTCTCACGCCAGATGTCCACCAGGTAGAACGTAGCGAACAACACCGCCGCCACCGCCACGTCGTTGTAAGCGCTGATGCCGTCGATGCCTACCACCGGGCTCAGGAACGTGAACATGGCCGCCGCCGCGCCCGCCACCGCATGTCCGCTGCGCCTTCCCCATGCAATGAGCATCCATGGCAGCGCGAACAGGAACAACATGTGCACCATCGCAGCCGATGAATGCCGGCCGAAGACGTACGCGAACAGGAACAGCAGTTCGAGTCCTTGTGACAGGTTCGCGTACATGTTCGTGGTGATGCGGACGAATCCATGCGCGCGATGGTAGTCAGCGACGAAACGTAGATGATAGGCGCTGCCGTCCGGGCTAAGCTCCGGCGCCATGGCGTTGGCCACATACAACGCGCCGAATAACAGAAACGCAACGACGAGCAGGATGCGCCACAGACGGGGCAGGGCAGGGAGCGCGGCGCCTGCGCTACGGTGCGCGCCCGTGCGGAACGTCCAGACGAGCACCGCCGCGCCCAGCGCCAGCAGCAGTCCTTTGCGCACACCATGCACCACGGCCAGCGCGAACATCGCCAGGCTCAACAACGCCGAGCCGGTCATGAACGCCAGCACGTGTTCCTCGCCGCGGTAGAGCGCCAGCTTGAGCCGCGCGAATAGAAGCCGCCCGAGGGCCCAGGAAACGGCGGCCGTGAACGCCGCACCGAACACGATGTAGAAGGCTGTAGGCATCGAAGATTAGACGCGGCGGCGTGTCAGCTCGCCTTCAGGCATTCAGCGATATCCTTCTCCTCGATGACACCTTCCTTCACCACGCGCCAGATCGGCTCGGTGATGTCCACCGTCGTACCGCCCAGGCCGGCGCAAGGGCCGCCGTCCAGCACCAGGTCGATACGCCCATCCATGGTGCCGAACACTTCGATGCCGGTGCGGCAGGTGGGCTGTCCGCTGATATTGGCGCTGGTCCCGATCAACGGATGTCCCAGGTGCTGTATCAGCGCGTCGGCCACCTTCGACCGCGGCTGGCGCAGCGCCAGCCGGCCGGTGTTCCCCGTGACTTTCAAGGGAACCTTGGCTGACGCCGAAACGATCATCGTCAGCGGGCCGGGCCAGAAACGGCGGGCCAGGCGGAAGAAGCGGCTGCTCAAATCCTTGGTGAGTTCCTCGGCCATGGATAAGTCGCCCACCAGCAATGGCAACGAGCGGTGTACTTCGCGCCGCTTGGCCACGAAGACGTTGCCCACCGCGTGCAGGTTGAAAGGATCGGCGACCAGCGTGTACAAAGCATCGCTCGGAATGGCCACCACGCCGCCGCGCCGTAACGCCGCCGCCGCGCGCTCGATCGAGTCGGGCGAAGGTTGCTCCTGGTCGATTTCGATAAGGTCTGTGTTCACTGTCAGAAAGTAAGTATCACTCTATCTAGACCCGATTGCATCGGCCACGTCAATAGCCATTTGATAGCGGCCGAAGGGAGCGCTCAACTGCACGCCCCGCGTCAGAGGGCGCACCCGCACCACCATCTCGCGCGCGATGGAAATCCCCTCCTGGCGTGCCTTATCGGCCGAATCGGCCCGGCGCATGCGTTCCAGATAGTCGTCCGGCACGCTTACGCGCAGCTCGTTGACCATGAACTCGGCGTTGCGCAGGCTGGTGAGCGGCCAGATGCCGGCGATGAGCGGGATCTTCAGGTGCTCAATGCGGCGCAGAAACTGTTCGAGCAGCCGCAGGTCGAAAACCGGCTGCGTAACGGCGAATTCAGCCCCGGCTTCCACTTTGCGTTCGAAACGAGAGATCTCTTCATCCAGGTTCACCGCGCCCGGATTGGCGCCGACGCCGATGACCAAGCTGGTGCGCGAGCCGATCGCATTGCCGCCGATGTCCAACCCGCGATTCAGATTGTTCACGATGCCCACCAGTCCGATGGAGTCCACGTCGAACACGGCGGTGGCTTCCGGGTAGGAGCCCATGCGCGGTGGGTCGCCCGTGATGCAGATCAGATTGCGCAGCCCGGAGGCGTGCGCGCCGATCAGCTCCGACTGTATGCCCAGAATGTTACGGTCCCGGCAGCAGAAGTGCAGCACGGCTTCGATGCCGGCCTCGCGTTGTATGATCTGGCAGGCCGCCTGGGCGCTCATGCGCGCGCTGGCGCGAGGTCCGTCGGGGACGTTGATGCAATCGATGCCGTGCTCGGCGCACAGCCGCGCGCCGGCGATTTCCTTGCTTGCGTCCACGCCGCGTGGAGGCAGGATCTCGACCATCGCGACAAATGCGCCGCGTGCGAGCTTGGCTCCCAGCGCGGACTTCTCTTCGAGTGGGGCGGCCGCAAGCGCCTGGGCAGACGCTTCCGCGCTCGAAGCGCTCACCAACGCGCGCCGGTGCTCCGGCTGAAGCGAGCGCGTTTCGGCACGCACCTGCCGTATGTGTTCCGGCGTGGTACCGCAGCAACCGCCAATGACGCGGACGCCGGCTTCGAGGAATCGTCGCGCATACTGCGCCATGTACTCTGGCGAACACAGGTAGATGCTGCGTCCCTCCAAGCGCACCGGATGGCCCGCGTTGGGCATCGCGCTGAGCGGCTTGGAGGTGAATTCGCTCATCCGCTCGATGGTTTCGAGCATCACCTTCGGCCCGGCTGAACAGTTCAGGCCGATCACGTCCGCGGGCCACTGATCCAGTTGGCGCGTGTAAGTCTCCGTGCTGGTGCCGTCGCGCAGCGCGCCCGAGTCGTCGATGGTCACCTGGGCGATGATGGGGAAGCCGGCTCCAGCGGCGCGGCGCGCGGCACCGAGGGCGGCATCCAGTTCGTGCAGGTCCGAAAACGTCTCGAGCACCAGCAGGTCGGCGCCCGCTTCCACCAGCGCCGTGGCCTGTTCCAGGAAAATCTCGCCGGCCTCGCGAAACGAGATTCGCCCGATGGGCGCGACGCGCGCTCCCAGCGGTCCCATGCTGCCGGCGACGAACACGTCATCGCCACCCGCTTCCCGGGCAAGCCGCACGCCAGCCTGGTTGATGGCGGCTACTTTTTCGCCTAAGCCGTAGGGCGTCAGGCGGGCGCGGTTGGCGCCGTAAGTGTTGGTTTCCAGAATCTCGGCACCCGCATCCACGTATTCCCGATGCACTTCGAGGATGAGGGACGCCGCCGACAGGTTCAGTTCGTCAAACGAGCGGTTGATGAAGACGCCTTTGGCGTACAGCATGGTGCCCATGGCGCCGTCGGCGACCAAGGCCCGGCGGGCGATCGCGTCGAGGAATTGTTGGGATTTGGTGGAACCGGCCAATACACGCCGATTGTACCGCAACACTCTGTCGCGGCGCGATTTATCGCTCTACTTACACCGCGGTGGGCCGATAAGAAGCACAGGGACAAGCTTGGTGCGTCGCCTTGGGGTGGAATCCGTGTTCGCCGCGCTGCTGGCCGTGCTGGCCATTGGGGAACCGTTGTACGCCAGTCCCGTTCCCGCTGCGGCCCGGCGCCTGCGCATTGGGGTCGACAAGTCGCCGCCCTACAGCGACTGGAACGAAGGTACCGGACGTCCGTCGGGCCTGGCCGTCGCGGTGATCGAGGAAGCCGCCAGGCGCCGCGGCATCGAACTCGAATGGATGCACCAATACGGCGGCGGTGACGGGCCGCTCATCAGCGGTCAAGCAGACCTGTGGGCGGTGATCGGCATTACTCCGGATAGGCTAAAGCGTTTTCACATCACGAAGCCCTTCTTGCGCAACCATTACTGCCTGCTCTCGCTGAACGCCGCGCCGCTGCGCGGTCCCGCTGAGGCACGCGGCCGGGCCGTGGCTTTCGTCGACGGTCCGGTCACCCGGCAGAGGGTTGCGACGTTCTTACCCACCGCGGTCCAGGTCGCCGCCAAGAGCCGCCCGGACGCCATCACGCGACTTTGCACGGACAAGGCCGAAGCCGCGTTCATCGAGTTTCGTTTCGCGCAATCCGCCATGCTTAGCCGCCCGGCGCCTTGTTCCGCGCTGAGCTTTCAGCTTTGGCCGTTACCCGCCGCGGCCCTGGACATGGGCATCGGCGCGCGCCGCAGCCAGGCGGCTGTCGCCGATGCGTTGCGCGACGAGATCGAGGACATGCGCGCGGACGGCTCCTTTCTGCGCATGTTGGCGGCCTGGGATCCGCTCACGGCTTTCGATACCGAAGAATTGTTTCGCGAACAAGAAAAGCGGCACCGCGAGACGTTGTACGGAGCCGCCGCCGGCGGCTTGATTGTTCTGGCGCTCTTCTTGTTCTGGCACAGCCGCCGCATGGCGCAGGCGCGGTCGATTGCCGAGCAAGCCAGCACCGTCAAATCGGAATTCATCGCCAATGTAAGCCACGAGATCCGAACTCCGCTGGGAGGCATTCTCAGCACCTCGGAGGTCCTCCTGGATATGCCCATGGACGAGACGCAAAGAGACTACGTCGCCATCATCCGCGACTCAGCGCGCACATTGTCCGCGTTGTTGAACGACCTGCTGGACCTGAAGAAGATCGAAGCGGGGAAGTTGGCCTTGGCCGCCGAAGACTTTTGCCCGGCCGAGGTGCTGAAGCACGTGGCGGAGTCGTTCCGCCCGCAAGCCGAACGCAAAGGCCTTTTCTTCGACGTTGACATCGGCCAGGGCGTGCCGGCGGCCGCCAATGGCGACCCGCTGCGCTTCCGCCAGGTGCTGGCGAATCTGGTGAACAACGCCGTGAAGTTCACCTCGCGCGGTGGCGTGCGGGTTGCGGTTACCGCCCGGACAGCCGGCGAGGGCTGGACCTGGCTACGCGTGTCAGTGAAAGATTCAGGCATCGGAATATCCGATGACGCCCGCCGCCGCCTGTTCGAGAAGTTCAGCCAAGCGGACTCTTCGGTGACCAAGCGTTTTGGAGGCACGGGACTGGGGCTGGCGCTCAGCAAGGCCCTGGTCAACATGATGAGCGGCTCCATCGGCACCGGCGACGGTATCGATGGCGGCGCCGAGTTCTGGTTTGAAGTTCCGTTCCGCAACGCTCTCAGCGAAAACGCGCCCATGCCCGAAACGCTGCGCACCGCCAGTTCCATCGAAGCGCTGCGCGACGCGCTTCCCGCCGGCGTGCGCGTGTTGCTGGTGGAAGACAACGCCGTCAACGCGCGCGTGGGCGCGGCGCTGCTCGGCCGGGTCGGTTGCCATGTGGAAGTGGCGCGCGACGGCGCCGAAGCCATCGAGAAACTCCGCTCCGGCGACCATCAGATCGTCTTCATGGACTGCTTTATGCCGGGCATGGATGGTTACGAGGCCGTCCGCCGCATCCGCGCCACCGAACCGGATGGCGTACACACGCCCATCATCGCCCTGACCGCCGCCGCCATGGCCGAAGAGAAACAGCGTGCCATTCAGGCCGGCATGGACGACTATCTCACCAAACCCATCGATCTGGCGAATCTCGGCCGGGTTTTAGACCGTTGGTCCAGCCAGAATCAACCCGTCGAAAAGTAGCGCCGGGGCATCCATATGGTAAGGTCTTTCCCTGCCTTTTTGCCCAACTTAACGCATTAAGCATACGGTAATCCCGTACCCCCTATAAGTTCTCGTTATGCGCGTTGCGCCCGCCGTCAAGCTGATCTAACATTCTTAAGATTTGTAAATGAGGTTCAGGCTCGCTGAAAGCAAGGTCTGTCAGGCGGTCTTAGGCCGGACGGGCCCGGAATCCCTCGGCGACTTGACGGGAGGACGGCGGCGATCGAGATCCACGAGGACCTACCGGGACCCTCGCGGTATCCTCGGCCGGCACTGTTGTTCCCAGGCTTGAAAGTCCGAATATCGAAAGGAATGAAATCTCAATGAGTACTGTCGCAAAACTGTTGGCCGGCTTGCTGGCCATCGTCCTTGTGACTGTTCCCGCAGTGGCGCAACAAACCACCTCGGGATCGGTAACCGGCACCGTAATCGACCCGAACGGAGCGGTCGTTCCCGGCGCCAGAATCGTCGCCAAGCATTTGCAGCAAGGCACCAGCCGCGAGGTGATCTCCACGCAGGCGGGGCTCTATCTGTTTCCTAGTCTTCCGGTGGGACCCTACTCGATCACGGTCGAGCATCCCGGGTTCAAGAATCTCGTACGCACGGGAATTGACGTGCGCATCGGTTCCCGCTCCACAGTGGATCTGAAGCTCGAGCTCGGTGAAGCCAAGCAGATCGTGGAAGTCACGGCTGCCGCGCCGCTGTTGGAAACCACCACTGCGCAGCGGGGCACCAACCTGCTGCCGCAGTTCCTGGACAAGCTACCGCTGTACAGCAGCGGCGTCCGCAACGCCGAGAGTTTCGTCGGCTACATGCCGGGCGTGAACTCCGGCGCCAGCGAGACCAGCATCTCCGGTTCCGGCGGTCGCGCCAAGGAGATCCTGATCGACGGCGGCAGCACGGTCAGCCCCGAATCCGGCGGCATGGCCATGCAGAACATCGGCGCCGAGGCCTACACCGAGTTCAAGCTCATCACGGCCAGTTACTCGGCCGAGTTGGGCCGCTTCGGCGGCGGCGTCGAGACGTTCAACACCAAGTCGGGCAGCAACGAGATCCACGGCGCGGGCTTCTGGTCGCTGCGGCGCCAGATCTTCGACGCCGCGGGCTGGGCCAGCAACTCCGTGGTCGGCCGCGAACCGGGCTATCGCGCCAAGGTTCGCTACAACGAAGCCGGCGCCGCTATCGGCGGACCGGTCTTCCTTCCCAAAGTCTACGATGGGCGGAACAGAACGTTCTTCCACTTCACCTATTCGCGCGACCTGCGTCCTTCGTCCTACAGTTTCGGCACCGTGTCTGTCCCCACCGCAAAGCAAAAACAGGGCGATTTTTCTGAAACGGGCCTGCTGCCGCTTTACGACCCCAATACCACCGCCACGGTCAACGGCGTGAGCGTGCGCACTCCGTTCGCGGGCAACATCATTCCGAAGGCCCGTTGGAGCAAGGTCTCCACCAATCTGGTGCCGTACATTCCCGATCCCACCGGCGCGGGCCTCACCAGCAACTACATGCACGCCAACACGTCGAAGTTCTCCAACGACATCTGGAGCATCAAGGCCGACCAGGTGATCTCCAACGCGCACCGTGTGGCATTCTTCTTCCAGAACTACACGGACTCGACGGCGGCCGTGTCGACCTTCGACGGTCCCTTGGCCACCAGCATCACCAGCTACAACCGGCCGCAGAAGCTGCGTTTGAACCACGATTGGATCGTCCGTCCGAACCTGCTGGTGCACACTCTGTTCAGCTACAACGCCGATCGCAGCACCTGGAACGATCCGTTGCAGCACGGCTTCGCCTCGAAGATCGGCATGCCCAACCAGGGCGGCGACTCCGACGCCACTCCCAGAGTCAGCATCGGCGGTAACCTGGGCTACACCGGCTGGGGCTCGTCCGACGGCAAGGTCAACAACGGCCACCAGTTCAACAAGACCTTCCAGATCGGCCAGACCTTGAGCTGGCTCAAAGGCAAGCACGAGATCAAGGCCGGATGGGACGTCCGCCGGCTGCGGACCACGGCGTACGACAAGGCCAACACACAGGGTACCTTTTCGTTCTCTTCCAACATGACCGCCGACCCCACCAACCTGACCAAGACCGGCAACGGATTCGCCAGCTTGCTGTTGGGCGTTCCCTCGTCCGCCAGCCAGGCGGCGCTGCCCATCAGCGGCGCCAACATCCGTTACGGCTATCATGCCGGCTTCGTGCAGGACAACTGGCGCATCACTTCGCGTTTGACCGTGGAATTGGGTCTCCGCTACGAAGTTCCCCGAGGCTTCCACTACGCCAACGGCAACTACACGGCCATGGACATCAACAAGCCCAATCCGGCGGCGGGCAATCGTCCGGGCGCTCTGGTTTTCGCCGGCTCCGGCCCCGGGCGTGAGAACAAGACGTATCTCTATCCGACGGACTTTTCCAACGTCGGACCTCGTCTGGGCTTCGCCTATCGCATTGCCGAAAAGACCGTCCTCCGCGGCGGCTGGGGCATCTTCTACCAGGCGCTCGGCAACGGCGGTTGCGGTTGCACGCAAGGTTTCAACTACACCGCGACGGTTTCTGGCGACGGCATCAACCCGTTCATCAACTGGGACGGCGGCGTACCGTTCCCGGCCAACTACAAGGCCCCGCCGATCATCGATCCCAGCTATTCCAACGGCGGCGATGCTTACATCTTGAGCGACACCTATGGCAAATCGGCGCGCGTTTACACCTGGAGCGCTTCGTTGCAGCATGAGGTCAAGGGCTTCCTGATTGAAGCGGCCTATGTAGGGAACCGCGGCCGCGGTCTCAATTCGAGTGTCGAACTGAACCAACTTCCGTTCAGCTACCTCAAGCTCGGCAGCCTGCTCACCAAGCGGATCACCGATCCGGCGGTCGTTGCCGCCGGTTACACCGAACCCTTCGCGGGTTTCTCGACGCTTTGGGGTTCGGCCGGCACCTTGCTGCAGGCCCTCAAATTGTACCCGCAATACCGCTACGCGGATCTGATCAACTCCGGCCACGGCCGTACCTGGTACGATTCGTTCCAATTCAAGGTGGAACGCCGCACCGGGCCGCTCACGTTGATGGCCAACTACACCTTCTCGAAGTCGCTCTCCATGATGCACCTGCGCCAGATCTTCGACCAGAGCAGCTACG
Organism: uncultured Solibacteraceae bacterium; assembly: GCA_964505625.1. Classification (GTDB taxonomy): domain Bacteria; phylum Acidobacteriota; class Terriglobia; order Bryobacterales; family Bryobacteraceae; genus JAJFUV01. Next base: position 18,821 of record CAZDIZ010000061.1, on the reverse strand, counting down.
GCGCGCAGGACTCCTACAACCTCAGCGACTCCAAGTCGTACTCACCGATGGATCAGCCCCACGTGGTCAGCATCCTGTCGGTGTACGAATTGCCGGTCGGCAAGGGCAAGCGCTTCCTCTCCAACAGCCGCTCGTGGCTGAACTACATGATCGGTAACTGGTCCATCGCGGGAGCGCAGAAGTACAACAGCGGCAACCTGCTCCGCCTGACCAGCCCGAACAGCACCCTGGGCACGTACCTGAACGCCAACACGACCAAAGCGAACACCAACGGCAAGGCGATCCGTACCGGCCTCGGCCGCGGCGACCTGGACCCCAACGATCCCAACTTGCGTTGGTTCAACTACGGGACCAACGGGTCGGACGTCCCGTTCTACGCCCCGGGAACGTTTGAATACGGAACCGCCGCGTTCTACCAGGCGGCGTTCCGCCAGCCTCCCGTGCTGAGCGAGCACGCTTCGCTCATGAAGACCGTCATCGTCGGCGAGCGCTTCAACTTCAAGTTCCGCGCCGATGCGTTCAACATCTTCAACCGCACCTGCTTCGGCGGCGTGAACGGAACCATCAACAACGCGAACTTCGGCCGCGCCACCGGCGCGCAGGTTGGAGCGCGTCTCATCACCCTGGGCATCCGGCTGGATTTCTAGTCCCCGCCCAGCGGAACCTTTAGTCGCGAGCCTGGCACGTACGCGTGCCAGGCTCTTTTTGTCGTATCCCATGTTCGGCGGTGGGCGAACTTAACGCTTTAAGAATTAAGTTCCACGAGGCATTACCATAAGCGCCACTTATGCTGGTTGCGTGTCGTCCGATACTAGTCTATTATGCAGTTGTATCTATCTGAGGTTAGATCTCGCACGAGTGGGGTCTGCCCGTCTCGCTTTGGGCGGACAGGCTTTCGTTTTCCTCGGCGAGTTGATGAAAGGACGACAGATAATGAGGTTATTCAAAACCTGCATTTTGCTACTGGCGCTCCTGTGTGTCATCGCCACCGCGGTGTATTCACAGACAACGTCAGGTTCCATGTCCGGCACGGTTTCCGACCCCAACGGGGCCGTGATCCCGGGAGCGAAAGTTGTCGCCACGCATGAACCGACCAAGCGTGACTATGAAACCGTCACGACGGCCGCCGGTTTGTACGTGTTTCCGACGCTGCCCGCCGGTCCCTATACGGTGACCGTCACGCAGCCCGGCTTTAAGAAGAATGTCCAGACCAACATCGAAATCCGCGTTGCGTTGCGCAACACGCTCGATGTGAAGCTGGAGATCGGCGATGTGGCCGAGAGCGTCGAAGTGAAAGCGGAAGTTCCGCTGCTCGAGACGACGACGGCCATGCGCGGGCAGAACTTGAGCCCGCAGTTGGTGTCCACGCTGCCGATTTTCACGGGCGGTATCCGTAGCGCCGAGGGCTTCCTAGGGTACATGCCCGGCGTGCAGAGCATCGGCGAAATGAGCGTGAACGGCTCCAACGGCCGCGCGCGCGAAGTCATGATCGATGGCGCCAGCCTGACGATTCCTGAGTCCGGCGGCACGGTGTTCTACTTCCCGGGTTTCGAAGCTTACCAGGAATTCAAACTGGTTACTTCGAGCTTCAACGCCGAGCACGGCCGTCTGGGCGGCGGACTTGAACTGATGGTTACCAAGTCCGGCACCAACGAAGTACACGGCTCCGCGTTTCTGAACATCCGGCGCGACGTGTTGAACGCCGCCGGCTGGGCCCAGAACCACGTTGCGGGCCGCACCCCCGGGTTCCGCGGCAAGGAGAGGTATAACGAAGAAGGCGGCACCGCCGGCGGTCCCGTTTACATCCCGAAGGTGTACGACGGGCGCAACAAGACCTTCTTCTATTTCACTTACGCCAAGGATATTCGTCCGGCCACCATTAGCCCGGGCCAGTACACCCTGCCGACCGCGAAGATGCGCACCGGTGATTTCAGCGAAGTGGCCACGATCTACGATCCGGCGACGACCAGCGGTGGCACTCGCCTGCCTTTCGCGGGCAATCAGATCCCGACCGCCCGCTTCAGCAGCATCAGCAAGAATTTCCTGACCGTCATGCCGGCCACCACCGGCCCCGGCGTCACCAGCAACTACGACTACACTTACCAGTCGACGTTGGATGACTACGTGTTGACGATCAAGGCTGACCACTCCATCACACCGAACAACCGCATCAGCTACTTCATGACCAAGCGCAGCCAGCTCAGCGCCAGCGATCAGTACCTGCCCGGCGCATTGAGCAACGGCTTGAAGAGCTACCAGAAGCCGGACCTGTATCGCGTCAATCACGACGCGGTTCTCTCTCCGACGGTTCTGTTGCACACCACGTTTGGCTTTACGCGCGATCGCAACATCTGGAACAACCCGCTGCAAAACGGGTTCGGTTCCAAGGCTGGTTTCAATCTTTCCGGGGACTACGACGCCACTCCGTATGTTTCCTTCGCCACCGACAACCTCACCTCGTATGGCATGAACCAGGGCAAGGTGAACAACGGCCGGCAGGATAACTGGACCACGCACTTCAACCAACAGTTGACCTGGACCAAGGGCAAGCACGAGTACAAGATGGGCTGGGATATCCGCCGTCTGCGTACCACTGGCAACGACCGCGCGGGCCAAAACGGCTTCTACACGTTCAGCCGTGTGCAAACCGCCCTTCCGACGGCTCTTGGCACCACCGGCAACGCGTTCGCCAGCTTCCTGCTGGGTGCGCCGAACAACGCTTCGCAGAACGATTCAAATTACACGCCGGGCTCCATTCGCTACGGTTACCATGCCGGCTTCTGGCAGGATACCTGGAGAATCACTTCGCGCTTCACGCTGGACTATGGCTTCCGCTATGAAGTGCCCATCGGCTGGCATGCGGTGGACGGCAACTACTCGACACTGGATCCGAACAAACCGAATCCGGCCGCGGGCAATCTGCCGGGCGCTTTGATCTTCGCGGGCAGCGGCGCCGGCCGTACGGGCAACAAGCGCCTCTATCCGACGGACTTTTCCGACGTCGGTCCGCGCGCTGGTTTCGCGTACCGGCTGACCAACAAGACCGTTCTCCGCGGCGGCTTTGGTATCTTCTACCAGACGCTGGGCAACGGCGGCTGCGGCTGCACCGATGGTATCAACGGCAGCTACAGCGCCGCGAGCGACGGTATCAACCCGGCCTTCTATTGGGACCAGACTCGCAACGTTCCCAAGCCGGCCGGCTACAAGGCGCCGCCCCGCATCGACCCGTCCTTCAGCAACTTCGGCGTGGTCTATTACCAGGGCCCCAACTATGGGAAGGCTCCGCGCATCTACAACTGGAGCTTCACCATTCAGCACGAGTTCAAGAACTGGCTGTTTGAAGCCGCATACGTCGGCAACCGCGGCCATGGTTTGAACTCCACCGTGTACATGAACCAGCTTCCGACCAGCCTGCTGTCGCTCGGTTCGGACTTGACCACCAGAATCGACGCGGCCAGCGTCGCCGGTAAGTACTCGATTCCGTTCTCCGGTTTCCTGAACTGGTCCAGTCCCACGGTCGCGCAGTCGCTGCGCAATTTCCCGCAATACGGCACCATGGTTCACGTGAATTCGGGCGACGGTCAGACTTGGTACGATGCCTTGCAGACTAAAGTTGAGCGCCGGTTCGGCAACCTCAACGTCATGGGAAGCTGGGTGTTTTCCAAGAGTCTGGGCGCGCTGACCTACCGGCAGATCTTCAGCCAGGGCGGCAACGTCCAGGCGCAGGACTCGTACAACCTGAAGGACGCGAAGAGCTACCTCCCGATGGATGTTCCGAACTTTGTGAACATCATCACCAGCTACCAGTTGCCCTTCGGCAAAGGCAAGCGCTACTTCAGCTCCGCCAGCCGCGCCATGGATCTGGTGGTTGGTGGATGGAACATCGCCAGCACGCAGCAGTATCGCAGCGGCGGTCTGATCCAGGTGGTTTCGGCAACCAACCAGTTGTCGTCAACTATCTTCGCGCCGATCCAAAAGGCGACGCCGACAGGTTACTCCGTCCGTTCCGGTGTCGGCTCCGGTGACTTGGATCCGGATAACCCGAACATCCGTTGGTTCAACTATGGCGCCAACTCGCCGTACGCGAACACGGCGGCTTACACGCTCGGGACAGCGGCCATTTACGACACTCACTTCCGTCAGCCCTGGTATCGTTCGGAGAACCTCTCGCTTTCCAAGACCTTCACGTTCTGGGAATCAGTGCGGTTCACTTACCGCGCCGATGCGATTAACCTGTTCAACCGGACAGCGTTCGGCGGTGTCAACGGCACCATCGGCAACGCCAACTTCGGCCGTGCGACCGGTGTGCAGGTGGGCGCGCGCCTCATCACCATGGGTCTCCGCATGGAGTTCTAGCGGAATCCGAAACTATAACCTGACAGACAACGCGGGGCCGGGCGAAAGCCCGGCCCCGCGTTTTTGCGTGGGGATGCGGTTTTGACCTGAGCCCCGCCCCAGTCCAAATCAGAATACGATTTGAGACAAAGGAAAGGCAAAGAGGATTGAGCCGGAGCCGGCACACGGAAGCTCGGATCATCGAGGCGCTAAAGGAAGTGGCGCGGCAATACGGCTTGTTGCGAAGCGATGGCTGACGCGGCCGGTATCACCGCGGCCAGTGCTGACGGCGCCGAATCAGGAATGGGCCATCGACTCTGCCAGCGACGTGACACACGCGCAGCAACGCCTGCGGATCTTCAGCGTGCCGGACGCGTATACACCCGAGCGTCTGGCGCTGGAGGTGGATACGAGTTTCCCGAGCCGCCGCGTCACGCGCGTGCTGGAGAACCTGACGGCGATTCACGGCGGGCCGGCGGCGTCCGCACTCGACGTTGGGCTATCGGACACCGGAGGAATTCCGGAAGAGCAAGGAATAGAAAGAAGTTGTATAACTTAGTGGACGGAGAACGGGGTCAGGTTATACGCGGCCCTATTTAACGCGGCAGCGCGTCGCGAGAATCGACGACTTCAGCGCGGAGCCGGCCGTGGCATTCAGGCGCAGCAGGA
>CAZDIZ010000061.1:1933-13717 GCA_964505625.1 uncultured Solibacteraceae bacterium | reverse complement strand
GCGAGAATCGACGACTTCAGCGCGGAGCCGGCCGTGGCATTCAGGCGCAGCAGGATTTCGAAGCGGGCCGATGGATTGGTGGGATCGATGCCGCAGCCGCGCAACACGCCGGCCAGTTCCTCGGGCCGGGTCATGGCCAGGCTGCCAGCCACGTCCGTGCCTTCCATATTGGTGCCTTGCGCGATGAGGACAGCGCCGCGATTGTCCAGCCCGTTCACCAGCGCCAGCGCGGCGTAGCCCTCGCCGGTGGTGCCGCTGGAAACCTCGGTGGTCAAGATCTTCGGATCGCTCGGTTTGGGATTACTCACGGTGACGGTCACCCGCCGCGGTTGGTCCAGCGTAATGTGAAAATCGAGCTGGTCCTCAAATAACTCGACCCACGGATTGGCGCTGCTGCTTCCGAGCAGGATGAGGTTCTCCCCTTGGTGAAAGTCCGATAGCTGAAGGTCGCGCGCGAAGCGCAGAATGGGCTTGGTCCCGGCCGTCGAAGACAACGTGGCGTAAGCCGCCGCCAGGCGGGCGTCGGAAATGCTGGTGTGGGCTTTGGGCGCCACCTGATCCCAAACGTCGCGGAACTGCGGCGACAAACTCGGCGGCGGCAGCAGGAATCCCCGGTTGGCATAGACGGACACGGAGAGCGGAAACCAATTCAAGTAACGCAGGTTGCCCACTCCGCTGTCGGCGAGGATCAGGCGCGGCGCGCCGCCGCTGAACAACGCCGTCCAGGGAAGGTAGTGCAGCGCGCGCTGCTGCGCGCCGGATTTCAGCCAAACCGCGCCGGTCCATAGGAGAGCAATGGCAACGGCCGCGGTCCATCCGGCGATGGCCACCGTCTTCCAACGTGCGACCGCGCTCTCAACGACTTGCGCCGCCTGAGAAGACCCGGCTTCCGGTTGGGCGTGCCGGTCGAAGACCTCCAATTGAATCTCAGGGATATAGCTGCCTGTGGGAAGTTCAAACACCACCGGCAGGTTCTTCGGCGCGCTTTCGTAGTACGCCTCCAGGCGCTTTCGCACCTCGGTGGCCGTGACGCGGACGATGGAGTCGGTCCCGGTGTCGTAATCCGGCTTGCGTCCGTAAAGCGTTGATCCGATTACGCGTTCTTTGAGGCGGTCGAGTTCGCCGTCCAGGGCGTGCTCTACCACATAGCGGAGAAATACCTGAGCGCGGGGGCTGGATTCGAACGCCGGGCTGACCACCAGCGCGTCCAGCGCCTCGATGATGGTCTTGCGCTGGGGTGAAAGTGCCACCACGCGGCGGATCGCGGCCATCTGCGATTCTGCGGTCGAACGTCCGCGTGTTGTCGCACTTCCCATACGCAACCATACTACCTTATTTAACCGTTTCGTTGAGCAGTTCTTTGTAAACAATAAGTTGCGGGGAACGTTTGAAACTCAGTTAACCTTTTTCCGGGCCTTAAGACCGTTCACAGTGGTTCTAGATTTCTATTTGGTTAGATTTCGCGGTGGCGGAGTTTGCCTACCCAGCATGGCAGGTGACCTCGGCTCCACAGTGCGAGTTGACGAAAGGACGGAGCTAATAGTGAAGTTCAGCAAAACATGTTTTCTTCTGCTGACCTTGTTGTGCGTGGTCGCCGGCATGGCGATAGCGCAGACGACGTCAGGTTCCATGTCCGGCACCGTCACGGATCCAAACGGAGCCGTGATTCCGGGCGCGAAAGTGGTTGCCACACACGAGCCGACCAAGCGCGATTACGAAACTGTATCGACCGCCAACGGCTTATATGTGTTTCCGACGCTGCCGGCCGGCCCGTATACGCTAGTCGTAACGCAGCCCGGCTTCAAAAAGAGTGTTCAAACCAACATTGAAATCCGCGTTGCCTTGCGCAACTCGGTGGATGTCAAGTTGGACATCGGCGATGTCGCCGAGAGCGTCGAAGTGAAAGCGGAAATCCCGCTGCTTGAGATGACGACGCCCATGCGCGGGCAGAACTTGAGTCCGCAGTTGGTGAATAGTCTTCCGATTTTCGCCGGCGGCATCCGCAGCGCCGAATCGTTTGTGGCGTACATGCCCGGCGTGAACACCGTTGGCGAAGTCAGCGTCAATGGGTCCATCGGCCGTGCCAAGGAAATCATGGTGGACGGCGCCAGTCTGACTCTTCCCGAGTCGGGCGGCGTGGTGTGGTATTTCCCCGGCTTTGAAGCCTTCCAAGAATTCAAGCTGGTCACTTCCAGTTTCAACGCCGAGCACGGCCGCCTGGGCGGCGGCATCGAGTTGTTTGTTACCAAGTCCGGCACCAACGCCCTGCACGGCGCCGGGTTCCTGAACCTGCGGCGCGACATATTTAATGCCGCCGGCTGGGCCACGAACCACGTGGTAGGCCGCACGCCTGGCTACCGCGCCAAGGAGCGATACAACGAAGAAGGTGGCACTGTCGGCGGTCCGGTCTACATTCCCAAGGTGTACGATGGCCGCAACCGTACCTTCTTCTTCTTCACGTACGATAGGGATTCCCGCCCCGCGGCGATCTCTTCCGCTCCCGGCGAGACGGTGCCCACCGCTCTGATGCGCACCGGCAATTTCACCGAAGTCGCCACGATTTACGATCCAGCAACGACCTCCGGCAGCACGCGTCTGCCTTTTGCCGGCAACCTGATTCCAACCAGCCGCTTCAGCACGATCAGCAGCAAGTTCCTGCCGGTCATTCCGGCCGCGAACCGGGCCGGCGTCAGTGCCAACTACGATTTCCTCGGCTCGACGAAGTTGACCGATTACGTCGCGACCATCAAGGCGGACCATTCCATTTCGGCCAACAACCGGCTCAGCTTCTGGATGGCCCGGCGCAACCAGGTCACCTCAGGCGAGCAATACATGCCCGGCGTGTTGAGCAACATGGTGGATGTCATCAACGACCCGTGGTGGTATCGCATCAACCATGATCTGATTCTGTCTCCCACTGTGCTGTTGCACACCACGTTCGGCTACACCAGAGACCGCAACGCCTGGCAGCCCACCAACCAGAAGGGTTTCGGCGCGCAGGCCGGCTTTTCGACCACCGGTGTCGCCGACATAACCCCGTACATCACCTGGGCCACGGATAACCTCCAGTGGTGGTCCGGCAACCAAGGCAAGGTAGCGGACGGCTATCAACAGAATTGGATTACGCATGTGAACCAGCAGTTGACCTGGACCCGCGGCAAGCACGAGTTCAAGATGGGCTGGGACATCCGCCGCCTGCGGACCATCGACAACTACTCCACCTTCCAAAACGGACAGTACAACTTCAGCCGTGTGCAGACCGCCCTTCCGACGGCTCTCGGCACCACCGGCAACGCGTTCGCCAGCTTCCTGCTGGGCGCCGTCAACAACGGCACGCAGATGGATCAGAATTACACTCTGGGCCAGATTCGTTACGGATATCACGCCGGATTCTGGCAGGACACCTGGAGAGTCACTCCGAAATTCACGCTGGATTACGGCATCCGCTACGAGGTTCCCATCGGTTGGCATATGGCCGACGGTAACTACTCCACGCTCGATCCGAACGCGCCCAATTCCGCCGCTGGTGGACTGCCCGGCGCTTTGATCTATGCGGGTAGCGGCGCCGGCCGTACCGGCAAAAAGCGGCTCTACCCAACCGACTGGTCTAACATCGGCCCGCGCGCGGGCTTCGCCTACCGGTTGACCGACAAGACCGTGTTGCGCGGCGGCTTTGGTATCTATTACCAGTCGCTGGGCAACGGCGGTTGCGGCTCGGCCGCGGGCACCGGCGGATGCATCGACGGCATCAACGGCACCTACACATCGACATCCGACGGCATCAACCCGGCTTTCTACTGGGACAGCACTCGCGGTGTACCGAAGCCGCTCGGTTACAAGGCTCCGCCTCGCATCGATCCGACGTATGTCAACTTTGGCAACAGCATCTGGTACCAAGGCGACAACTTCGGAAAAGCTCCGCGCATTTACAACTGGAGCTTCACCGTTCAACACGAGTTCAAGAATTGGCTGTTTGAGGCTGCCTACGTGGGCAACCGCGGTCATGGCCTGAACTCGACGGTTTGGATGAACCAGCTTCCGACCAGTTACCTGTCGCTGGGTTCGACCCTCACCACGCCGCTCGCCAATACGAGTTACACAGCGCCGTTCGCGAGCTTCGTATCGGGTTGGAAGAACAGCGCCACGGTGGCACAGTCGCTACGTCCGTTCCCGCAGTATGGAAACGTCTACAACGTCAACGCGGGCGTGGGCCAGACCTGGTACGATTCGCTGCAAACCAAGATCGAACGCCGGTTCGGCGACATGAACCTGATGGCCAGCTATGTGTTTTCGAAGAGCCTGGCCAACATGACTTATCGCCAGATCTTCACGCAAAGCACCAACGTGCAGTCGCAGGATGCCTATAACCTGAAGGACGCCAAGAGCCTGATGTACATGGACGTCCCGAACTACGTGAACATCGTAACCAGCTATCAGATGCCGTTCGGCAAGGGGAAGAAGTACCTCGGTTCGGCCGGCCGCGCTATGGATTTGCTGGTCGGTGGCTGGATGTTGTCCGGCACGCAGCAGTATCGCAGCGGCAATCTGATTCAAGTGGTTTCGGCCACTAATCAGCTCGCTTCCACCATCTTCTCGCCGATTCAGAAAGCCACCCCGACCGGTTATGCCGTCCGTTCCGGCATCGGAGCCGGCGATTTGGATCCGGATGTCCCAACCAACCGTTGGTTCAACTATGGCGCGAACGCGCCGTATGTGAACACGGCGGCTTACACGTTGGGTACCGCTTCCATTTACGATACTCACTTCCGTAACCCCTGGTACCGTACGGAGAACCTCTCGATCTCGAAGAACTTCGCGATCTGGGAATCGGTGCGCTTCATCTACCGTGCCGATGCGTTCAATCTCTTCAACCGGACGGCGTTCGGTGGTGTTAACGGCACCCTTGGCAACGCGAACTTCGGGCGCGCGACGGCTGCGCAGGTTGGCGCCCGCGTTATCACCATGGGTCTTCGCGCTGAGTTCTAGGGAGAATTCCCACCAATTTGCCCTAGAAGACGGGGTCCGGCGCAAGCCGGGCCCCGTTTGCATTTAGAATGTAGTTGCATGAACAGCCCGAAGTTGCTTTTCTTGGCTCTGCTGGTGACGGGGGCTGCGCGCGGCGGCGCGCCCATCATCATCGATCACACCACGACGGACATCTCGAAGATTCCCGCCGAATGGATTGAGCGCGCACGATCGTTGGTTGTGCACTACGCGTACACTTCGCATGGATCGCAGGTACTGAGTGGCCTGGCCGCGCTGCAAAATTCCGACACTGCTCTGAAATACAAGAACTACTCCGGTCAGCCGCAGAGCCTACCGGCGTTTGCCAACGCACTGCGCATCTATTCGGGGCAGCCCGGCGAGACTTACATTACTCCCGAGCTTTACTGGAGCGCCTCGGGCGGCATCGACAAAACCCGCGCGGTGGCTGTCACCGGTCTATTCAACTATTCCATGTGGAGTTGGTGCGGGCAGCAGTCTTCCAATTCCACGGCCACGGTGCAGACGTATTTGGACACCATGCATCAGTTCGAGATGTGGTATCCGGCCATGCGCTTCATCTACATGACCGGCCACACCGACGGCGGATCGGCAACACTCACGCGCAACAACAATGCCGTGCGCGATTACTGCCGCGCCAACGGCAAGGTGCTTTTCGATTTCGCCGACATAGAAAGCTACGATCCGGCGGGCACAAACTATCCAAACACCGACGACTCCTGCGCGTGGTGCACCAGTTGGTGCTCGGCGCACGCAGCCGACTGTCAGGGGCTCACCAGTGATTGCGCGCATTCGCATCCGTTCAACTGCAAACTCAAAGCGCGCGCGTTCTGGTGGATGATGGCGCGTTTGGCCGGTTGGGATGGCGTCTCGACGACTTCGACTGATCCTTACATCAGTGCCAATGGTGTGGTGAACGCGGCGAGCTTCGCCGCCGGCGCGGTTGCGGCGGGCGAGATCGTCACGGTGTTCGGCAAGAACTTCGGTCCGGCGGCGCTGGTGACTTCACGCCTGGCCGCAAGCGGAACACTCGACACCGCGCTCGGCGACACGCGTTTGCTGGTGGACGGTGTGGCGGCGCCCATGATCTACGCCATGCGCGAGCAGTTGAGTGCCGTGGTTCCGTACACGGCCGCCGGCAAGCGCTCGGTGAACATGGAAGTCGAGTACAGGGGCGTGCGTTCGGCTGCCATGCAGGTATTCGCGACGCCCACCGCGCCGGCCGTCTTCGCCTTGGACGCTTCCGGCAAAGGGCAGGGCGCCATCCTGAATCAGGATTACTCGGTGAACGGGGCAGGGAACCGGGCCGCACGCAATTCCGTCGTGATGTTGTTTGCGACCGGCGAGGGTGAAACCACACCGGCGGGCGTCGATGGCAAGCCGGCCGCGGAGCCCTTGCCGCGCCCGAAACTGACGGTGAGGGTTTTCATCGGAGGCGTCGAGGCGGAAGTTCTCTATGCCGGCGGAGCGCCGGGTATGGTGGCGGGCCTACTGCAAGTGAACGCGCGTGTACCGGCCAGTGTCACGCCGGGCGCGGCGGTCGCCGTTGAGGTGCGAGTGTCGGAAACGGCGAGCCCCACGGGCATCACGATGGGCGTGAAGTAAGGCGGCCTTGGCAGGCCGCCACGCCCACTGGAAAGTGGGCGTGGCCGGCTAGAAAGCCGGCCCTACCAGCGACACTTGCGACCTGTCGGGTAGCTTCGCGTAGGGGAATACGATGCTCCCGTTTTGTTCCACATTGGCCCAACGCTTGCCATTCACTTGTACGTCCCAACGTTTGCCCGTTCCTTTGGTGACGGAAAACCACAACTGCTTCGAGCCGTAGGCTACCGGCCAATCGATTTCCATTCGTTCGACGCCGTTCGGCAGATGCGGACGCACCGAGAGCGCCGCGGCCGAGACGCGGAAATCGAACAAGCCCCGGAAGAGCATGCCGAAGGCGCCCGCCGAACTGACCGAGTACGAATCGCGCCCGCGCTCTTTCCACTGCGATTCTTTGTCGCGGCCGTAGTTGTTGTAGTAGTCGATGGTGAGGTGGCGGTCGAAATCGTCCATCAGCCGCGCGGCTTCCTCCAGCGTCGCCGGGTGCGCGGTGAGCGCGTGCGAAGCCAGCGCACTCGCGCCGGTCATCCACATCCAACCGGCGTTCACGTGTTGTCCGGCTTTGGGATACCAATCTCCGGTATCCATCTCCTCAATGGGACGCGCCGGGTAGTTCACCAGCGTCAGGTGATTGTCGATCAGCGCGGGGATCGACCGCAGCTTCGCCACGATCGTTTTCGACAGGCGCTCGCCCGCCACGCCCAGCACCACGGCGTTCACGTTGTGCCAGACCTCGAAGTAGTCCGACGCGGTGCCGTCCATACGTCCCGAGCCCAGTTTGGTTTTGCCGTCCGGCGCCAGCCCTCCGGCGAACCAACGATCCTGTTCGAGGAAGCGGCGCACGCCTTCCGCCAGTGCTTCCGTGCGCGCCGTGTACTTCGCGAGCAATTTCGCCTCGCCCGACATGCGCGCCACTTCCACCATGCGTTGCACCACCGCGGCCAGATACACATGCGTGTGCGCGGCGTAGCGCCAACCGCGATGGCCATACTCGACCTGGCTCGCTTGCGTATCGGTCAGCAGCAAGCCGTTCGGTTGCGCGTAGCGCGAAAGCGCGTCCAGGAATTGGTCGATCTTCGGCAGATATTCTTGCGCGGTGCGCGTGTCGCGCTCCCACAGGCACCAGTCCAGCGCACTCACCAGGTTCTGCAACGGATAGTCCGTGTTCTCACCGTGATCCATGCCGGTTGCGACTTCCAGACTGTTCTTTTTGAGGAAAGCGTTGGTGTAGTATTGCGTGACCGAATCCGAGATGACGCGGTGCTTTTTCATCGGATCGTAGCTCGAAGGCAGCCAGCCGAGCGGCGGCACTTTGGGCGCTTTCTGTTCGCGGCGGAAGAACTGTTGCAGCGCGGGCGTCACCTGATCGCGAAACGGCGTGCTCCACGTGGTGCGGTCTATGTTGCGGAACTCCGGCGTGAAGAACGGGCGCCAACCGTAAGTGGCCACGTAGTTACACTGCGAATCGGTCCACAGCCACCAGACGTTGTCGTTGATGAAGTGGCGTTGGCCGTCCACGCCCACGACGGCGAGTTTCCCCAGCGTGTGCTGGTCGTCGCGCCCGGCAAGCACCGCGAAGGCGCGGTTGAGCAGTTCTCGCGCGGCGGAGTCGCCGTCCACTTTGATGTAGTCGCGCCGCGCGGCCAGCGCGGCGCCGGCCAGGCTGGCCCAGAAACTACGACGCTTCATAGCGCTTTAACTCCTCGATAATCCGCCGGCAGTTGAAGATCTTTTCGATCAGGTCGAGCGGGCGGTAGTAGTAATGGTTCGAGGCTTCGTAGCCGATCACGGAATGCCGCCGCGCGATGCGGTATTGATCGGCCGCCAGCGCCATTTCGCGCCGTGCGATCTCACGCATGGTGGCGGCCACGCCGTCGCTCGCAAGCTTCGGACGCAGTAGATAGAACTCCACTTGATTGGCAACGCTCGCAAAGTGGTTGTAGCAGGTGCGCGCTACAGCGAGGTCCTCCGCCGCCGCGCCGCGTCCAGCGCGAACGGCGCGCTCGAACTTCAGCAGCCCTAGATGCCAACCGTCGGCGAGCTTCCGCATCTGCGCCAGCACCGCTTCGGGTGGATACGCACCGCACCATGCTTTCAGATCGTCGTGAGGAAAGAGAATCATCGCTGCGCGATGGCCACTTGGCTCCAGCCGCAGCAGATTCGCCGGTCCGTGCTGCGTGGGTATCGTGTAGATCGCCACGCCGTACGGGAATTGCTGGAACGCTTGCGCGAATTCGTTCCACGCTTCCATCACTTTCGGCGCGGCCTCTTTGCCATAGCGCGACGAAGCCAACTCGAAGAGAATCTGCTCCTTGCTGGGGTGTGGACTCCGATAGACGGCGCGCGCGGCTTCGAGATTCAGCGAAGGGTAGCCACCGCAGGTCCAGGAAGCCATCACGCCTTCGATGCCGGCGCGTTCCAGGTTCAAACAGTGATCGACAATGAGACCCGGCACCGGAATGTACGGCACCGCCGAAATCTCCCAGGTGTTGTTGAACTGCGTTTTGGCGAGCGTGCCGAGGCCGTGCTCGCGCGCCAGTTGCCAATTACGCGTGGCGCGCGGACCGGGGCCCACCACGCTAATCGAATACTCTCCCACGCGTGTTTGCACGCCGCCGCGTTCGACCGGCGCGTGCCATTCGCTGATGCTCAGCACTTTCACATCGCGGGCGAGCTTCGGGATGAGCTTTTCGGCGAGTCCTTCGCCCCAGCCCCAATCGTAGGCGATCAGTTCGGCGGTGGTGCTGGATCGCCGCACACCTTCGCGAAATGCGTCGAGCAGTTCGGCGATCACTTCGTCGGCAGTGCGCTTCGAGCAGCGCGGACAATCGGGCGCCACCGGCATCGGCTTGGCCCACGCGTTGGAATGGCTGAAGCAGTTCGAAAGATTCTCCGACATGGTGATGGAGAAGATGCCGCCCAAGGCCGGCGCTTCGCGGAACACGTGATCGAGGCTCGACGCGATCCAGTCGCGTACTGCGGGCGCGCTGGTGCACATGGCGTAATAGCCGCGCGATTTCTGGCCGCGCAGGTCGGGGTAGCGCTCGAAGAAAGCGGCGCGTTTCGAACGCGGCTCGTTCAGATAGAGATAGACCTTCACGCCTCGCTTGGCGGCGCGTTCGGTCAACGCGCGCAGGTTCTTCAGACGTGTCGCGGCGCCTTGGCCGAATTCCGGGAAATGCTTCGCGGGCGCCAGGGTTTCGAGCACGGCCTGCATCCAAACGCCGTTGATGCCGCAATCGGCCAGCCGCTCCAGATAGCCGTCCGGGAACGGGTCCAGTTCCGGCTCCATCAACGGATCGCCGTAGAGCGCGAAGTAGGAGTATAGATAACGCGTCTTCCAGCGCTCTTGCGCCGTGTCCGGCAGACTGCGCGGCGCACGGCCGAGCGGCGCGCTCAGCCGTTCGATGAATGCGCACGGCTCCTCACCGCGCCGCATGATCTCGGCTCCGACGTCTTGTCTGACCACGGCGGCCAACTGCGCGGCGGCGCGCTGCTCGGCGTCGCCGGGTTCCTGATAGACCAGGTCGGGGAACTCGCGCCGCATGTGAGTCAGTTTGACTTCCAGAAAGTCGTCCTCGCGCAGCGTGAAGGCGTAGCGCTCGCGGGTCCATCCAAGAAGCTGTATGATCTGCGCGTCCGAGAGCAGATGCCAGTTCTGCCGGATGGTTGTGATGTAGATGCGGCGCAACTGGTCGGCACGAAGCGTCGGTTTGGGCGGCAACCCCATCGAACGCCCCAAGCGCAGGATCTTGTCCGGCGTCGTGTGCAGGACTTCCGCCATTCGGTCCAGGTTGGCGAGTTCCCAGTTGCGCCATACGAACTGGTACAAGCGGCTGGGAAAGTGCGGTTCGGAGGTGGGAAGGGCACCTTCGGTTTGCGCGGGCAGGATACCGGCCAAGCCCGCTGTCGCGGCTAGAAAGTCTCGTCGGGCGATCATGGAGGAAGATAAGTATAGCGTCAAACGGTTGAGTTCGGTCAGGGGTGGTGGTTTTCAGCCACCCGTGGCTCTGATACAACATTGTTAAGTGGCGTACAATCAGCGAGATGTATTTGGACCTTCAAATGCACCCGAAAGGACGTGCCGTTTAGGAGGCTTGCCATGAAACCGACGTTGCTGAGCTTGCTGGCAGTAGCAGTTGGACTGGCTGGTGTGGCGTGGGCGCAGGACGACGACGGGAACGAAGGTCCCGGCCGTGGCGTTGCTCGCGTCAGCCTGATTAACGGTGAGGTTTCCGTGCGCCGTGGCGACACTGGCGATTGGATCGCGGCGGCGTTGAATGCGCCGCTGACGGTCGAAGACCGGCTGACCACCGGTGAAGGGTCCCGGGCTGAAGTTCAGTTCGATTGGGCCAACATGGTTCGCCTGGCGGCAATGAGCGAGATTCGCTTTTCCGAACTCGAGTATCGCCGCTACCAGGTGCAGGTGGCGCGTGGACTGGTGACGTTCCGGGTTTTGCGCGACAGCGACGCGCAAGTCGAGATTTGCACTCCCAGCGTTTCCGTGCGGCCCGCCAAACGCGGCGTGTATCGCATTGAGGTACGCGAGGACGGTTCCAGCGAGATCACCGTGCGTAGCGGCGAAGCCGAGGTCTTCACGCCGCGCGGCAGCGAGGTTTTGCGCGCCGGCAACACGATGATGGCACGCGGTTCCGCCTCCGACCCCGAGTTCCAGATGGCGCGCGCGCCGGGCGCCGACGATTGGGACAACTGGAATGCGCGGCGCGACCAGGATTTGCAGCGCTCCCGCTCCTATGAGTATGTGAGTAACGACATTTACGGCGCCGAGGACCTGGACAGCTACGGCTCCTGGGTCAGCGTCGACAACTACGGCTGGGTGTGGCGTCCGCAGGTGGTGGTGGATTGGGCGCCGTACCGCCACGGTCGTTGGACCTGGATCGACTGGTATGGCTGGAGCTGGGTGAGCTACGACCCGTGGGGTTGGGCTCCGTACCATTACGGCCGTTGGTTCCATGCGCCGGGACATGGCTGGTGCTGGTGGCCGGGCGGACGCGGTCCGCACTATCGCCACTACTGGAGCCCCGGGCTGGTGGCGTTCTTCGGTTGGGGCGGCCACCACGGTGTGAATATCGGATTCGGTTTCGGAAACGTGGGTTGGGTGCCGCTGGGTCCGCATGAGCCCTACCATCGCTGGTATGGCAACGGCTACTATCGCGG
>CAZDIZ010000061.1:0-1833 GCA_964505625.1 uncultured Solibacteraceae bacterium | reverse complement strand
GGAGCGGATCTTTCTCCGGTTGGGGATCGTCCAGAAACGAGAGATCCAGTGAAGGAAATGTTCGGATCAGCCCGCCGATCGTTCGCGAACGCAGCTATGAGCGTTCCGGCGGTGGTGGCGGCTCTTACTCGCGCGCCCCTGAGATGCGTTCGGGCGGAGGCGGCAGCGTCGGCGGTGGACGCACGATGTCGGCACCGCCTTCGGGCGGAGGCGGCGGCGGAATGAGCCGTAGCAGTGGCGGTAGTGGCGGCCACAGCAGTGGAGGTGGGGGTGGCAGCCACAGTGGCGGCGGAGGCCGTGGAGGCCGGGGCCGCTAGTAGCAGAGCAGGTTTGTTCTTCCCTCAGGCCCGCCAAGGGGGCACCCATGGCGGGCCGATTTTTTTCTGGGGAAGAACTCGGGCGGAATGCCGTCGCTCAAGGGATTGTTTCGCTAGACGAGTGTTGACATAATATGCAATCTTTTATCAGAAATTGACCAAAAGATGCATATTGGTGGGGATGATTGCGGCTCGAATTGCGGTGACGTTTTGGCATCTACCTCTCTACACGGCAGCTCTGAGCGGAACGCCAAGCTGGCCCCGGTTGTAGAGCCCGAAGCCAGCTCTTAATGGCGCGCCGGCCGTCGCCGACTTTTGGAACTATACATCAACTGGGCGCGAAACGCAATAGTCCGCGTTCCTAGTACCTGAACCCACCTTCGTCGCCGGCATGCATGCTTGCTTGTTCTTCCTTCTTCAGTAAAGAAGATAGCCAAGGCAAACCGGAACTGGACTTCCGCAGAAACCGGAACCTCATTTCCGCGCGCGCAGGGCAAAATTCCAATAAGGGGAGGTGAAAACCGGGCCCCAGGGGCCCCTCCCTGGTGTATGTCTCATCCCGTCTCACCCTGACACCAATAATAATTGATAGAAATGCAGCGCTGCATTAAAATAAAACCAGCAGAGGTGTTTAATGAAGCGTCTCACCGCAACCACCGCAGCACGAAAACTCGCAGGTAGACGGCGTCGCTGCTCTGGCGGCCGGAATGGCGGCCGGCCACCAAAGAAAACGGCCTGCAGGAAATGCGGGAAGGTCTGCTCGAGCGCAACGGCCGCCGCGGCTCACTGCATCGGCAAGCGCCGCGCTCGGTAACTCAGGTCGCTCGATCGAGCAACTCGTGTATTCGCGCGCGCTGAATCGGTGTCACAGCCGCATAGATGAGCGTCGATGAGATGTGCGCATGCCCGAGGTGGTCTTGCACGCCGCGGATCTCACCGCCCAAGTCCAGCAACATCGTGGCACAGGTGTGCTTCAGCACGTGGGGATGCCTCTTGCGTTCGGGTAGTTGTGCCAGCTCCGCGTAGTGCCCATAGATGCGGAACACCTGGCGCCGTTTGATCCCCTGGCCGCGATAGCCGGGGAACATCCATCCTGCTATCTTACCGCGCTCCCGCAGCCAGCGCCGAACCACGCGCATCTCGACATCGGTCAAATGGTATTCCTGGGAGATCGAGCCCTTGAGCCGGCGGATGTACAAGCGGCGCGTCCGTTCGGCGAAATCTTCCAGGCGAATCATTCCGGGTTCAGACGCCCGAAGGCCGCGATAGAGCATCAGCACCAGAAGGCAGTGGTCCCTGGCACTGGCGGCCGCAGCGGCCAGTAGGGCTTTCCGCTCCCCAGAATCGAGAGAATCCGGCTGTTTGGGCGCTTTGCGATGCCTTGAGAAATCAGTCACTTACGACCATCACTGCAAATACCCAGAATATGTATTCTAGGGCTTTCGCAGGCCTTCTCGAATGAAGAATCAATCACTTACAGGCAATCGGCGGCAGGGGGGCTTTTGCGTAATGGGCT
>CAZDIZ010000060.1:20989-32504 GCA_964505625.1 uncultured Solibacteraceae bacterium | reverse complement strand
TGCCCGATTTCGCCGTACCTAGTGTGGTGCGTCAAGCAGATCGAG
This sequence comes from uncultured Solibacteraceae bacterium, assembly GCA_964505625.1. Classification (GTDB taxonomy): domain Bacteria; phylum Acidobacteriota; class Terriglobia; order Bryobacterales; family Bryobacteraceae; genus JAJFUV01. The sequence goes on along the minus strand of CAZDIZ010000060.1, from coordinate 32,459 downwards.
GATCTTCCGGGAAGAAGGGGCAGTCTGTCTCCTTTTGTCTTGTCAAGATGGTGCGCTTTGCCAACCATCGCGGTTCCAATTACCTTCTCAATGTTCCGCCGGACCGTGACGGTCTCGTTTCTGGCACGCGCTTGGAACGCATGCGCGAGACCGGCCGTCTGCCCGCCGGAAAGTGAGTGGCCCATCGGCGGAGCACGGGGTTGCATCATAATGAGAGGCACTATGATGAGTCATGCTTTCACCGCGATGCTGATGCTCGGTGTTGTCCTGGCGAGCGCGTCTTCCGCTCCGGCTCAATCCTCCGGGCCAGTGTACGAGCTTCGCATCTACACCACACTCGAAGGAAAGCTCCCGGCGCTGCTGGCGCGGTTTCGCGAACACACGACCAGGATCTTCGAGAAACACGGCATGGAGAATGTCGGCTATTGGGTGCCGGCCGATCCGCCGAAATCCCAGAACACGCTGTACTACATTCTGCGCCACAAGAACCGCGAGGCGGCGAAAGCCTCCTGGGATGCGTTTCGCAACGACCCGGAATGGCTCCAAGCGCGCAAGGACTCGGAAGCCGCCGGCAAGATCGTGGACCATGTAGAGTCGGTGTTCCTAAGCGCGACGGATTTCTCGAAGTTGAAGTAGACCGTCAGGTCGTTGTATGCAGCGTCGCAACGGTGCCCCCGCAATCGTGCGAATCGGAGTGCAGTTCCTGGTCCTTGCGGCTTTCATCCCGTTGCACTTATTTGCCATTGGCGATTGCATCGCCCCGTCCTCCCTCTGCACGCGCCTCGAACCCGACATGGTCGTGTTCATAGGCAAGCCTGTTTCGATCACGCCAGAGAGATACGGAGCCGTCACCGTTACCTTCGACATACAGGAACTCCTGTGGGGGCCGCCTGCACTACGCTCCATCAAGGTGCTTCTCGACGACGGGTACGGCAATAAGGCCAGCCAACCTGAGTTCTTTGCGGTGAAGCCGTTGCAGGACGGCCGTTATCTGGAAAACAACTGCGTCGGCTTAAATCTGCCGGTAACTCACCCGTTCGTGGCTGAGTTCCGAGGGGCCGTTTTGGCACGGCGTCCCGCTTCGATATCGGTGAAAGCGCAGTGGCACTGGTACGTGGCGGTTTCTGGTACAGAAGTCCAACTGAGCGGTAACGGCGGGACGTTCCAGGGCAGCATCAACGACGCCGCCGGCTGGAAAATCGCGGCCTTACCGCCGGGCAAATACAAAGTCATCGCCACGCGGCCAAACTTCCGTCAGGCCGCGCCTATAGCGGAGACATCGATTCTGCCGGCGTCCTGCGCTGACCTCCGCATCCTGATGGAAAACTACTCCGAAGTGACTGGCCGCGTCGTGGACGCCCGCGGCGAGCCGATACGCAATGCGACATTCCGTTTGTCAGGCCAAGGACGGTCCTTGTCGGAGAATCGCTTCAGCATAGCCTCTCTGCGCGACGGGCTTTTCCGCAGGTTGGGCTGGATCAAGCGGGGCGGCTCGGAGTACCCACTCTACAATCACACTCGTACCGACAGCGACGGTCGGTTCGTTTTTCGCGACGTGTATCCGGGTTGGTACCATCTCTCATCCGATATCAGCGAACCGAATGAGAATTTCAAAATCCCTCTACCGAACACTTACTATCCCGGGGTCTATGGCTGGTTGGAGGCCAAGCACCTGGTCGTCGAGGAGGGCCGATCGATTCACGACGTCCTGTTTCGTCTTCCTGACTTCGGCCCGAAAAGGCGTGTTGTCATCAAAGTATCGAGCGAGGATGGTGTGCCTGTGTCTGGTGCAATTGTTCAGGACAGCGGACTCGATCCAGCGAATCAGGTGGCGACCAATTCCGGCGCGTACAACACCACAGATGCGGCCGGTCAAGTGGTTCTCAGTCTGTGGCCAGTCGCCGCCTATCGATTGACGGCGACACTGTGGGGCCACCGCCAGTCATGGTCGGGCGATCCGCTGACGGTCGAGGCCGGCCAGCGGGATGTGAAACAGACGATCGTTTTGAAAGGACTGCGGCTGAAGCACAGCCAGTAGAGCCTGTAAGTGTTAAGCCGTTGGAAGGAATGGTCGGGGCGAGTGGATTTGAACCACCGGCCTCCTGGTCCCGAACCAGCAATTATCAGCAACTTACGAGCAGCGTTGACTGAAAATAAAAGAGTTGTAGGTCGTGTATTTGGACCCTAAAGGCGAACTTGTGGCGAATCGGGCCCGTGTTGGGTCCTGTTTGGACCCTGCTTTCCACGCTGGTGATCCGCATGCTTCGCGCGCGGTCGCGCCGGCATTCCGAAAACCTGACCAAAACATGTTCCTCAGAAAGGATTTGAAAATCGCCATAGAGGAGCACCAGCCGGCACAGCTACAGGCTGATGTGGCGCGCCTTGCACTCGCCAGCCGCCGGTACGCACGTAACGTGGCCCTACAGGAGATCAAAGGGGCTTCTCTCTAAGAACGTAGCCCGTTGGCGGTGCGAGCAAGCTCTGGGCGGGATTTCCGGGCAAGTAGGATCTCACGACGAAGTGAAAACGCGAAGTCGCTAATCCTATCGAGTTGTACGTTGCACTTCGCTCTTCAAGAATGTCGCAGCCGAACTTCGGAGCGAATGCGATTTCATGGTGACCGTTGCTGCTCGTCTCCTTGTACCTGATGACCGACGCTCCCGCGATCTCACCACTTCCCACTTGGGTCACATTGGCACCCAAGCGGGCGTGGGCAGCCGCGACGCAGGCAGCGTCGGGCGGGGGTGGCTGTGGCTCTTCCCAAGTGCACGTGCAGCGCCGCAGAGTCGCTGTCTTCGTCCTGTCGTTGATCTCGTATCCTATGTTGGCGGGCCGAATGTAGATGGTGTGCGCTGGCCAATCGCCACTTGGCATGAAGTAGTGCTTGTAGTGCGTCGCCTGGATGTTGTTTACCCGTGAGCCGTCAGCGAAGACCATCACCGTCCCCGCGATCCTATCCCTGACGATGTTGTGTAGTCCCCAGCTATCGTTGTTCCAGCGGTCAATCTCGAAGGAAACGGTGCGAGGAGTAGTGCCAAGGAGTTGCCACAAGCCTACATACGCCAGCAAAGAGCAGCCGCATGCCATAAAACATCAGACTCCAATCACAGGAAATTAGTGCCTTCGGTCCCTAACGATCGCCAGAATATGACAAGGGTAGCGTGTTTCGCGTCTGAGTCTAAGTGTTTGAGGAATTTGGTCGGGGCGAGTGAATTTGAACCACCGGCCTCCTGGTCCCGAACCAGAAAATATCAGCAACCTATGAGCGGCGTTGACTGAAAATAAAAGAGTTGTAGGTCGTGTATTTGGACCCCAAAAGGCGAACGTGTGGCGAATCGGGCCCTAGTTGGACCCTGCTTTCCACGCTGGTGATCCGCATGCTTCGCGCGCGGTCGCGTCGGCATTCCGAAAACCTGACCAAAACATGTTGCTCAGAAAGGATTTCAAAATCGCCACATAGGAGAACGATCAAGACGGCTACAGGCGGATGTAGCGCTACTTCTTCAGCGGGTTCCCTTGCAATTTTTCAGCCTCTGCGGTTTTCATTATTGTCGGCTTGCCACCACCGGGTGGGTGAAGAACTACGGCCCAGTCTTCCGAGCAGACCGGCCCAACCCAGCCGTAGTAGTGCTCTTCGTTGTAAGCTCGCGACAGCGGTATTGACAGTTCCGTCCGCCCGCGCGCTTTGATGGCGTACACGTGGAGCGGATCATACGTCAATAAGTGATCACCGAATTCCTGGGACATGCATGGAGCGCCGATGATCTCAGGCACACCATCCCCGTCTAGGTCTCGAAAGCCCACCAATTCGAGTTCTTCTTTCCGGAGCACTACCGCGGGCGGGTTCGTGGCTTCGAGATCCAGGACGTGCAGACTGCCCGGTGAGCTTCCAAATGGCCATCCGACAAGAAACAGGAACGTGTGGGGAATCTGGCTTATCGATGTTCTCAAACCAAACACATACTTCGAAGCGAGCGCGTTCTTTGTCTTAGCGAGGAAACCACCCGGAAGGCCATCGCTGAGTTTGATCCACCAGGAGAACTCATTCTTGAGAACAAACGCTGGCTGACCTGGCGTTAGAATCCGAATTCGAGTTACCGGCTCTTCACTTGTGGATGTATCTTCGGATTCGAAGCAGATTGTCCTCTCCACCGACCCGGATTTGTCATCACGATCCCGGATTGTCTCAATACGGTTCCACTTCGCAGGCTGGCTCTTCGGCGCGACTTGCGCATGCGCAGAGAGGGCACACACAACGGCGAACCCGGCAGCAGAAATAGCTCGCACCGAACCTTTGTAGCACGGCACGCTCGCTCGTGGCGCGGAGACCGTGAGAGGATCGCGTCGTCATCGGCGACCTCGAGTGGTCCGGTCGTATTCGCGGGATCAGACCCGAGACACTTCCCGGTGCATCACTAGACCTCCTGGTACAGGCCCAAGAGGTCGTCGAAATCATCGGACAGCAAGTTGATCAAAACACGGCGACAACGACCATCGGGAGTGCGACTATCGGCTGGGGAAGGTGCTGAAATGTCTGTCAGTAATTGAGGAGTTTGGTCGGGGCGAGTGGATTTGAACCACCGGCCTCCTGGTCCCGAACCAGGCGCTCTAGCCAGGCTGAGCCACGCCCCGAACACTTTTAGTTTAGTCGTTATGGGGCCGGTTCGCAAGGCGCTCGCGGCCCCATAACGGCATCCCCGACGTCTATTTCTTGCTCGCGCGCAGGTCTCCGGCCAGGTGTTTGATCTCGGCCAGGTCGCGCTTTAGTTCGCTCCAGCCGTACCAGAGCGCGTAATCCGGGTTGGCGTGGAAGGTTCCTTGGAACGCTCGCATGCGATGCTCCAGGTGCATCACAAACAGCTTCTGCTCGATCGGCGTCGGCGCGTCGTGGAACGTCAGCAGATCCGGATAGGCGTAGGCGTAACTGGCCGGTTTGGGCAGCACGCCGTCCTTGTACAACCCCGCCACCACCTCGATGGCTTCCGCCAGCAGCCGGTCGGCTTCCTTGATCATCCGGTCTCCCTTTGCCAGTTCCGCTTTGGCGAAATTCTCCGAGTGGCACTGGTTGCAGGTTTTCACCATCTTGTCGCGCTGGCGCTGCCAGTCTTCCTGCGTGAGCCGCGCCACGTTGCCGGCCTTCACGACGTCCAGCCGCGCCGTCGGCTTGCCGTCCGGGTCCAGCACACCCAACGCTTTCAGAATGGTCACCTGATCGGCGGCCCACTGCTTGTCTTCCGGCAGCGGCAAACGCACGGCCAGGAAACCCCAGCCAGTCATCACGGCATGGTCGCCGCCCTGCATATGGCAGGTCTGGCAGGTGGGCGCGGCGGCCGACGCCGCCAGCACCTTGTTCTGCTTGAGCAGATAGCGCACACCGTGCTTGGAGCCCGAATACATTTCCCACTGCGGATGATCGAAGCCGGTGTGGCAGGTTTGGCAGGCCTGCGGCTGGCGCGCCTCCACCACCGAGAACGTGTGGCGCGTGTGGCAGGCGTCGCAACTGGCGACGCCGAACCCGGCGCCGGTCTTCTTCAGATCCTTGATTTCGGCTTCGGTCTTCAAGCCTAGCTTGTGGCAGCCGCCGCATCCTTTCATCCCATCCATGAGCGCCACCGGCTGCGCGTGCGCGGTAGGCATGGCCTTCATGGCCACCCAGGCCGCGGCGTGCTTGCTGGCCTTGAACTGCTTCACGCGTTCGGGATGGCAGGCGGCGCAGGTTTCGGCGGTGGGGATGTTCACTTTCGCGACATCGGTGGCGGTGGTGTGGCCGCCGCCGTGGCAGGTGTCGCAACCAATGCTGTTCTGGGCGTGCTTGCTGAGTTTCCAGTCGGTGACGATTTGCGGGGTCTTGGTGGCGTGGCACTCCACGCACGTCTTGGCCGTGGCCAGGAACGCGAACAGGAGTATGGCAATCGAGATAGCGAGTAAGCGCGACATGACGCTCCAGGATGACAGACACACCGGCGCGGTTCTGTGACTTTGGTCACAATTGCGCGCTTCGGTTGTGACAGTATGTAAGGCATGCCCGAAACGACCCGTAGAACCTGGATTGCCTCGACCGGCGGCGCGCTCGCTATGCCGGCGTTTGGTGAGGTCACCCCGAAGTTCCACTATGTGCGGCGCGACATTATGTCCGGCGCCTGGAACGAGTCGAAGCTCGAAGGAGCGCTGATTCCGCGATCGCAATGGAAGCCCTTCCCGGCCGCCGCGGACCGCGCCGCGTGGGAGAGCCTGCCCGCCGCGTTGCGCCAGGAACTGCTTGCCGCCGCCGAAGCGCAACTCGGAGCGCCGTGGCCATCGCTGCTCGCGAGCGCGTTTCTCGACTTCGCGCGCAACGGCAACCGCTCGCGATTCGAAAGCGTACGTGGGGCGCGCCGCCATCGGTTGGGCGATTTGGTGATCGGCGAGTGTGTCGAAGGCAAGGGGCGTTTCCTGGATGAAATCACCAACGGCATCTGGCTTACGCTGGAGGAAACCTGGTGGGGTGTGCCGGCGCACGTCAACGCGCAGCGCGCCGGGCGCGGGCTACCGGACTTCACCGAACCGGTGGTCGATCTTTTCGCCGCAGAAACCTCCAGCCTGCTCTGTTGGGCCGAATACCTGCTCGGCGAGCGTCTGGACACAGTATCGCCGCTGATACGGCCGCGCATACGCACGGAGGTGAATCGCCGCATCCTCACGCCATGTCTAGAGCGCAACGACATTGGCTGGATGGGATGGGATCTCAACCGTGACCGGCCGGTCAACAATTGGAACCCGTGGATCAACTCGAACTGGCTCACGTCGGCGCTGCTCATGGAGGAAAACGGCAAGCGCCGCGCACAGGCCGTCTATAGGGCTCTGCGCAGTCTGGACAACTTCATCAACCCTTACTACGACGATGGCGGCTGCGACGAAGGCCCCGGCTACTGGTCGCGCGCGGGCGGATCGTTGTTCGACTGCCTCGAGTTGCTCCATTCGGCCACCGGCGGTGCGCTGAACGTCTACCAGGTGCCGCTGATTCGTGAAATCGCGCGCTACATCATGCGGGCGCACGTGGCCGGTACGTGGTTCATCAACTTCGCCGACGCCTCGGCGCATGCCTCGCCTTCCGGCGACCTGGTGTTCCGCGCCGGACGCAGCATCGCCGATGAGCGCGTGCAGGCGTTTGGTGGCTTCTGCGCCAAGGAACTGGGCGGCGGGAAACTGCGCCGCGACAGTGTGGGCCGCGAGTTGCCCGCCATTTTTAACTACACGACGCTCGCCCAAGCACCCGCCAAGGCTCCGCTTCTGCGCGATGTCTGGCTGCCTGGCATTCAGGTAATGGCCGCGCGCGTGAAGGACGGTTCCGATAACGGCCTCTACATCGCCGCGCAGGGCGGGCACAATGCGGAAAGCCACAATCACAACGACGTCGGCAACTTCGTTGTGTACAACGACGGTAAGCCGGTGATCGTCGATGTGGGAGTGGAAGCCTATACCGCCAGAACCTTCAGCAAGGAACGTTACCAGATCTGGACCATGCAGTCGGCCTATCATAATCTGCCCACCATCGGCGGCGTGATGCAGCGTGACGGACAGCAATACGCGGCGCGCGAGGTGCGCCATCAGGCCGATGCACAAGGCGCCGAGTTGAGTATGGACATCGCCAAGGCCTATCCGGCGGAGGCGGGGCTTGATTCCTGGCGGCGCACGTTGCGACTGGATCGCGCGAAGAACGAAGTTGCGGTCACTGATACCTGCGCCTTGAACCAGGACGCCCAGTTAATCACGCTGACGCTGATGACGCCGTCGAAAGTCCGCGTGGTGTCTCCGGGCGAGTTGGCGCTGGACGGCGGCGCGACGGAATTCGGATCGGCGCGCGTCGTGTTTGACAGTGCCGGCCTTACACCCAAAGTGGAAGAAGTGACGGTGGCGGACGCGAATTTGAAGCGCGTCTGGGGTGAGCGCATCTATCGCATTCTTCTGGTGGCTACCAAGCCCGCGCGCAACGCCACGTGGACCGTGCGCATTCTGGGGCGGTAGCTGGCTGGTATTCTAATCCGCTTCCCTGTACGATGTTAAGCGCGGCGCGGAGGGCGGCCGGTTGTATCCGCGCTCACGAAGAAGCGGAGAGGAAGCCATGTCCAAAATCAACTGGAGACGCGTTTTCGGCGGTGGTCTCATTGCGGGTTTGGTGATCAACGCCGTGGAATTCCTGGTCAACGGTTTGTGGTTGGCGCCAGAATGGGCGGCGGCCATGCGGGCCCTCGGCAAGACCGCGGAATACGGACCCGCGCAGATGACGGTTTTCTACCTGTGGGGATTCGCCATGGGTATCTTTGCGGTGTGGTTGTATGCCGCCATGCGTCCGCGTTTCGGCGCCGGTTCGATGACCGCTTATATGGCGGCCGTGGCAGCCTGGGTGCCGGGCTATGCGATGGCGAACATCCCACCCGCCGTGTTGGGCCTGTTTCCCGTGCGGTTGATGCTGATCGGCATTGCCGTCGGATTGGTCGAAGTTATCGTCGGTACGCAACTGGGCGCATGCATCTATAAGGAAGAGGCGGCGCCCCAAGCGCGCGCGGCCGGCGCTTGAGTTGATTCAAGCCCGTAGTGGCGGACCAGGGGTGTCGTAGTGTAGTATAAATATTTGCGGCTCATGGCGCGCGCGTGTGTAGGTGTGCGTCTCCTGTAAGTAGCCTCCCGGAAGACCAACAAGTCAAAGAGGATTGTCATGTACGCTGTGATTGAGACGGGCGGGAAACAGTATCGCGTGGCGCCCGGCGACACCATCGAAGTTGAAACGCTACAAGGCGAAGTCGGCGCTGCCGTTGAGTTCGATAAGGTTCTCGCGGTGGTAAAGGGCGCCGAGGATGTGGTTGCGGGTCCGGCACTCGCCAGCGCGAAAGTGAAAGCGACGATCACGGCGCATGGCCGGGGCGACAAGGTCCTGGTCTTTAAGTTTCGCCGCAAGAAGCAGTATAAGCGGACCATTGGGCACCGGCAGAACTTCACGCAGGTGAAGGTGGACGAGATCGTCGCGTAAGAGGAGTGCGGCATGGCACATAAAAAAGGATTAGGCAGTTCGCGTAACGGCCGCGATTCGAATGCGCAGCGGCTGGGTGTGAAGGTTTTCGGCGGCCAGACGGTTCCCGGCGGCTCCATTCTGGTGCGTCAGCGCGGGACCAAGATCAAGCCGGGCGAAAACGTGGGACTCGGCAAGGACGACACGTTGTTCGCGCGAGTTTCCGGCGTGGTCGTGTATCGCGACCGTGGCCGTCTAGGCAAGTTTGTGAGTGTGCGCGCCGAGTCCTAGGACTCGCGCGCGAAGCTACTTTTCCCAACCAAAGCCGCCGCATCGACTGTGGCGGCTTTTTTTATGTTCATCGACGAAGCCAGAATTTACGTGAAGGCGGGCGACGGCGGCAACGGCTGTCTGGCGTTCCGGCGCGAGAAGTTTGTTCCGCATGGCGGACCCAGCGGCGGCGACGGCGGCCGTGGCGGCGACGTGGTCTTCGTCGCCAGCATCCACTACAACACGCTGCTGCACTTTCGCTTCAATCCGGAGCATAAGGCGCAGCGCGGACGTCACGGTGAAGGCAGCAACCGCACCGGTCACGACGGCACTTCCATCGACGTTCCCGTGCCCGTGGGCACGGTGGTTTTCGATGAATCCACCGGTGAACTGGTGCACGACTTCGCCATCGCCGGCGAGCGTTTCACCATCGCGCGCGGCGGACGCGGTGGGCGCGGCAACGCGCGCTTCGCCACATCCACGCATCAGGCGCCCACCGAGCATGAAGAAGGGCGTCCCGGCGAAGAAAAACGTCTGCGCCTGGAGTTGAAGTTGCTGGCCGACGTCGGGTTGGTGGGTTTTCCGAACGCCGGCAAGTCCACGCTGATTTCGCGCATCTCGGCGGCGCGGCCCAAGATCGCCGACTATCCTTTTACGACGCTCGAACCGAACCTGGGCGTGGTCGATGTGGGCGATGGGCGCACGTTTGTGGTGGCGGACATTCCGGGTTTGATCGAAGGCGCGCACCAAGGCTCCGGGCTCGGGATTCAATTCCTGCGCCACGTCGAGCGCACGCGCGTGCTGGTGCATCTGGTGGATGTGTCGGAGATCACCGGCCGCGATCCAGTGAACGACTTCGAAGTCATCCTGCGCGAGCTGGCCAGCTTCAGCCCTGAGATGGCAGCCAAGCCCATGCTGCTGGTGGCATCGAAGATCGATGTGGCGCAAGATGGCGAACGCGTCGAAGCGCTGGCGCGATTGGCCGCCGAGCGTGGCCTCGAGTTCTTCCGCCTGTCCAGCGTCACCGGTCAAGGCGTCGAAGCGCTGAAATACCGCCTGGGCGAGATCTGCCTCACTCCGCGCGAACCGGAGCAGGACTCCGGCGCCGATTAAGCGGCGTGGTTTTCGATTCCTGATCCACGATTTCCCACCCGCTTCCGGTTGTGGCGAAGTGTTCAACCATCAAGCGCGTGTACTGCTCGGCGACGGATGCATCACCGTCGCGGATGATGTCGAGCAAGCGGCGGTGCCGCGGAAAACTCTCGATCCACTGTTCGGGGCCGTTGTCGTTTGCCAGGCTGCGAAATAGCTGGAAGGCGAACAGCGGCACCAGAATCCGGCGCGCGGCTTCAATTAGATGCGGGTTCGCGGACGACTCGCACAGCGACATGTGGAATGCGAGGTCGTTCTCGATCAGCGCTTTCATGTCGCGCTTTTCGGCCGCGCCGATCATGCCTTCCAGCGCGCTTTCCATGCGCGACAGATCGGGATTCGCCTGCTGCGCCAATCTGCGTGCCGCAAGCCCTTCCAGTACGGCGCGCACTTCCAGCACGCGCGGCAAATCCTCATGCGTATAGCGGACCACGCGCGCGCTACGTCCCAGGTCCTTTGCCAGAAAGCCTTCCGAGACTAAAAGGTTGATGGCTTCGCGCACCGAAGCCTGCGCGACACCGAACTCCTTGGCCCATTTGCCCTCAATCACCCGCTCGCCCGGAGCGAGTCGGCCCGACGTGATGGCGTGCTTGAGTTTGTTGGCCAGGTGCTGCTTGACCAAGGTCGGGATCGAGTCTGGCTCACCTGCATTTGTGACGGGCTGCAACATAAAATAAGCGCTCACAGTATACAAACAATTTAACGCAACTGGCAAGTCAGTTCAATAGAGCAGCTTTGCCGCGTATGTTTGCAGAGGACGCGCGCAGGCGCTTGAAATTCCGCTTGACAGGCGGATTGGTCCCCATTAGACTATCGTTTGAGCGCTTAAACTGGTTGGTCTCTTTGTCGATGTGAGCCTTTTTAGACCGTCGCACGTTTGTTTGTGGGCAGCCAGCTGTTCTGTGAACGCCTGATGCGGCTGCTCGAATATTCCGATTTGAGCGCTTATCGCGAAACACAAGCCGAAAGAGGTTGGTCATGAAAATCAGATACATCGTTCTATGCTTCGCACTTCTTTCCGCGTTGCCACTGTTCGCGCAGGGCGGACGCGGCTCGATCACG
>CAZDIZ010000060.1:9878-20889 GCA_964505625.1 uncultured Solibacteraceae bacterium | reverse complement strand
CGCACTTCTTTCCGCGTTGCCACTGTTCGCGCAGGGCGGACGCGGCTCGATCACGGGAATCATCACGGATGCGAGTGGAGCGGTTGTCCCAGGCGCCCACGTGACCGCGATTAACGACGCCACTGGCGCGCGCTACATCGTGCAAGGTAACAATGTCGGAAACTACCTGCTTCCCAACCTCCCGGTCGGAGAGTACAAAGTGGTTTTTGAGTTGCAGGGGTTCAAGAAAATCACGTGGCCCGGCATCGAAGTGGGCGTCAACGCCGTGCAACGCCTGGATGTGAGATTAGAGCCTGGCGCGGTCACCGAGTCGGTGGAAGTCTCGGCGGCGGCCCCACGCCTCCAGACGGATTCGGCCAACGTGGGTTCGACGCTGGGATCGAGGGATCTCACTTCTCTGGCGCTGCACATCGGCAACGGCGGGCGCATGATAGAGTGGTTAGCCTTCGGCATCATGCCCGGCGTCGAAGGTGATCCGCGCTATACCACTACATCGCGCATTAACGGTTCCGCAACGAATTCGCAAGAGGCGCTACTGGACGGCGCCACGGTGTCCATGGACACCGGCAATGGCTTCAGCAAGATCTCTATTGAGGCCGTCAGTGAATTCAATTTCCAGACCAGCGGCATATCGGCCGAATACGGGCGCACGCAAGCGGCGGTTTCCAGTATCGTCATGAAGTCCGGCGCCAACGAGATCCATGGCAGCGCTTTCGGCGCGGTGTGGAACGAGGTGTTTAACGCCAGGCCGTTCTGGTACGGCGTCATCGGCTCCAAGCGCCCCGTGGTGCGCCAGTTCGATGAAGCGGGCAGCTTTGGAGGCCCAGTCTACATTCCCAAGATCTACAACGGCCGCAACAAGACGTTTTTCTACGGTAGCGTCGAACGCTACATGTTACGGAACCGCAACGTGATGGGCTCGATGACGATTCCTCTGCCGGAGATGTACGACGGCAACATGAGCCGTCTGCTACAAGGCAGTATTGTCGGGACGGATGCACTGGGCAACTCCATCGCGAAAGGAGCGATCTACGATCCATCCACGTTCCGGCAGTTGAGTAGCGGTTTGTGGGTCGGCGATATGTTCCCCGGCAACATCATCCCGGCGAGCCGGATCAGCAAGGTATCGCGCAACCTGAACGCCATCGCGAAGGCGAACTATGTTCCGAACGTGAAAGACGCCGCCGGCAACTACCTGCTAACCAACAACTACACAACTCTGGCCGCGTCGACGTACAACACCGACTATTACTACTACTCGCTGAAAATTGACCACTACTTCAGCGCGAAGCACAAGCTATCGGCCTCCTACACCCACCACATTACCGATAGTGAGGCGCTCAGCGGCCTGCTGAACAAGGACTTGGATGGCGGCGGTCCGCTCGCCAGCACCAGCCATACATGGGTTCCCGCCAAGTACCCGCGTGTGTCGTTCGACTCGACCATCCGTCCGACCATCTTGAACCAGATCAGGGTTTACGTGAACCGGAACATCAACTCGATTCTCCCCAACGACCAGACGAACCAAGCCGCCAACCTCGGCATTAGCAACCTGGTATCGATGGGCTATCCAGCAATCAGTTGGGGCTCCGGCGCCGTGACCAGCTTCACAAACCCGGGGACGGGCACTTTATGGTATGTCGGAAGTACGAGCTGGGGGGCGGCGGATACGGTCAACTTCAACAAGGGCCGCCATTTCATGAAGGCGGGCTACGACTTCCGCCGTGCCTTCAGTAACCGCCGCAAGTATCCGGCTCCCTCCCTCAATTTTTCCGCCACCGCCACTTCCATCCCCGGCAGTTCGTTGGCGGGCAGCGGAATCGGCCATGCCTTCGCTTCCTACCTGCTCGGAATTGTCCACAGCGCGGGCCTTTCAGGCTCCATCTCCACTGGCGTCAGGAAATCGTTCCACGCCCTGTTCCTCCAGGACGACTTCAAGGTCAGCCCGCGGTTGACTTTGAATCTCGGCGTTCGCTGGGAGTACCAACCTCCGATGACCGAGGTCGCGGACCGCGCGGTAAGTTGGAATCCGGCCAAGACGGATCCAGTCTCCGGACTGCCAGGAGCCTATGACTTCGCCGGTACTTGTAGTGGTTGCATTGGGCAGCGCTATTTCGGCAAGAAGGACTGGAACAACTTCAGTCCCCGCATCGGCCTGGCGTATCGCGTTGGGAAAGGCTTCGTGATCCGCGCGGCCTATGGCATTAACTACGAAGCCGATGTGGATAACATGGGACTTTCAGCGTCCGCATATATGCCGTTCGCCTGGGTCGGTACTTACTCGCTGGGCGCCAGCACCACCCAGCCTTGGACCGGTCTCTTCAACTGGGACAACGGATTCCCCACCGACCGCTACATTGCTCCCACCATGGACGTTTCCTACGGCAACAAGACCGGGGCGTACATGTTTGACCCGTACTATGGCGTCTCGGGATACGTACAAACGTGGAATTTCAATATTCAGAAAGAACTGCCGAAGCGCACCCTCATCGAGGTTGGCTACGTGGCCAACAAAGGAACCGGTTTGAAGGACGGCAAGTTGGCTGCCGTGAATCAGCTACCGACCTCGGTGTTGGCGAAACACGGCTCTTACCTAAGCAGCGCGGTCACCAGTGCCGCGGACGCGGCCAAGTACGGAATCGCCTATCCGTACGCGGGCTTCAGTGGAACGGTGGCAGGCGCTCTCCGGCCGTACCCGCAGGTTTACGGCACCTCTACCGTGAGCGTGGTAGGCGCTCCGCTCGGTTTCTCCACCTATCACTCCATGCAAGCGATTGTGAACCGGCAGTTCTCCAAGGGCCTGAGTCTGTATGGCAACTACGTCTTGTCGAAAAACATCAGCAACGTGGACACCGCGGAAGAATGGACTAACTCCGGGCCGATCGACTACTACAACCTTGCCCTGCAGAAGGCCATCACGAATTTGGATCGGACGCACGTGTTCAAGGCGTACGTCAATTACGATCTGCCGTTCGGCCGGGGTAAGTCCGTCCTGTCAGGAGCCGGAAAGTTCCTCAATCTTCTTGTCGGAGGATGGTCCGCTTCGGTGATCGCAAACTACTCTTCTCCCACAGCCATGGCGTTCACGACCTCCAAAACCCTTTCCGGGTGGAATGGCGGATACTATCCGGTCAACATCGCCGCCGGCGACCTCAGAAACGCCAGCTTCGACAAGGACAGCATTTTTCCAATCGCATACGCGGATTGGTACACCAGCTCCAAGACTCAATACCTGAACACGTCCAAGTTCAGCGACTCGGTTGGGTATAGTCTGGGGACCGCGGGAATCCGCACATCGCAGATCCGCGGCTTCTGGACTCGCAACGAGAACATTAGCCTTCAGAAGAACTTCACCATCGCCGAGAAGTACCGGTTGCAGATTCGGGCCGACGCTTTCAACGCGCTAAACCGCCACACATTCAACAATCCCACCACCAGCATCTCCAGCACATCATTCGGGCGGATGAGTGTCGGTGGCAACCGCACCATGTTGATTAACGCTCGCCTGGATTTCTAACTAGAGTGGTGCAGCGAGAGTGCCGTCCGGTATCGGCATCGTGTGCGTTGGCGCACCGGGCGCTTGACCGCTTAGCATCCGGGTTGCGCTACAAGGTGATCTGACACAACCTACTGTTGAGGAGGAAGTGCGCGAGATGGTCCTATTCACTCGATCCGTCGTTGCACGCCGGCGATGCTTTGCGTTCTTGTCGGGAGCTTCCCTCTCGCTTTGGGGAAAGCCCGACCATGCGAAAAGAATCGACAACAAGCTGCCGCCCGTCGTGCAACTGCAATTCATGCGTCCAGCTCAGATCGAAGCGGCGGCCCGTCGCTTTCCCGTGGTCTACCTGCCGTTCGGCACGATCGAGTGGCACGGGCGACACTTGCCGGTTGGCTGTGATGCGATCAAAGCCCACGGGATCCTGGTCAAGTGCGCGGAGAAGCACGGCGGTGTCGTGCATCCTCCGATCTACTTCCACGATGGGTTCCCTCGCGAACACCTCGAACCGCTCCTGACACGGCTTTTCCAGCGGCTCAAGATGATGGGTTTCCGCGTCATCCTGGGTGTCTCGGGGCATAACGTCAAAGGGCAGATCGCCATGATTGAAGCGGCTTTGAAACCGGTGATCGCCGAGGGTTCCATCACCGGTATCGGAGCGTGGGAAGTCTCGTTGACCGATTCGAAGGAAGCCGGCACCGACCACGCCGCCAGTTGGGAGACGTCCGACATGCAGTATCTTCACCCCGAGACAGTTGATCTGACCGCGCTCGGTACTGGACCGATCAAGCTCGACATGAGTCGGCCCGACGGGATCGGTGGACTCGATCCGCGCCTGCACGCTTCACCCCGTAAGGGCGCACGCAATGTTGAGCTGTGTGCCGACGCCATCGGGCGCAAGGCTCGCGAGCTGCTGAACTCGCTCCCGGTGGATCAGCGGGAGTTCGGGTTGAAGTCAGTCGGTTCCGAGCACTGGTGGATACTCTAGAATCCGTGATACATGATACTTTTAGGTTCTATAGTCTGTTTATTCTTGCATGGATCGTTCTCGCTCAGACTCCGGACCGTGTCCCTCTCACCGGCGAATGGGGTTACCGGCCCGCCGACGGAGAATCGGTCGCCGTCAATCCTCCTTCACTCTCCTGGGTCCAGGAAAAGCAAACCGCCAGTTACACCGTTGAATGGGCGGACAACGATGGATTCCGCCGGCCGCTTACAATCACCGGCATCCCCTGGAGCGTCTATACGCACCATCGCGCGCTGCGGCCGGGTCGCTACTGGTGGCGTTACCGCATCGTCGCAAAGAACGGGAGTATTTCCGATTGGAGCCGCGCGCGCAGCTTCGTGGTTCCCGCGACGGCGATTGTGTTTCCGCAACCCACCATGGACGAGCTGCGCCGCCGTATTCCCCAAACGCATCCTCGTCTGCTGGTTCGTGCCGAGGATCTGAAACGCTTGCGCGCGTGGGCCAGAGAGGGCGGACGCCGTACCTATGAAGCACTCATCCGCGAGGCGGACCGGTTGTGCAACGTGGCTCCCACGTCGGAGCCAACCATCCGCGCCAACGGTTGGACTCCGCCAAATCAGCGCTACTGGTGGCCGAACCACCTGCAAACGGTCAAGGCATTACAGGAAGCCGAAGTGCTCACCTTCACCTGGATGCTGACGCGCGATGCCAAATACGCCGAACCAGCGCGCCGCTTCACACTGCAACTGGCGAGTTGGGATCCCGATGGTCCCACCAACTTCGCACTCAACGACGAATGCGGCATGCCGATGTTGTATCGTTTGGCGCGCGCCTACGATTGGGCCTGGCCACTGTTCAGCGAAGGCGAGCGCGAGAGAATTCGCGCCGTGCTTTTGCGCCGCGCGCGGGACGCGTGGAACACCGTCGGGATTGGCCGGGGAGTGGGTCATCTGAACCGCCCCTACGGCAGCCACGAGAATCGCATCTGGCACAAGTTGGCGGAGAACGCCATCGCCACGTTTCACGAAACGCCGGAGTCCGAACTCTTCCTGCACTTCGCCATGTCGAAGTTCTTCGGCGTCTATCCGGTGTGGGCCGACGACGACGGAGGCTGGCTGGAAGGTCTGTCGTACCTGTGCGGCTACATGATGAAGCTAGCGCCGTGGATCGACACCGCTCGTAAGACGCTGGGCATCGATGTCTTTCGAAAGCCGTTCTTCGCGCACTTCGGCGATTATGCGATGTACTCGGCACCGCCGGGCTCGCCGGATCTCGGATTAGGCGACGATTCCTCCCACTCGCCCGGCGCCTGGTATTGGTGCGCGCACTATTACGCGCAACGCACGAGGAATCCTTATCTGGCCTGGTGGATCAACGCCTGGAAGATTCCGGACGATACCGGCGAACCGGTTTTGAATTTCCTGTGGAGCGCGACAAAAGCGGTTGCACCGAAGGCGCCCGCGGATCTGCCGCCCTCAAAGGTCTATCGAGGCACCGGCGTCGCCGTGCTCAATTCGAATCTTCTCGATTCCAGCGAGAACGTGCAGATCCGTTTCAAAGCCAGTCCCATGGGCCGCTACAGTCACGGGCATGAACCGCACAATTCCTTCACGTTGAATGCGTACGGTGTGGCCCTGCTGGTAAACAACACCTTCCGAGATATTCACGGCAGCCCCTTTCATACACGCTGGGTGTGGAGTACGCGCGCGCAGAACGCGGTGCTGGTGGATGGATTCGGACAGAAGGCCAGTTCGCTCGAGTCGGTTGGCCGCATCGTGAAGTGGCGGTTTCGGGACGGATTGGACTACGTGCAGGGCGACGCTACCGAAGCCTACGAAGGCCGGCTGAAGCGCGCACATCGCCATATCGTTTTTCTCAAGCCGGATGTGATCGTGATCGCTGACGATTTGGAGGCGCCCCGGCCAGCCACCTTTCAGTGGATGCTGCACGCGCTGAGCGAGTTTGACGTGAACCAGGCAACTCAACAATTGGCGCTCCGCCGCGGCAATGCCGGTGCGCTGGTTGACTACGTCGCCGGGCAACCGCTCGCCATTCGTCAATGGACCGGCTACGATCCGGAGCCGAACAAAGAGCTGAATTCGTCGATTCCTCCGCAGTGGCACGTGGAAGCATCCACCACTCACCGCGGCGAGCGAGCATTTGTACTGACGGTGTTGCGCGTGTTCCGGCCGCGGCAGGAGCCGCGTGCGCCGTTGCGGAGCGAGCACGACTCTCAGGGCTTGAAACTACGCATCGGCGATGCCGAGATGGCTTTCCGCGCCGGCAATGGCTTTGCCGTTGTACGGCGCGCGGGCCGCGAGTGGCGCATCGATTGACACGGTGCTACTGTGTCAAGGACCGCACTGGAGAAGACTCATGAAGCAACGTATCTGTGTTCTGTCACTGTTCACCGTTGCGTTGATGGCTGAACCGCTCGCTGTGCGTGGATTGCACGTGGGCGCGCCATTGCCTGACGAAATCCCGCTGGCCGAGAAGTTCATCCGCGAAGCGCTTCCCAAGGAAGGCGTGAACGTGCTGGTGGTCGAGTTCGGTCATCGTTACCAGTTCTCGAAGCGCCCGGAATTGGCGGCGAAGAACGCGCTGTCGCGCGAGGACGTCAAGCGTCTGGTCGAGGCCTGCCGTGCGGCGAACGTGAAGCTGATTCCGCAGATCAACATGCTCGGACATCAGTCCTGGGCCAGGGAAACATCGCCGCTGCTCACCGCGCATCCCGAATTCGACGAAACGCCGGGCAGCTATCCGAACAACGAGGGCATCTACTGCCGCAGTTATTGCCCGCTGCATCCGCAGGTGCACGACGTGGTCTTCGACATGATCGACGAACTCGCGGACGCCTGCGAAGCCGACGCGTTCCACGTTGGCATGGATGAAGTGTTTCTGTTGGGCGAAGAGCAATGCTCGCGCTGCCGCGGCCGCAACAAAGCCGAGTTGTTCGCGGGCGAGGTGCGGCTGCTGCGCGACCATCTGGCGAAATCGAACCGCGCCATGTGGATGTGGGGCGACCGTTTTCTGGACGCCGCCACCACCGGCTGCGGCAAATGGGAAGCCGCGGACAACGGCACCGCGCCGGCAATTCACAGCGTGCCCAAGGACATCGTCATCGCGGACTGGCATTACGAACGCGCGCATCCGACCGCGCCTTACTTTGCGCTGCAGGGGTTCCGTGTGGTGTCCTCGCCGTGGCGCAAGACAGGCGTGGCGCTGCGTCAACTGGATACCATACGCTCGGCGCGCGCGAATTCGTCGCGGGTTGTCGCCGAGAGAATGCTCGGCATGCTGCACACCACATGGTGCGGGTTCGGTCCGTTCGTGCGAGCCTATTTCGGCGAGGAAAAAGAGAACTCGCGCGCTCGCGAATCGGTGGTGGTCTTCAAGGAGTTGTTTGACGAATTGCGCCGGCAGCCGTAGCCGGGTGCCGCGCCCACCAGCAGGCCGCCAGCGCCGCCGGAAGACCGGCGACGGCGACCAGTATGGCGGTCTTCAGAAAACCGTGAACCGGCACGAGCCACACGCCGATCAACAACGCGCCCGCGCACGCTCCCACCAGATCCCACGCATAGAGCGCGCCGGTGCCCGCGTGTTCGCGCGCGTAGTAGACGCGGCTCGCGACGGGGAACTGCCATCCGCCTAATAGCCCAGCGAGCGCGCCGAGCGCCGGAATGAGCAGGTGACTGCTCACGAACGATCCAATAGAATCGGTGCCGCGGCCGAGCAGCATCATCGACGCGACCAATGCGATGGCGCTCCCGACAGCCAGCCAACCGAGGCGGGCGAGTGCGCGCTCGTGCCCCCGCGTCATCCGCAGCCCACGCCAACTGCCGAGCGCCATGCCGCCCATGAACGCTCCGATCACCACCGCGAGTTGCCGGTACAACACTCCGTAGATGGCTTGATAACCGAGTAGCAGCAGCACTTCCAGGCTCATCATGGTGAAGCCCATGACAGCCGTCGAATAGGCCGCGACGCCGCGCCGCGCGTCACCGCGCCGTATCACCAGGAAAGCGATCAGCGTGCTCAGCGCGCCCATCATGATCGCGAGCGCCGGGAAGCGCACGCGCGCCAGCGCCTCCAGCGCATCGGCCGCGCGGCCGCCAAACTGCGCGCTCCATAGAATGGCGTTGAAGTAATAGGCCACCGGCGCGAAATCGCGATTCAAAGGCGTCGTCGCTTGCGGGCGTATGGCGAGTCCCAATTGCAGCACGCGGTCCTCGGTGAGCCGGAACGGAATGTCGAACTCGTTGACGTACTGCGTTACCAGCGCGCGCGCCTTCAACCGCGCCACCAGACGCCGAGGGTCCGCCACCAGCGGCGCGCGCCGATTGGCGGCGAAGAAGTGCACGTTGGCGCCAGGGTACGCCATCACCTGCAGGAACGCTTGCCGCAGCGTCCTGTTGATGGAGCCAAGAAACGCGCCGCGCCGCGGGCTGACGTAGTTTTCGCCGCCGGTGAGACGAAATGAGAATACACCCGAGGGCGTCAGGTGCCGCGCGGCTTCACGAAAGAACTCCAGCGTATAGTAGCGATTGATCTGCGCGGTTTGCGGGTCGGGCAGGTTGACGATGATCGCGTCGAAGCGGCGCGTGTTGGTCTTCAGCCACAGGCGTGCGTCGGCGAAATGCTGCGTGACGCGTGCATCGGTCTTGGTGGGAAAGTAGCGCGAAGCCACGGCGAGCATCGCCGGATCCAGTTCGACGCAATCGATGCGCTCCAGGCTCGCGTGTTTCAAAGCTTCGGCGACGGCGCCCGACACCGCGCCGCCAATCATGAGCAGTGTCTTCGGCTCAGCGTGTTGCAACAGCGCAAAGTGCACGGATTCTTCGGCCGAGGAAGTGTCCGCGGCGGTCGCGGCGATCAAGCCGTTTTCGTAAAGCGTGGGATGATCCGCCGCGCCCACCACGGCCAGATTCGCGTACGGCGTGTTCTCGCTGGCGATGAGCGGAACGCCGTGCCACAGTTGGCTCAGCGACGTCCGCGTCAGCCACGGTGCGCCGGCGGGAAGCACAACCGCGAGTGCTGCCACGGCGGCGGCCAACGCCAGTTTGCGGCATCGCACGAGCAATGCCGCGGCGGTGAGGATGTTGCAGACCGCGCCGAGGACCGCGATCTCCATCGAGTCGAAGCGGCCGGCCAGAAACAAACCCGCCAACAGACCGCCCGCGAGCGCGCCCATCGCTTCCAGCACATACACCCGGCCGACCGCCGCGCCAGCCTGCGCGCCGCTCGATGCGGCCCACGCCTGGCCGCCCGCTGCGAACAACGCGCCGGACAGAATGCAGAACACGCCTAGAGTTGCCACCGCTCCAGCCAGCGCCGCCAATGGCCCCAGCGACTCACCGGGCAGCAAGTGAATCGCGGCGCGCATCGATCGTATGCCGAATACGGTCGCCGGCAGCGCCAGTCCGCTCAGTGTTTCGAGCAGAATCAAACGCCGCCAGGGGTTCGCCGCGCGCGTGCGTCCGGCCCATCCGCTGCCCAACGCCGTCCACGCCAGCCACGCGGCTAGTGCGAGCGCGATGGTGATCTCGTTGCCTTGGAGTACCACCAGAAGTTCGCGCAGAAATACCGTTTGCGCCACGACGGCGGTGAATCCGATCAGCGCAAGGGCGGCGGAGAGCACGTTGTTCGTCTTAAAATTAGCACGGAGGCGAGATGGCGGAAACCATGGACGGCGCTCCCGGCCGGCGGGAAATGTTGCTGAGTGTGGCGCGCCTGGGCGGAGCGAGCGCATGCGTGGGCGGCGCGGCCTGGTGGCTTTCCGGGCGCAGCCGGCGGGTGGAGGAAACGCTCGCCGTCAATATTCAGCGTGATCATCGTGTGCCGCGTGAATCGCTTCTGGCCGACATGTCGGTGGTGCAAGGGGAAATGCCGGGATCGCTTGCGCGGCGCGCCGTCGACGAACTTGGCGGCATGGGGCGGTTCGTTTCGCGCGGCGATGTGGTGCTCATCAAACCGAACGTCGGCTGGGACCGGACGCCGGAGCAGGGCGCCAACACCAACCCCGACATCGTCGCCGAACTCGTGCGTATGTGTGTCGAAGCTGGCGCGAAGCGTGTGGTGGTCACCGATGTTTCGGTAAACGAACCGCGGCGCTGTTTTGCGCGAAGCGGCATTGAAGCCGCCGCGCGCCAGGCAGGCGCGCGCGTCGTGCTGCCGGAAGACCGCAAGTTCAAGGAAGCGAGTCTGGGCGGTGAAGTGCTGAACGTGTGGCCAGTGCTGGAACCGTTTCTCGAAGCCGACAAGGTGATCAACGTGCCGGTGGCCAAACACCACAGCCTCACCGGCGCTACCTTGGGCATGAAGAACTGGTACGGCATTTTGGGCGGCGTGCGGCACCGTCTGCACCAGCGCATACACGAGAGCCTGGCGGATCTGGCTGTGTTCATGCGCCCCACGCTCACCGTCATCGACGCCTATCGCGTGCTTCTGCGCAACGGCCCCACGGGCGGAAATCTGGCCGATGTCGCGCTCAAGAAAACCGTGATCGCCAGCGCCGATCCCGTAGCCGCCGACGCTTACGCCGCCAAAGC
>CAZDIZ010000060.1:5073-9778 GCA_964505625.1 uncultured Solibacteraceae bacterium | reverse complement strand
GGCGTCGCGGCCAGATAGGCTTCGGCGATGTGGCGCAGCGCGCGGTTGCTGTACTGGTGTACATCGAGCTGCGTGAGCACGTGCGATTGAAAGAACTGGCGCCGTTCGGGCGCAATCAGCTTGGCGGCTTTTTCGGCGAGTGCGCGAGCGGCCACCCAGCGGGGTTCGGCTTCGGCCGCGATCTTGCGCCAGTGCTCAGCAAAGGCGCGGTAGTCTTCCACCGGCATCCGTCCCACGCTGCGCTCGGTTCTGTTGATCAGCAGCTTGGTGAGAATATGCCGCGAGATGGTGTGATAGGCGCAATCAGAGAAGGTGCGGTCTTCAGCGGTGCCGTAACGGCCGGGCGCGGCGAAGTAAGCGTTGTAGTATTCGACCAACGCGGCCGAGGCACGCGCGCCGAACTGATCGCTGGTCCAACGCGTCAGAAACGTTCTCGCTTCGGCGCCGTCGTTCTTCATCCAGGCATCCGCGTTCCACGCGAGGTCCATCACCGCGCGCGTGGTCATCACCACCGGGCGTATGTCGCTCACGTTCACCAATAGATACGCGGTGGCGCCGACGCGTGCCGAGCGGCCCAACTCGCGCTGTATGCGGTCGAGCGGAACCATCTCGACCAACTGGTTGGCCATGAAGTTGTGCATGGCCGTGTGGTAGTACACGCCCTGGCCCTTGGCGATGGTGCCGTCGTCACGAATCAAGCCATGGCCGTTGTCGGGCCACACCAGCGTCACACCGTCGGGAATTTTGAGATAGCCCTTGCGCACCAGCGGCACGGCCTCGTCCCAGGCGTTCATCAGGAATTCAGGATTCTTGCGCTCGGCGCGCACGATTTCCATCTGCGCCGCGACCGCGCTCTGAATCGCCGCCGCGCGGCCTTGCTCGGATTTGTCGGCCTTCGGATCGTCTTCCCAGAACGCGCGATCGTGGCGGCCGCGATAGCCGAGCGTCCAGATCACTTCCTGCTGGGGCAGATAGCCGCGCAGGCTGGCCCGCCACGCGTTCTTGAGCAGATCGGGACGGCTCAGGAACGAATACGGCACGTCCTCCGGCCAGCGGTACGTATTCAGGCCCACCACTTCGATGTGGTGTTGCGTGATGATGAGCCCGCGCTCGCTCGCCGCGCGTACCTGCGGCTCATCGGGGAACAGAAACGTGCCCGGCGTGATCATGTTGCCTTTCACGCGCAGCAACGTCTCGAAGACCTTGTCCCACAGTTCCAGCGAGAATCCCGATTTCGGGTCCGGCTTCCAACCGGTGAACAGATCTTCGTCGTTAATGAACCACCCGCGATAACGAAACCGCGGCCCTTCCTGAACGGGGACAGGCGGGACGTTTACCACGTTTCGGCGCGCCGGCTCACGATCGGTCCAGTAGTAAAACGGATCGACGCCCAGGAAGCGCCGCGAGAACTCGTAGACCGCGTAGATCGCGCCGCGCAAATCCGAACCCGTCAACACGATTCGACCGGCCGAGGGGCGGATCGAGAGCACCTCGGTGCCCTGCGGGCGCAAGCCGTTGCAGGCCGCGCCATTGAGGCAGACGATGATGGAGGTGCCTTGCGACGGCGCACTCAGCGTTTGCACCGGCGTTCCGAAAACCTTGCCCATGTCCGACGCCAAGTCGGCGGCGGCGCGGCGCAAAGCGGCGGGCTCATTGGGATCGATGACAATCGAACTGCGCGCGTCGATGCGGACGTCGGCGGCCGATGCGACTGCCGCAAAAAGAACCAAGGCGCATGTCAGGAAACGTGTCTTCACGGAACTACAAACCTCCACGGGTAATTTACAGAATACGGGAATGCGCCGCCTCGCTGCGCGGTGTGAGATATTGAGCACTGATCGTCCCGAAACGCGAGGGTGCATGACGCCGCACGGCGAATTTGAACTGGTCATCGGCAACCGGCAACTGGTGGTGCTCTTTCTGCTGTTGATGATCATTCTGGGTATCTGCTTTTCGGCGGGCTATCTCGTTGCGCGCTGGAACGGCTCCGGGAACGCGGCGCCCGCGCCTTTGCCGGCGCGTGTTTCCACGGAAATCGCGTTTGTGAATCTGCCCCCCGGCGAGTTTGTGATGGGATACCGCCGGAATCTGGATGATGCCCGGTTTGAAACGATCGGGCTCGCGCGAAGCCCGGATTGGAGCGACGAACTTCGGCGATTGATCGCGCGGGACTGCCCCGCGCATCGCGTCAAGATCACCCGGCCTTTTCAAATGAGCCGGTGCGAGGTGAGCGTCGGACAATGGGAAGCCGTCATGGGCAAGTCGGCCGGCCGGGACCGTTCGCCAGATTCCCCGGTCGACAACGTCAGTTGGAACGACGTCCAACAATTCCTGGAGCGCTTGAACCAAAGGCGCGACGGATACCGTTACCGTCTGCCGACCGAAGCCGAATGGGAGTACGCCGCGCGAGCCGGAACCAGCGGTGCGGACACCGACGAAATGTACGACCACGCCTGGGACAACCCGCCCGGTGAACGGGGACTCAGTGTCGAACGGCCTGTCGATACCGATACGCCCAACGCCTGGGGCCTATTCAACATGTTGGGAAACGCCAGCGAGTGGGTGGCGGACTGGTACGGTGAGCATTCCTATCGCACCTCCGGCCAGACGGATCCTCAAGGCCCCTCGCGCGGTGTCGTGCGCGTGGTGCGCGGAGGCGACCGCTCCGACGTTTCCTTCACCGTATTCGTCTGGAGCCGCGACGCTCAATCGCCGGAGGATCGGCGTGTGGGGCTAGGGTTCCGTTGCGTGCGGGAGCCGGTCTACTTCTCGCCCACCGCGAGCAGTGTCTCGAAGTAGGGCGCTTCGGGCTCGCGGTGTACCGTGGCGGTTTCGACCGAGCTGAACCGGGCGCGCTCCAGAAAATCCCGCAGTTCGACTTCGGCGAATCCAGGCCACAGGTCCGCATACAACTCGCGGGCTTCCTCGACGTGATGCTTCTTGAGATCCAGCACCACGATGCGCCCGCCGGCGCGCAGGATGCGATAGGCTTCCGTAACCGCGCGCTGCGGATGCCGCGCGTGATGCAGCGATTGGCTGAAAAACGCCACGTCCACCGTGCCGTCTTCGATCGGCAGCGTTTCCATGTCGCCGCGCCGGTATTCGAGATTCTTGACGCCGTGCCGCGTGGCGAGTTCCGTGCCGTAGCGCACCATCTGTTCGGAATCGTCGATGGCGATCACTGTCTTCGCGCGCCGCGCCAGCAGCAGCGAGAAGGTGCCTTCGCCTGCTCCCAGGTCGGCCACTGTCATCGGCGGCATCAACATGAGAAAGGCTTCGGCCAGCCCGCGCCACGAACGCCCCGGCACGTACTGGCGCCCGAACTTGCCGGCCAGTTCGTCGAAATAGGCGCGCACGCGATCCTGGCGCTTGCGCAGCACCAGTTCGAGCGCCATCTGGTCGCGCGCGGTTTCAGGAACTTCGCTCACCGCCCGCCGCGCCACATCGAGCAGTCCCGCCAATTCGCCGTTACCATCCTTGAGACGGTACTGTATGCTCTTGCCCGCGCGGCGATCTTCCACCAAACCGGCCGTCTTCAACTGGGCCAGTTGGGTCGATATGGTACTTTGACCGGTCGCCAGGATTTCCTGCAGTTCGGCGACGGAAAGCTGTTCCTGCTCGAGTAGCAGGATGATGCGAAGGCGGGCTGGGTCCGCCAACAAGCGAAGCGATTTTAGAATTGACGCCATCCTGCTCTGTCCGCTATTATATCAACATATCGCGATATGTCGATAGGAGAGTGAGTCCGCATGTCTACCGAAACACTGAACCTGGCCGCTACGGAATTCAAGGTGGCTGATCTGTCGCTTGCCGACTGGGGCCGCAAGGAGATTACCATCGCCGAGTCGGAAATGCCCGGCTTGATGTCGATCCGCAAGAAGTACGCCGTGGCCAAGCCTTTGGCCGGCGTGCGCGTCACCGGCTCGCTGCACATGACCATTCAGACGGCAGTGTTGATTGAAACGCTGGCTGATCTGGGCGCCTCGGTGCGCTGGGCGAGCTGCAACATCTTCTCGACGCAGGACCACGCTGCCGCGGCGATTGCCGCCGCCGGTGTGCCGGTGTTCGCCTGGAAAGGCGAGTCGCTCGAAGACTACTGGTGGTGCACCTACCAGGCGTTGAGCCATCCGGGCGGCAAGGGTCCGCAGCTGATCGTCGACGATGGTGGTGACGCGACGCTGCTCATCCACAAGGGCTATGAACTGGAAGATGGCTCGGACTGGGTGAACACGCCTTCGGAGAGCCACGAAGAGAAGGTCATCAAGGATCTGCTGAAGTCGGTCTACGCCGAGAACCCGAAGCGCTGGCACGAGGTTGCCAAGGAATGGCGGGGCGTTTCCGAAGAGACCACCACGGGCGTGCATCGCCTCTACAAGATGTTCCAGAGCGGCACGCTCCTGGTGCCGGCCATCAATGTGAACGATTCGGTGACCAAGTCGAAGTTCGATAATCTCTATGGCTGTCGCGAATCGCTGTCGGACGGGATTAAGCGCGCCACTGACGTCATGGTGGCGGGCAAAGTGGCTGTGGTGTGCGGCTACGGCGACGTGGGGAAAGGCTCGGCGCATTCGCTGCGCGGCTTCGGCGCGCGTGTGATCGTCACTGAGATCGATCCCATCAATGCGCTGCAAGCGGCCATGGAAGGCTTCGAAGTTACTACGGTGGAAGACACGCTCGGGCGCGGCGACATCTACGTCACCTGCAC
>CAZDIZ010000060.1:0-4973 GCA_964505625.1 uncultured Solibacteraceae bacterium | reverse complement strand
TGGGAAGGGTGGGAGCCGTTTTGCGTTTACATGTTCAGTCGAGGCCCAGGTGGAAGGCCACGCATTCCTCGGCTGTGTCCGTTCCCAGGGCGCCAATGTAGTTGATGTAGCGCTCGTGCATCGAGCGCATCAACTCCACCGAATGATCGCGCCGCCCCAAGCTGAACGCCGAAACGTAGGTGAAGTAGGGCATGGAGACGCGGGTAGCCGCAGCCTGCAGCCAAGGATTGCCGCCCATTGCCCACACAGTGGAGTGGAACGCGAAATCCGGCCGGGCGCAAACCTTGATGCCGCCTTGGTTGAACGCGGTCAGCAGGTTCTCCATTAGAGTCCGCAGACGATCCAGATCGTTCGCGGTGGCACGCTGGCGAGCCTCTTCGAGAGCCAAAACTTCCAGCGGCTTACGGACGGCGATGATTTGCACCAAATCCGAGCGCTCTAACCTCGGCACCTCGAAGCCGCGATTCTGACGATGCAGCACTAACCCTTCTTCCGTCAACAACATCAGGGCTTCGCGAACGGGTCCGCGGCTCACTTCGAACTCAGCCGCCAGGCGTGAGTCGGATAGCTCTTCGCCCGGTTGGTAGCGGCCATCAAGCAACGCCGAGCGAAGGACATCGGCGACATTTCGTCGTAGCGCGGGTGGGCGGACGACGACGGGGTGATCCATAGAGCTAATCGTACTTCTGGGGCAGGGCATCCGTCAAATGAATTTTGTCTTTCGTTTTTTGTTGACAGTTTTCAAACTGAGACTCTATAATCTGCCATATGACACGGCTCATCCTGGTAGTCGTCTCTCTGCTTGCGTGCGGCTCCGCTCTGCCCGCCTCGCTGGAGATCGAATCAGTCAAGCGGATCTGGGACCGTGCGCCTCACTCCGCCTTTGGCGATCTCATTCGTTTTCAAGGACATTGGTTCTGTGTTTTCCGTGAAAGCGACGGTCATGTACCTAAGGCGAGTGGTGCGGGCGACGGCAAGTTGCGCGTGTTGACCTCCACCGACGGCGACACCTGGAACTCCGCCGCGTTATTGGCCGAACCCGGTATCGACCTGCGCGATCCGCACCTTTCGGTCACTGCCGACAAGCGGCTCATGATTGTCGCGGGAGGTTCGGAGTATCCCGGTGGCGTGTACAAAGGCCGGCAGCCGCGCGTGATGTTTTCGCGCGATGGCAGGCAATGGACCAAGCCGCAGGCCGTGCTGGAACGCGGACATTGGCTTTGGCGCGTCACCTGGCACAAAGGCTACGCCTGGGGCGTATCCAAGTTCGGTTCTTACGGTAAGGAGCTACCGGAAAATCCGCGGCGCGCGAATCTGGTTCGCAGCCGCGACGGTGTGAATTGGGAGACCGTGACGCGTCTGGATGTAGCCGGCGCCGACGAAAGCACCGTCCGGTTTCTGCGCGATGGACGCATGGTGATTCTGATGCGCACGCGCTCGCTCACCGACGAAATGGCCTACATCGGCAACAGCGCCGCGCCCTACACCTCGTGGCATTGGACCAAGCAGGCCGTGCATGTCGGCGGACCCAACTTCATCGTATTACCGGATGGCCGCATGGTCGGCGGTGGACGTTGGCTGAAGGCGCCGGGCGCCGACGGAGCGCGCACCGCCATCGGCTTCATGACGCCGGCAAGCTACGAACCGCAACTTGTTCTGCCCAGCGGGGGCGACAACAGTTACCCGGGTTTCGCTTACCACCGGGGGCTGCTCTGGGTTCTCTACTACAGTTCTCACGAACAAAACACTGCAATCTATCTTGCGAGGATTCGAGTCAAGTGATGAAAACCACACGGAAGCTACTCTGTCTGGTTCTGCTTGCCTGCGCCGCGATGTGGGCGCAAACGGCGGAACTCACCGGCCGTGTCACGGACCCGTCCGGCGGCGTCATCGCCGGGGCGAATGTGACCGCCACTAACCAGGCCACACAAGTGGAACGCAAAACCACCACCAATGAAGCCGGCTATTACGTAATCACGCAGCTACAACCAGGCGACTATCGCTTGACGGTGGAAGCCACGGGCTTTGCGGCGCAGACACGCACTAACATCCATCTCGCCGTGCAGCAATCGGCTCGCCTGGATTTCGGCTTGAAGGTCGGCACGGTAGCTGAGTCGGTCGAAGTCGCGGCCAACGCCGCGATGCTTGAGACCGGCAATACCACGGTCGGCTACGTGATCGAAAACAAGCGCGTGGTCGATCTGCCGCTGAAGGGACGCCAGTTCCTGGAATTCGCGCTGCTTGGTCCGGGCGTGAACGGCGGGCGCGCCGGCGATCCGCGCGCATCGCAGCAGGGCATCGCCATCAGCGCCAACGGCCTCTACACCAAGAGCAACAACTTCATGCTGGACGGCGCCGACAACAACGAGAGCTATCAGAACCAGTTCGCGATTGCACCGTCGGTGGACGCGGTGGAGGAGTTCAAGGTGCAGACCGGTCTTTATCCGGCTGAGTACGGCCGCGGCGGCGGCGCCGTGGTGAGCATCGTCACCAAGAGCGGCACCAACGACGTGCACGGCGTGGCGTTCGAGTTTCTCCGCAACGACAACTTCGACGCGCGGAATTTCTTCGCGCAGTCCAAGCCGGCTCTGGCCCGCAACCAGTTCGGCGGTTCGTTGGGCGGTCCCATCAAGCGCAACTCGACGTTCTTCTTTGTAAACTACGACGGTACGCGGCAGCGGCGTCGTTCGGTTTCGAACGTCAACGTGCCGACCGAAGCACAGCGCGCCGGCGACCTCTCTTCGTTTACCGCCGCGGTGAAGGATCCCTACGCCGGTGGCGTGCCCTTCGCCGGAAACATCATTCCGTCCAGCCGCATCACGTCGGTGGCCAAGAACCTGCTCGCCTACTATCCGCTTCCGAACATGCCCGCCGGCAGCCGCAACAACTACTACGCCAGCCTGCCGCTCACCAACGACGTGGACTTGGGCATCATCAAGATCGACCACCGGTTCTCCGACCGCGATTCGATCTACGGCCGCTACGCCATCAACAACACCAACAACTTCAGTTCCGGCAGTATTCCGCAGGCCGGTGGAACGCGCAACTCGGAAGGCTCCCACGGCGCCACCATCAACTGGACGCATCTGATTTCCAGTTCGAGCCTCAACGTGTTCGCCGTTTCCTACAACCGTTTCATCCAGGACGCCTTCGGACAGAACAACGGAACGCCGATCGCCGCGCAAGCCGGTATTAAAGGCGTAAGCGCCAACCCTCTGCACGTTGGGTTCCCTGAATCGATCGGCTTCAGTACCGGCACCGGTTTCGTCACCGTCGGCGAAATGTCCACACGCGTTCGCCGCATGAATACCTACCAATTGCAGGACAGCATGACCATGGCGCGCGGCGCGCACACCATCAAGTTCGGTGGCGAAGCGCGGCGTGTCCAAGCGAACGTCTTGCAGACTTCCGCCTTGCAGGGCAGCTTCACTTTCAACGGTATGTACACCGGCAACGGCTTCGCCGAGTACCTGCTGGGCGCGCCTTCCTCCACGCTGACTTCGCTCAACGCGGGCATCATCTACCCGCGCCGGCAAAGCTACGCCCTGTTTGCGCAGGACGACTGGAAAGCCACGCCGAATCTCACCGTCAACATGGGCATGCGTTGGGAACTGAACATGCCGGTGAAGGACGCTCGAGGCCAACTCTCCGCGTTCGATCATTCCACCGGAACGCTGGTGTTCCCGTCGAACGCCAATCTCGGGACGTTCTACACCGACGTGCGGCCCGACATCAAGGTTCGCAAGCTCGACAGCGAAACGATGTACGATCCGGCCTACGCCAGTTTCGGACCGCGCCTGGGTTTTGCGTGGCGACCGTTCGGCTCCAACAAAACGGTGCTGCGCGCCGGCTCCGGCTTCTTCTTCCTGTCTCCGGAGATGAATTCCGAACAGAACACGGGCAACTCGCCGCCCTTCCAGTTGCGCATCGACAACACCGGCTCGACCGGTATTCCGAATTTGTCCTGGAACCTAGGTGGCGACACGAGCTTCCTGAAGACCGCGCAGTTCGGCATCTTCACCATGAACGCCGACCGCGGGTTCCGCAATGGCCGCGTGATGCAGTGGATGGCCGAGGTGCAGCGTGAAGTGGCGCCGTCGGTGATCGTCAAAGCCGGCTACGTCGGCAACAAAGGTGTGCACCTGGATACGCACCTGGTGCGCAACCAACTGCCGCCGGCGGCGGGCGCGGCTTCGGTGCGGCGTATCTATAATCAGTTCGCCCGCATCCGTTCGTATGAAAGCGACGGTTGGTCCAACTACCATTCGCTGCAGACATCGATCGAAAAACGCATGAGCCACGGCGTCACGCTGTTTTCGAGCTATACGTTCGCCAAGAACATGGACTTCGGCTGGACGCAGGACATCTGCTGCCAGCAGGACATCAACAACCTGGCGGCTGAAAACGCGCTCTCCAGTCAGAACCAGAAGCATCGTTTCAACGCCAACGCCATTTACGAGCTTCCGTTCGGCAAGGGCAAGCGCTTCGGCGCGGGTACGACCGGCGTGGTTTCGAAGTTGATTGAAGGCTGGCGCGTGGGTACGCTGCTCACGCTGGCCAGCGGCATGCCGTCCAACCCGTCGGTTTCCGGCAACCCGGACAACGTGCCCGACAATACGGACCGTCCGAACCGCGTGGGTCGCGGCGACGTCGACAACCCGACCATCGACCGCTGGTGGGACAGCACGGCGTTCCAGAAGCAGGCAGCCTACACGTTCGGCAACTCCGGACGCAACGTGCTGACCGCGCCGGGAATTCGTTCGGCAAACCTGGTCACCAGTAAGAGCACGAGCTTCGGCGAGAAATACCGCGTCGAGTTCCGTGCCGAGTTTTTCAACTTCACCAACACGCCGAATTTCAGCGCACCCAGCACCACCGACATCACCAACCCGAACTTCGGCAAGATCTTCTCGGCCTCCGCGCCGCGCGAGATGCAGTTCGGCCTGAAGTTCTACTTCTAACCTCACAGCCAA
>CAZDIZ010000059.1:0-32641 GCA_964505625.1 uncultured Solibacteraceae bacterium | reverse complement strand
CACCGTCATCGCCAAAGCCAACCGCGAAGGCCGGGAAGAGATCCTGCACTGCAAGTTAGAGCTGTAGTGGCACGGCGCTGACCTCTTTCGGCGGCTACGGCGTCTTCTGTGTGCCCTTGGTGTGTCCGGGGGATGGGTCGCCTGCGAGTTTCCGCGTACGCTCGAACCAGGAGGACGAGCGATGGCGGACTTTTTCCAGACCGGAGTTGTCACCACTCTTCATCGGTTGAAGCCAAACAACATCGAGCGGTTGGAAGCCGACCTCGACAAGTTCAGCCACACTCGCCCCATCGGGTTGGTTTTGCCGGCGCTTTACAGCGAATTCGAAACGCTGGCCATGCAGCGCATTGTGGCCGAACTGAAGTCTGTTCGCTATTTGCAGCGCATTGTAGTAGCGCTGGGCCTTGCCAGCGAAGAGCAATACCGGCGCGCGCGCGATTTCTTCAAGGACTTCTACACGCCGGTCACCGTGCTGTGGATGGAGTCGGAAGGCGTCACGAATCTGCTGAAGCTGCTGGAAGAGCGCGGCCTTTCAGCGGGTGGCAATGGCAAGGGCCGTTCCTGCTGGATGGCTTACGGCTATCTGCTGGCGAAGCGCGATGTGGACGTCATCGCGCTGCACGACTGCGACATCGTCAACTACGACCGGCAACTTCTGGCACGCCTCTGTTATCCGGTGGCGCATCCCAACCTGGGTTTCGAGTTCTCAAAAGGCTATTACGCACGGACCACCGACCGTATGCACGGCCGAGTCACTCGCTTGTTCCTCACCCCCCTTGTCCGGGCGCTCGAAGGCATGGCTCCGAGCGCCCTATTTTTGCAGTTTCTGGACAGCTTCCGGTATCCGCTGGCCGGAGAGTTCGCCATGGACATCAATCTGGCGCGGGTGAATCGCATCCCGGCTGACTGGGGGTTGGAGGTGGGCGTGCTCGCGGAGGTGTTCCGCAACTGCGCCGTGTCGCGCACGTGCCAGGTGGACCTTACCGACAATTACGAACACAAGCACCAGGCGCTGTCGGCCGACGATGCTTCGACCGGATTACGCCGCATGGCCACCGACATTGCCAAGTCGTTGTTCCGGACGCTGGCCGCCGAAGGCGTGGTGTTCGGCGTTGAGCATTTCCGCAGCTTGAGTGTCCGCTACGTACGCATGGCGCAGGACACCATCTCCCGCTATTACGCCGACGCGATGTTGAACGGCTTGAAGTTCGACCGCAACGCCGAAGAAGCCGCCGTGCACGTTTTCGCGCAAAGCCTCAACGCGGCGGCCGAGGATTTCGTGAGCGATCCGCTAGGACTGCCGCTCATCCCTAATTGGAACCGCGTGCTCGCGGCGATCCCGGAGTTCTTCGATCTGCTGGGCGAGACCGTGGACCGCCAGGCTCGCCAAACTCTGGCTTGGACCGCATAGCGCAAAGGAGTCTACTTGGCCACTCCGGCACTTCCTGATGAGGCGCGCCGCGCGGCGGAGATGATCCGTCAGGCCGATATCGTCATAGGTATTCCGAGTTTCAACAACGAGCGCACCATCGCGCACGTGGTTCAGGCCGCCTACGCGGGTTTGGCGAAGTACTTCCCGCAACTCACCGCTGTGGTGATCAATTCCGATGGCGGGTCGACCGATTCGACACGCGAGGCGGTCATTTCGGCGCGCGTGGAAGACAGCCACCTGCTGCTGCTCGACACGCCGCTCGGCGGCGCGCACCGCCTGTCGTTTCCCTACCACGGCGTTCCGGGAAAAGGCAGCGCCTTCCGCCTGATTTTTCAACTGGCCTCGGCGCTGGGCGCCAAGGCATGCGCGGTGGTGGACTCGGACTTGCGCTCGATCACGCCCGAGTGGATCGACTTGTTGGTGCGTCCGGTGCTCTTCGCCAACCACGATTTCGTCGCGCCTTACTATCACCGCCACAAGTACGACGGGACGATCACCAACAGCATCGTCTACCCGTTGACCCGGGCGCTTTATGGATTGAGTGTGCGCCAGCCAATCGGCGGAGAGTTCGGCATCTCGGCGCGTCTGATTACCCGATATCTGGAGCGCGACGATTGGGAGACCGACGTGGCGCGTTACGGCATCGACATCTGGATGACGACGATCGCCATCGCCGAAGGCTTCCGCGTCTGCCAGAGCTTTCTGGGCGCGAAACTGCACGACGCCAAGGACCCCAGTTCGGACCTGAGCGCCATGCTGCAGCAGGTGGTGGGTAGCGTGTTCGCGCTGATGCAGGAGTATGAGCCGGTGTGGCGGGATCGCGACGGCGCCCGCCCGGTGGAACTGTTCGGATTCCGATTCGACGTGGGCCTCGACCCGATCGCGGTGGATGTTGCGCGGATGGTCAAGGCATTTCAGAACGGGTGCGACGAGTTGGGCGAACTTTGGGAATTGGCGCTGTCGCCGGAGGCGCTGGCCCGCGTGCGCGCTTTAAGCCGCGAGACCCGGAATGAAGATGTGCTGGCGCTGGATGACGACCTGTGGGCGCGCGTGGTATACGACTTTGCCTGCGCGCATCGAAGGCATCCGCTATCGCGCGGTCACTTGTTGCGTTCCCTTACGCCGCTCTATCTGGCGCGCGTGGCGAGCTTCGTGGTCGAGACGCACGACTTGCGCCCAGCCGAAGTCGAAATGAAGATCGAAAGCCTTTGCCGTACCTTCGAGAAATGGAAACCGTATTTGCGCGCGCAATGGAATGGATTCGCCGGCAGCGTAGCCGCGGCGGATCCGGATCGTGAGGTGGTAACGCCATGACTGAAACTTTACGCAAAGTGCTTGAAGACGCCATGGAGCGTCTGCATTCCCACGTAACCGCATACCTTCCCGCACTGTTGGCGGCGACCATTCTGATGCTGGGCGCGTGGGCGCTCGCGGCGGCGTTCC
This sequence comes from uncultured Solibacteraceae bacterium, assembly GCA_964505625.1. Lineage (GTDB taxonomy): Bacteria > Acidobacteriota > Terriglobia > Bryobacterales > Bryobacteraceae > JAJFUV01. The sequence continues at coordinate 29,766 of CAZDIZ010000059.1, read as the reverse complement.
GTTGGGTGATCTACCGCATCTTCAAAGGTCTCACCATCGACAAATTTCTGCGCCAAAGCGGACTCGCGCTGATGATCGACCGTTCGGGCCGCCTGCGGGCCACGCGCATTGTAGCTGAGACCGTCTACTGGGGCGTTTTGATTGGCGGTGCGCTGCTCGGGCTGAGCGTGTTCAATACCGGCCTCACGATTCAGATCACGGACGGTTTTGTTCACCTCTTGCCGAAATTGCTCGCCAGCGGCGCCATTCTGCTCGCGGGAGCGTGGCTCAGCCAGTTCCTGGGCCGAAGTATGCTCGTCTGGAGCGTGAACGAAGGACTACCGCATCCGCGCAGGTTAGCCGCGCTCGTGCGGATTCTCATCCACTTCGTGGCGGTGGTTGTCGTGGCGGATCAAATGAACTTCGCCCGAGGCGTCTTCCTCACGGCGTTCGTCATCCTGATTGGCGGCGCGGTGCTATGCGTCGCGCTCACCATCGCTTTGGGTGCGGCCGGCAGCGTCCGCAAGTACCTGGACGAACGGCGCGAAGCGCACGAAAACGGCGAACGGTCCTTGTGGAGTCATCTCTAACCGCCGCCGCCAGCCGTGATTGTCAGGCTGTTGCTGCTTGCCGGTCGATTGGAATCGTGTCCTTGTTGCGCGCGAGCCAGGCCGAAAAGCTTTCGATGGACGGATTCAACTCGCGCGACAGTTCCACGCTGCGCGCCCCGCAGAATGTTCGCTCGAAGTCGCGCTTGAACTGGAACATGTTGCCCAAGTCCTGCGCGCCGGGAAAGCCCAGGCTGCGATACTCCTCCGGAGTGATGGCGTTGTAGCGCACCACTTCGCCGAAGCGCCGCGCGAAGCACTCGGCCATCTCCTTGCCAGTCAGGTGCTCGGCGGCAATGCCGGCGGTCTTGCCGATGAACTCACGCCCTCGTTTGAAGATGCCGTATGCGCACTTGCCGATGTCGGCGGCCACAATGCCGGGGAGCTTCTTATCGCCCATCGGCATAGTGAGCGCCAGCGTGCCGTCCGGCATCCGTTTGGGCGCCATGCCGAAGTGGATGAAGTTGTCCCAGTAGAAAGACGTTAACAGGAACGTCACCGGCAGGCCCAGGTCGCTGAAGATGTGATTGGCCTCACCCTTGGCGTCAAAGTGCGGCACTTTGTATTTGCCCATCAGCGTGGGCATGCGGTTGTCGTTGAGCGCCACCCACTTCCGCGTATCTTCCAGCGTGCTCCAGATCACGTGCTGAAGCCCGGCGTGGCGCGCCGCATAGGCCATTGCGGCGGCCTGCGACAACTCGCGTTCCGGCGAGAAATGCGCCCAAAAGAAGGTGACGCAGAAGGCGCCGTACGCTCCACGGAACGCGCGTTTGATGCTCTCCACGTCATCGATATCCGCTTCAATCACTTCCGCGCCAAGGCCGGCCAACTCGCGAGCCTTGGCGGAGTTCACGTTTCTAGTTAGAGCGCGAACCGCGAAACTACCGCTGGCGTCGTTCAAGATGGCGCGGACCAATCCGCCGCCTTGCGCCCCAGTTGCTCCCACAACAGCGATGGTTCTCTTTACAGCCATGGATCCTCCTCTGACGGATCGGTGAAAGATGTTGGCGAACCGGCTCCTCGAGCCGGCTTCCTCCCCCAGATGCAGCGCCGCGGTCGCGGCGGCTATACCTCGATTACACTCCCATCCGGCGGCGCCGTCAAGGACAGTTCCGCGACTCGGGAATCTGTCAGAACCGTTGACAGATTCATTTCAAACATTCGAATTGTTCATTTCTCGCGTTGGCCGTAGACTGTACCTTCGCACTCGCAAGCGGGGAGTGTGTCGTGTTCTCGATGGGGAGTATTGTTTGGCTGAGTAGTGCGGCGCGCTTGGTTCGCAAACCCGGAGACATGGCGGACGATCCACCCGTGTGAATCATCTTGATCTGGAGATTGCGGGCAATGCATCTAAATCAGTTGGAACTGCTGCGAACGGTTGCGGAATGTGGTGGCTACGAGGGTGCTGGTAAGCACTTGGGCATTGTGCGCTCGGCGATCCATCGCAAGATCCGGGTGCTGGAAGCGGAGGTCGGACGCCGTCTGTTCGAGCGCAATGGCCGCCGCGTTCTGTTGACCAAGGCCGGTCAACGGTTGCTTGATTTGCAGGTGCGCATCCAGGAAGAAACGGGTCAGACGCTCAGCGAGATTCGAGACCTAACCCGCGATCGCGTCTGAACCTCTTTAGCGGCTTCCCAGTCCCAGCATCGCAATCCCGGCGAGCACCAGCCCCAGGCCCACGATCTTTCCCCGCGTGAACGGTTCGCCAAAGAAGATGCGGGACAGAAACAGCGTCCAGAGGTAACCGAGCGAAACCATCGGATACAGCACGCTGAGTTCGCCTTCCCGCACGCCAAGCACGAAGAAGTAACTCGAAAATACAAATAGCCCAATGCCCGCCGCCAGATAGTAGTTTCTGATCAACGCTCCAAAGCTGAATTGCAGGCGCTCGGCGCCGGACTTCAGAAACGCCGCGCCAAACGAGCCGAACAGCGAGGCCACCAGTATCAGCAACATGCTCGACACGGGCGTCTTCACTGTTTCCTCCCGTTCAATCCGAGCACACCCACGCCCACGACAATCAGTACGATGCCCGCGAGTTTGTAGGGATTCAGCACCTCGTGAAAGACCACAACCGACAGAATCGTGACCCACACGTAAGTGAGCGAAATCACCGGGTAAAGCAGCGAAAGCTGGCCGTGTTTTAGCGCGAGCACCAGCAGCACCGTGTTGATGGCGTACAAGCTGTAGCCGCTCAACAGCCAGGGACTGGTGAGCATCTGCCACACGCTTGGGTGCTCCAGCGCGTCGGATCCAGTCTTGATCAGCACTTGCGCGCCGGCGCCGAGGAGCGTACAAGCGAACACCAACAGCGCCGAGCGCCGGCTATGGGAGCCGCGCACTGCGGCCGTCGGAGGTGTGGTCGTGGTATTCAAGAGATACGGAAGCGAACCTCCATCTTACCTGATCGGCCGCCGGGATTTCTCCGCTCCTGAACGTGACGGAATCTGAAAGACTGGCTGATCGGGCGGCGGCGCCGGCTCGGACAAAGGCTGCTCCTTTATTTTGCACTCGCCGGCGGCGATAAGGAAAGTGGCCACCGTCGTCCAACGCTCGCCCTCGCGGCGCTCCAGGCGATAACCGCGGGTGACTGCGTCGGCGCGCAGTCTCCACCCGGTATCGCGCGATTCCGGAAACGCACGCGCTTCTTGAATGGGTACGGCACTGGCTCGCTTCATCGCCCAACTGCCGCCGCCGGTCATGGTTTCGTATAGCTCATAGCGCATGCCGCCTTCGCCGGTCTGCGTTCGATCCACCAGCAGCATGCCGGCGTTGCGTGAAGTGAACCAGAACTGCTGAATCGCGCCGACCTTTGGCTCGCCCGAGACTGGCCGCCGCAGCCAACTCTTGCCGCCGTCGCTGGTGGCGAGAAGGAATGGATCGCGCGGCAGCGGGTTCAGCGTTTGCCCGCTCACCCATCCATACTCGAGATCCAGGAACTGCATTTGATCGAGCACCGCGCCGCGTATGCGCTCGTGCGGTTCCCGCCAACTGCGCCCGCCATCCTCTGAGACCAGCAACAGCGAGGCGAGCGTGGTCGACGAAGTGTGAAAGTTGCCGGTGATGAAAATACGGGTGCCCACCGATTCCACCGATGCGAGTTCAAGATAGATCAGGCAGGGATCCAGCGCGTCGCAGGTCAGGCCGAAGTGGAGGATGTCCTCTTCGCCGCAGCGGAAATCCAGACGCATCGGCTGGCCCTTATTTTCGATGGACGTCGGCGCGGGCCCCTCCTGGGCCGCGCACAGCGCGGCGCCGAGTACGAACACCGGTAAGGCCCCCCACACCGTCATAGCGTTCCGTGTTGTGATTGTATCGCGTTTCCTCGCGCGCGCCGCTGCTATTATGGGCGCATGGCGCGCGGGTGGTTGGGTAACTGGCTGGGACGCCGCAAGTCCAAACTGCATGGCGGCGCGCCCACGCCGCGCCTGAAAACCTATGCGGCTCAAAGCGGCTACGTTTACCAATACCGTTTTCTAGGCAGCCGCGCGTCACGGCATCAAGGTGGGGATGCCACCGAATACGTCTTCGACGTTTCCGCCGGTCCCGGTACAGGCATGCCGGTGAAGGTGATTGTGCCGGTGTCGTCGCTTGCGCCCACGGAAAGCTCTTGGGGCCGCGCTTTGGCCGGCAACGAGCGCTACGCCGTCGCCAAGATGGCCTTGTTTCAGGCGTTCGATGAACGCACAGATCCCACTGGCATGCGCACCGACGTTGTCGTGCGCGCGGTGGATGCCGCTGCCATCCTATCTACACTCGGGCTCGCTTGACGGTGGCTTCCTGCGCGTCCACCACGGCGATGGCCGTCATATTCACGATCTCGTTGACCTCGGCGCCGCGCTGCAATACATGTACGGGCTTGGACAGGCCCATCAGAATGGGGCCGATGGCCTCGGCGCCGCCGATGCGCATCAGCAGTTTGTAGGCCACGTTGCCGGCTTCGAGGTTCGGGAAGATAAGCACGTTGGCGCCGCCCTTGAGGCGTGAGAACGGATAGGTCTCGTCGATGATCTCCGGTGTAACGGCGGTGTCAGCTTGCATCTCACCGTCCACCATCAGGTCCGGCCGCTGCGCGCGCACCAACTCCGTCGCACGCTGCATCTTCTCGGCCAGCGGATGACGCGTGCTGCCGAAGTTGGAAAACGACAACATCGCTACGCGCGGCTCGACGTCGAAGCGGCGGGCGATCTCCGCGGTTTCGATGGCGATTTCCGCCAGATCCTCGGCGGTCGGCTCAATGTTCACCGTGGTATCGGCCAGGAAGTAGATCTGTCCTTTCGGCGTGATAAGCACGTAGAGTCCCGCCACTCTGCGCAGACCCGCGCGCACACTCAGCACTTGCAGCGCGGGGCGTATCGTGTCGGGGTAGTGCTCTGTCAAACCGCCGATGAGCGCGTCGGCATCGCCCAACCGCACCATCATCGAGCCGAAGATGTTGCGGTTCTGAATGATTTCGGCGGCTTCGTTGTGTGTCACGCCTTTGCGGTGGCGCAACTTGAACAACTCTTCGCGATACAGGGCACGCCGCGGCGACGTTTCCGGATCGATGATGGTGGCCTCTTCCAGGTGCAGGTGCAGTTCCTCGGCGCGCCTGCGGATCTTGGCTTCGTTGCCAAGTAGAATGGGCCGGGCGATGTTCTCGTCGAGCAGAATCTGGCAGGCGCGCTGGATCTTCTCGTGCTCGCCTTCGGGAAACACGACGCGCATGGGCGCGCGCTGCGCCTTGTGAATCATGACGCGCGTGATTTCGTGGACCTTGCCCAGCCGCCGGTCTAACTGGTCCTTGTATTCCTCGATGTCCACCGGCTGCTGAGCCACGCCGCTGTCCATGGCGGCTTGGGCCACGGCGGCGGCCTCGGTGATCAACACGCGCGGATCGAAGGGCTTCGGGATAATGTAGCGCGGCCCGAATTCCATATGGTTTACGCCGTAAGCGCGCCGCACCGAATCGGGCACGTCTTCCTTGGCCAGGCGTGCCAGCGCGCGCGTGGCCGCCAGTTTCATCTCGTCATTGATGGCGGTGGCGCGAACGTCCAGCGCGCCTCGGAAGATAAATGGAAAGCCGAGGACGTTGTTCACCTGGTTCGGAAAGTCCGAGCGGCCGGTGGCCACAATGGCGTCGGGGCGTGCTTCCGCCGCCAGATCGTAGGGGATTTCGGGATCGGGGTTCGCCATGGCGAAGATGATGGGGTTCTCCGCCATCTCGCGCAGCATCTCCGGTTTGACGATGTTGCCGGCCGACAAGCCCACGAATACATCCGCGCCGCGCAGAGCTTCGGTGAGCGTGCGCGCGCTGGTTTCAGCGGCAAAGCGCTCCATGTAAGGGTTCATGCCCTCGGTGCGCCCTTTGTACACAACGCCGAGGATGTCGGACATGATGATGTTCTCACGCCGCGCTCCCAGCCGCACATAATGCGCGGCGGTGGCCAGCGCCGCGGCGCCCGCGCCGGAAAAGACGATGCGTGCGCGTTCGATCGGTTTGTTCATCAGTTCGAGGGCGTTGATCAACGCCGCGCCGCTGATGATGGCCGTGCCGTGCTGATCGTCGTGGATCACCGGGATGCGCATGGACTCGCGCAACCGCTCTTCGATGTAGAAGCACTCCGGAGCCTTGATGTCTTCCAGATTGATGCCGCCGAAGGTAGGTTCCATCAACTGGCAGGCGCGAATGATCTCCTCGGGATCCTCGGTCGCGAGTTCGATGTCGAACACATCGATGTCGGCGAAGCGCTTGAACAGTACGCCCTTGCCCTCCATTACGGGTTTGCCCGCAATCGCTCCAATGTTGCCAAGACCCAGCACGGCGGTGCCGTTGCTGACCACCGCCACCAGGTTGCCCTTCGACGTGTACTTATAAGCCAGGCTCGGATCCCGTTGGATCTCGAGGCATGGCATGGCAACGCCCGGAGTATATGCCAGACTCAAATCCCGCTGGGTACGGCACGGTTTGGTAGGTACGGTGGAAACCTTGCCGGGCGCCGGATGCGAGTGGTACTCGAGAGCGTCCTCTTTTCGGATCACCATGTTAGGTGTCTCCTCCCGCTAGCCATATATACACCTTCCGAGACTCGCGCGCATCGGGGCGTGTTATCCTAAGTCGCGGACGTGTTCAGCAGACGCCGGCGCAAGTTGCGATTTCTGTTCGGGTTGGCCGACGTGTTGCTTCTGCTGATCGCCTTCCAAGCGGCCTACCATACGCGTCTCGACCTGCCTTTCGAGCATGTCTTTTATCTGCTGACGCCGACCAAAGTACTGCTGCTCAGTTTCAGTATTCCCGTCTGGCTGCTGATCGCACAGTGGTTCGGCATTTACGATCGTCTGGAGTCCGCGCGCCCGCTCACGCTGGTGGCCGACAGCTTCCGCCAGGCCTTTGCCGGCGGCATCGCGGTGGTGCTCTATCAGTACATGCTGCGTTTGGACCTGAGCCGCGTCTTCATGGCGTTGTTCGCCACGTACGCTTGTGTGCTCATCACACTGTTCCGGTTGATCGCGGTGCGGATGAGCACCAAGTTGCGCGCGAGCCTCACCGAACCGCAGCACATGATGGTCATAGGCACTGGAGAGAGCGCGCGGCGCGTGGGCGAGGCCATTGAACGTTCGGCCGACTTCGGCGCGCGCCTGGTGGGGTTCCTTTCCGTGGAGCCGGATGCCGCGCCCGGTACACTGCGCCTGGTATCCGAACACCGTGTCTTCCCGCTGAGCCAGTTGCCGGACCTGCTGCGCACGCGCGTGATCGACGAGATTCTAGTAGCCGTCGAAGGCGAGAAGTTGCCCGGCATTGAAGATACCCTGTTGCTGTGCGACGAAGAAGGCGTGCGCACGCGCATCCTGGTGGACTTCTTCCCGCACGTCAACAGCAAGATCTATCTCGAACGGCTGGCGCACTACCCGATGCTCACCTTCTCGGCCACGCCGCACGACGAGATTCTGCTCATGATCAAGCGGGCCACCGACGTGGTGCTGTCAGCCGTCGCTCTCGCCATCATGCTGCCGGTCTTCGCGGCGGTGGCGGCGTTGGTGCGGCTGACTTCGCCTGGGCCGGCGATCTTCCGTCAAATGCGGTGCGGCCTGAATGGACGGCGCTTCACGCTCTACAAGTTCCGCTCGATGTGTCAGAACGCCGAACAGATGAAAGCGTCGCTCGAACATCTCAACGAGCGCCAGACGGCCTTCAAGATCCCTCGCGACCCGCGACTGACGCCCATCGGACGCTGGTTGCGCAAGTTTTCCATCGACGAATGGCCGCAATTCTGGAACGTCCTGCGCGGCGACATGAGCCTGGTGGGGCCGCGCCCCGCCGTGCCCGAAGAAGTGGAACAATATAAGCGGTGGCAGCGGCGACGGCTGCGCATGAGGCCCGGGCTAACCTGCCTGTGGGCCTTGGCGGGCCGCGATTCGCTCGACTTTGAGACGTGGATGAAATTGGACATGGAGTACATCGACAACTGGTCGCTCGGGCTGGACTGGAAGATCCTGCTTCGCACCGTGCCACATGTCCTCACTGGGAAAGGAGCTCATTAAGCCATGAATCTGGTACCTACTCATGACGAGGTCGTAGCGCTGCTGCGCGACACCGGCGCTCTGCGCGAAGGGCATTTCGAATACTCCAACGGCCTGCACTCGAACGAGTACCTGCAGGTAGCGCTGGCCATGCGTTACTATCAGCATGCCAAGACGCTCAGTGTGGGTTTGAGCCGCCTGCTGCGAGCCAATGCCGAATTGCGTGCCATGATCCCGGAATTGAGCGTTGTCGCTCCCGCCACCGGAGGCCTGCCCGTGGCTTACGGCCTCACTGAAGCGCTTCGTGCGCGCCAGGTTTATTGGGCCGAGCGTGAGGAGATGGATCAGCCCATGCGCTTCCGCCAGTACCTCCAGCAAACCCCTGGTGAGAAGGTGCTGCTGGTTGACGACATCCTCCGTACCGGGAAGAAACTCACCGAGCTGAAGGCGCTTGTCGAATCTAACGGCGCTGAGGTGGTGGCGCTGGCCGTGGTCATCTATCAGCCCACGCCCAAAACGCCCAATTTCGGCTCGCTGCCTTTCTACTATCTGGCGAAGCTCGACGCGATGTACTACACCGACGCCGCCAACTGCGATCTGTGCAAGCGCGGCATGCCGCTGGATAAGGTTTGGGTGTAGCGCGGCGCGTCTGGCCGGCTGCTGAAAAAGCCAGGGACAGACTGCTCCGCCCTCGCGTGAGAAACTCCACGGTTTCAACGATTCCCATCGGGGGCAGAGTGTTCTGTCCCTGGCTTTTCAGCGCTGTTGACGCCGAGCTTCTCAATCAGTGCCGGGACGTTGATACCCAACGCTTCCAGTTGTTCCAGAAAATTGAACACCACCGAAGGCGCGGTTTTGGCCAGCCGCGCCACGCCTCCTTGTCCGCTGTCGCCGCCGCCCTGGTCGATGACCACCACCTTGTCGATGTTGCCCATGGGCGCCGCCACGGCGCCGAAGATACTCGCCGACGATTGAATGATGGCCGGCAGTTTCTCCAGGATGGTCTGCAACCGCGCGGCTTCGTTGAACTGCTGCCAGGCTTCGGCTTTCTTCAGAATCGCCGTGGCTTCGGCGGTGCCCTGAGCTTCGATAGCCTTGGCCTGCGCCAATCCCAACGCTTCTACCTTCGCCGCTTCGGCGCGACCTTCGGCTTCAATCGCCGCGGCGCGGCCCGCGCCTTCCTTGCGCAGTTTCTCCTGCTCGGCTTCGGCCAGCGCGATCAAGGCGGAGCGTTTGCCTTCGGCCTCCAACACCGCCGCCAACTTGGCCGCTTCGGCGCGCACAATGGCGGCCTGGCGTTCGGCGTCCGCCGGCTTGATGACGGTGGCCTCCAACTCTTTCTGCCGGCGTGAGACCTCCTGCTCCTGCACGGAGATCATCTCCTGAGTGCGCGTGCGCTCGACCTTCACCTGTTCGGCTACCACGCCCTGCCTGGCGCGCGCTTCGGCCAGCGGCCCGGTTTGAGCGGCCTTGGCTTTCTCCGATTCCACTTCGGCCTGATACTGCGCCTGCCGGATCGCCAGGTCGCGCTGCGCCTGCGCGATTTCCGCCTCCGCGTCCAAACGCGCGCGCTCGCCCTCCTGCAACGCCTGAGCGGATTTGATCTTGGCGTCGCGATTGGCTTCCGCCTCACCGATAATTGCGTCGCGCTTCACTTCCGCCGTCCGTCGGCGCCCCAACGCGTTCAGATAGTCTTCTTCGTCGCTGATCTCTTGAATGGTGAGCACATCCACGCCGATGCCCATCTTCTCCAGATCCACTGCCGCCTCGCTCGTCAGCTTCTGCGCGAAGCTGCCGCGGTCGCTGTTCACTTCCTCCACCGTCAGCGTGCCCAGGATGGAGCGCAGGTGGCCTTCGAGCGTTTGGAAGATGACGCGCTGCACCTGATCCTGCGTCATTTGCAGAAATCGTTCGGCGGCTGCATGCAGGCTGGTTTCGTCGCCGCGGATCTTCACGTTGGCCACGGCTTTCACCGACACCGGCACGCCCTTCAACGTGTATGCGCGCTTGATTTCGAGCGGGATGGTCAGTACGTTCAGCGAGAGGTAGTCCACCTTCTCAAGCAGCGGAATCCGCAGCGCCGCGCCGCCGCGCACCATGCGATAGCCGACGATGCGTCCGTCGGAAAGTTTACGTTTGCGGCCGCTGAGCACGGCCACGCAGTTAGGCGCGACTTTCAGGTAATTTCGGCTGAACAATGCCGCCGCGATGAACAGCGCCAGCACCACAAACAACACGATGAACGGCAACAACAGACGGCTGATTTCACTGAGCATGATGGAATCCTCCCGATAAGGAAGTAACCTATTGGCGGCTGACTACCACGATTTCACCGAGTACCGTTTCCACTTTGACCGCGGTGTTCTCCGGGATCGCGCCGCCATCGGATGCGCGCGCAATCTTGTCCATGAGATCCTCGCCGATCTGGCAACGCACCTGGCCCACGCCTCCAGCCGGAATCGCCACAATCACACGCGCCGTGTGGCCCACAATGTCACTGGACCGCACTTCGCACGATGCTTGTTGGCCGTAAAGGAACCGCGCGAATCCATAGATGAGCGATGCGAAGAATAGACCGCTGGCAAAGCCGACGCCGGAACTTGGCAGCACGCCGTAGCCGTAATTGGTCGCGATGGCGCCGAACCCGCCGAATGCCGTGATGAACACGCTCATGATGCGGGCGCTGAAGAAACTCGGGCCCCCGTGTCCCAAGTCGTGATCGTGTTCGAGCGCGGTTTCGCCGAAGTGCTCGAACAGCTCGCCCAGCACCAAGGAGACCAGCAGGAAGACGAATCCGACCGCCGCGATACCAAGGAAAACGGTAAAAGCGGAGAACTGCGAGAACAGGCCGCTCAAAGGATCGTTACCTCCGCGAAGCTACTCTATCGAAGGGTGCGCGGGAAGTCAATCCGGACCGTTCTACAATAAAGTAACCGGTCTTCTGTTATGGCAAAAGCCTTCCACTTCTTTCTGATTGCAGCCGTTCTGATCTCCTCGCTCTCCGCGCGGCAGGAGCAAGCCGTTTGCGGCACGCATCGCGATAAGTGGCACGAAGCGGTTCACCTGCATCGCCAGGCGGAACGCGCCCGCATCGTGCGCGCGTTCCAAAGCGGCAATGCGGGTCTGGCGGCGGCTTCGACGCGTACGGCCACGCGCGACAGCGGCAACCTCGTCATCATGGAAGACGGCGACGGCGTCGTGGAGCGCATGAACACCTTTATGCTCAGCCGCCGGACCATTACGTTCCAACCCACGGCCGCAACCGCCACGAAGTACCGCTTCGAAACCGGCGGAGAGACCTACGACCAGTCCGCTGCCACCGCCGGCACGCCGCTCACCGGCCTGGGTGACGATGACACACGCGAAGTGGCGCTGCCTTTCGCATTCCCCTATTACGGCAGTTCCTATCAGAAGGTGTTCGTCAACTCCGACGGGAACGTGACGTTCGGCTCGGGCGATGCGGCTTCGAGTGAACGTTCGCTGGGGCGCATGTCGGGCGGTCAACCGCGCATCGCCGCGTTGTTCCGCGACATGGACCCTGCAAAGGTCAACGATAGCGTCCGTGTTCTTGCCGACGCTTCGCGCGTGGTGGTCAGTTGGGTGGCCGTTCCCGAGTACCTGGATCGAGGCTACGGTACGCCGCAGACCTTTCAGATTCGCCTCTATCCCGATGGCCGCATCCAGATCGCCTACTCCGGTGTCGAAACGCTGGAAGCCGTTGTGGGGATCTCGCCGGGCTCGGCGCAAGGAACCACCGCGCTGGTCAGTTTCGCCGGCGGCAGTTCGGAAGAGTACTCCTACACCATTGCGGAGCGCTACACCAACGTAACGGAAGTCGATATTGTCACCGCCGCGCGTAAGTTCTTCGAGGCGCACGAAGACGCCTACGACTACCTGGTCATCTTCAACAATCTGGACATCGCTGCTTCTTCCGGCGCCGTGGCCTACGAGGTGACCCTGCGAAACAACCGCAGCGGTTACGGCGACCCTGTCTCGGACGTGGGTAGCATGGTGGGATCGGCGAGCCGTCTGCAATCCATCATGAATATGGGGCCGCTCAGCCAGTACCCGGACGATCCGAACGCGGTTGTGTTGGCGCGCTACACCAGCAAAGACACTCCTCTCACGGTTCTTGGGCATGAAGCGGGGCATCTGTTCCTGGCTTTCGCCAGCGTACGCGATCCGAATGATGCCAGCGCGCGCCCCATGCTTGGCCGGCAGACCGCGCATTGGAACTTCGCGTTCAATTCCGAAGCGTCTTTCCTGGAAGGGAATCGAATTCAGGATAACGGGGCCGGGACGCAGCCCCGCTTCCGTACGATCGCGACGGTAGAAGGGTACTCTCCGCTCGACCAATACCTGATGGGGTTCCGTGCACCTGAGGAAGTGCCTTCCACGTTTCTGGTGACCAATACCACTGTTTACGCCAGTCGCGCACCGCAAAGTGGTATCAACATAAGCGGCGACCGCCGCGACGTCACCGTCGATGAAATCATTCAGGTCGAAGGCCGCCGCACTCCCGACCACACCGTTTCCCAACGTAAGTTCCGCTTCGGCTTCATCCTCGTCGTGGCGCAGGGCAGCCAGCCTTCCCAGGCGGATCTGAACAAGGTTGAGACTTTTCGCAAGGGCTTCGAGGAAATCTACTATCGCGCAACTTCCGAGCGCGCCACTGCCGATACCACGCTGCGCCGCAGCTTGAAGCTGTCCACCTGGCCAGCGGCCGGCGTGATCGCCGGATCGTCCTTCAGCGCGCGTGTGGCTATCGAAAAGCCGGCCACTGAACCGCTCAGCGTACAGCTCGCGACCGCCAACGGTGCGATCGAGGTGCCGCCTGCGGTGACGATTCCAGCGAACCAAACCAGCATTACGTTTACGGTCAAAGGTGTGCGCGAAGGCGTCGATCAACTCACGGCCGAAGTTTCCGGCGGAGCATTCGAAACCGCCGTGGCGAAGTTGCAGGTGCTTTCGCCATCGAAACTGAAGATCTCCATCACTTCCGGTGACATGCAATCCGCGACGGCCGGTGCGCCCTTGGCCAAGCCCGTTGTGGTGCGCGTGACGGATGTGAACAACCTGCCCTACCCGGGTGTAAGCGTAACAGCCACCGCGTCGGCTGGCGGCGCCGTCGATCCGGCCGTGGGCAGCACCGACGACAAAGGCAACGTGAGCTTTGCCTGGACTCCGGCCGCGAACGCTTCGAACCAACTTCAGATTTCCATCGCGGGCGCCACCACGGTTGTCGCCACCGCGCTTGGTAAGCCGTCGTTCACCGCCAACGCCGTGGTGAATGCCGCGTCGTTTGCTCCCGGCATCACGCCTGGCAGCTTCGCCAGCATCTTCGGCGCGAATCTCGCGGGCGGCTCCACCACCGCCGCGCGCGTTATCGTCAACACCCGTAGTATCGTCCCTGTGTTCATCGGCGAGAGCCAGATCAACTTCCTGCTTCCTGACGATATCGCTGAAGGTTCCGCGGATGTTTCCGTGACCACGCCGGTGGGTGAATCCGCGAAGGTTCAGATCACCTCCACGGCCATTTCGCCCGGCATCTTTTTCAATGCCGCCAGTGGTCTGGGCGCCATTCTCTACAACGCGGCGGATCCGAAGATTCTCGAAATCTACGCGACCGGACTTGGCCCGTTGCGCGCCGATGGGTCGGGACTCTATTGGACCAAGTCGACGGTGGAGGTGCTCGTTGGAGGCAAGAACGCCGAGGTGATCTTCAGCGGCCAGGCGCCGGGCTTTCCGGGCCTGAATCAGATTAACGCGCGCGTTCCGTCGGATGTGCCTGCGGGCCTGCAATCGTTAGTGTTGCGCGTCGGTTCGAAGACGAGCAACGAGGTGAAAGTTCAGGTCCGTTGATGCCGGACGGCTGCCCCGTTGAACTATTGGCGCCCGCGCGGGATTCCGAATGCGGGCGCGCCGCCATAGACTGCGGGGCTGATGCCGTCTACATTGGAGCGCCGCGTTTTGGCGCGCGTTCGGCCGCCGGCAATTCGCTCGACGACATCGCGCGGCTTGCCGAATACGCACACCGGTACTGGGCGCGTGTCTACGTTACGCTCAACACGCTGCTGCACGACGCCGAACTCGAGCCCGCCCGCCGTCTGGCCTGGCAAGTATACGAAGCGGGTGCCGACGGGCTGATCATACAGGACACCGGACTGCTCGAATGCAATCTGCCGCCGATGGCCGTGATCGCCAGCACGCAGATGCACAACCACACGCCGGAACGTGTGTCGTTCCTGGAAGCTGTCGGAATCCGGCGCGTGATTCTCGCTCGCGAGTTGACGCTCGAAGAGATCCGCGCCATACGACGCGCGGTGCCGCGCATCGAACTCGAGTGTTTCGTGCACGGCGCGCTTTGCGTTTGCTACAGCGGCCAGTGCCTTCTCAGTTACGCCATCGGCGGACGCAGCGGCAATCGCGGCGAATGCGCGCAGCCGTGCCGCAAGGCCTACACACTGTTCGACGAGGAAGGGCGCGCGCTGGTTTGCGATCAGCATCTGCTGTCGCTGCGCGATCTCAATCTGACAGATCATCTACCGGAGTTGCTCTCAGCCGGTGTCACGGCGTTCAAGATCGAAGGCCGGCTGAAGGACCGCGCCTATGTCGCCAATGTCGTGGCGCACTACCGCGCGCGCCTGGATGAGGCCATGCGCTCGGGCGGCTACCGGCGTTCGAGTTCCGGCATCAGCGATCCGGGCTTTACGCCTGACGTTTCCAAGACCTTCAATCGCGGCTACACCACGTACTTCCTGCACGGTCGCGGTGCGCGTATGGCATCGCACGCAACGCCCAAGATGACCGGTGAAGTAGTCGGGACGGTGAGCAGCGTCGCGGTGGGCACGTTCACCGTTGACACAAACCTAGTGCTTACTGCCGGCGACGGCCTGTGCTTCTTCGACGAAAGCGGCGAACTGCGCGGCACCGTGGTGAACGCTGTGCAGGGCAACGCTGTAACGCCCGACAAAATCGAAGGCCTGCGGCCCGGTGTGTTGATCCACCGTAATCACGACCACGCTTTTCTCAGTGCCGTGGACCGCGCCCGTCCCCGACGCCGCATCGCTGTGAGTTTCACGCTAGACACTGCGCTGCGCGCTTGCGACGAGGACGGCAATTGCGTCGAAGAGCTCATCGGTGCGTGCGAGCCCGCGCGCGATGCCGAGAGAGCGCAGCTCAATATACGCCGTCAACTCGAGAAGACCGGCGACACCGAGTTCGCCTGCACGGACGTTGTTATCAACTGCGCGCAGCCGCCTTTCCTGCCGCTTTCCACTTTGAATGGTTTGCGCCGGGCGGTGCTCGAACGGCTTCGTGCGGAACGTCTGGCGCGGCGTCCCCGCACTGAAGCGCGTCTCGTTCCGTCGAGCAAGCCCTTCGTGCAAATAGAACTCGACTACTTCGGCAACGTCTTGAACCGCGGCGCCGAAGCTTTTTACAGAAGGCACGGAGTGGAACGCATCGAACCCGCTGCCGAATCCGGCGCGGATCTTAGAGGCCGCAAGGTCATGACGCTGCGCTACTGCATCCGCGAGGAGTTGGGGCTGTGCCCGGCTGAGACCGGCGGCGAGCTTCCCGCCGCGCCACTCACGTTGCTCGATGACGATGGCCATCGCCTCGCCGTGCGCTTCCTTTGCGGCGAGTGCCAAATGGAAATCGACTACTTGGGCTGAGTAGTCAACTCAACCATGGCTTCGAGCGTACGCGCCTTTTGCAACTCGCTCACCGTGAGATACCGGTGCCTTCCGCCCGGCGCCGTTTCAAACGTTGTGCGTCCGTCGTCGTGCACCACAATGCGGCCCGCTTCAGACAGCCCGAAGTATCCATGCTCCGGCCGCACGGCGTACAGCACGGCGGTTGGATCCCACGTCGGCCGGTCGTACGGCATCTTGGCATAGGCGCGATACGCGTCGGCCACGGGATGGTGTTTGGTCCACGCCATCATGTCGTGTTCCACGCTCGACGCAGGCATCTTCATCGAAAGGCCGATTTCAAAACCGCTGGCCACGATCGGCGATGGCCATTCACCGAAAACCTTGCGCGCGGCCGGAATGTCGATGCGCACGTTGTATTCGGGCTTGCCGGTGGGGAATTGGCCCGCCATGGCGCTGAGCAAACGCACCTTGCGCGCGGCAAGTTCTCGCCCGGTGAGCGGACTGATCGCATCGGCCGGCGAATCCAACAGACGCGCCAGATTGGTGCTGAACCCCACTTGCACGATCACAACCGAACCGTCCTCGGCCGCCGCCAGCGTTTTTCGCAAAACCGTGACCGCATCGGGTGCGTCGTTGCCGCTAACGACGCGACGTGGATAGAGCAGCGCTCCGTTGCCGTCGCGCGCGGTGACCGGAACGTGAATCATCTGGCTCGCCTCCGGCGTCTTTCCGTTCTTCACCATGCCGATGGGAATTCCGCCACGGCCGTAGAAAGTATTCACCAGATCCACGTACGGCGCGGCTTCGGGATGATCTTTCGTAATGGTCACCGCCAGGATGCGCGCTTCGCCGCGGCTTTCGAGCGCGTGGAGAATCGCCAGAGCCACGGCATCGTCAACGTCGTTGCCCATGTCAGTGTCGTAGATAATGGGGACCGGCGCCGCCATCGACATACACGATAACCATAGAAGAAGAAAGACGACCAGTGTGTTTCGCATGATGTCCTTTACTGTGCGACAGCCTCCCGTAGCGCATCCAGCGCGCACTCGCAATCGGCCGCGCTGACGTCCATATGCGTCACCAGGCGCATGCAACGCTCGTTAATGCCGTTGATCAAAACGCCGCGCGCTTTGAGCCGGGCGCTGATGTCCGCGCTGGTGCGTCCCGTATCGCCGACATCGAAGACCACGATATTGGTTTGCACTTTGCTCGCGTCAATGCGGATGCCGTCGATTCGAGCGAGTCCTTCGGCCATGCTCCGCGCGTTGGCGTGATCCTCGGCGAGCCGCGCGGGCATCTGATCGAGCGCGATCAGCCCAGCCGCCGCCAAAATGCCGACTTGCCGCATGCCTCCGCCCAGCCGCTTACGATAGAGCCGCGCACGCGCCATGTCCTCGCCGGTGCCCACCAACAACGATCCTGCCGGCGCGCCGAGTCCTTTCGACAGACAGAACATCACCGTGTCGCACTTCGATGTCAGTGCCGCCACGGTCTCTCCGCAAGCCGCTGAGGCGTTGAAGATGCGCGCGCCGTCCATGTGGACCTTCACGCCGCGCGCGTGCGCTCCGTCGCAGAGTTCGGCAATGCGCGCGAGCGTATACACCGTGCCGCCCGCCATGTTGTGCGTGTTTTCAATTTCCACCAAACCCGTGGGCGCCCAATGCGGACCCAACGGACGCATCTCGGTCTTCACGCGATCCCAATCGAGCAAGCCGTCTTCCGTAGCAATGGGCCGCGCCACGCATCCAGCGAACCACGCCATCATCGACAGTTCGTAGTTGAGGATGTGCGCGCGCGCGTCGCAAATCACTTCCTCGCCGTGATGCGTGTGCAGCTTGATGGCGATGGTGTTGCCCATGGTGCCGGTGGGCACAAACAACGCCGCTTGTTTGCCGAAGATCTCGGCCGCGCGCGCCTCCAGACGATTCACCGTCGGATCTTCACCATAGACGTCGTCGCCCACTTCGGCTTCCGCCATGGCGCGGCGCATCGCCGCGGTAGGCTTGGTGACGGTATCGCTGCGCAGGTCGATCCAGTGCTTCTCAGTCGCGTCGTTCAGTGGCACAGAAACTCCTCGAATACTTCATTAGAAAGCAACACGCCTCGCCGTGTCAGGCGCAACACGCCTTGGCTCACTTCAAGCAATCCGGCCTGCACGAAGCGTTCCACCGGTTCGCGAAACTGCTGCCATTCCTCATCCGTCGGCCGCACGCCTTCGTTCAACCGTAGCCCCACCATGAACTTCTCTTCCCTCAAGTGGGCCGGTCCCGTTTCGGTCACCGCCGCGCCATCGCGCGCCATGCGTTCGGTGTAGTCCGCCGGACTCTCGGCATTCGCACTGCGCACGAGGCCGTCGAAGGAATGCGCGTCGGCGCCGAAGCCGACATATGGCTCCAGGCGCCAGTACTTCAGATTGTGCCGCGACTCTTCGCCCGCGCGCGCGAAATTCGAGATCTCGTATTGGTGTATGCCGGCGCGCGCTAGTTCGTCGATCGCGATTTCGTACAACTCCGCGGTTCGGTCTTCATCCGGCGCGTCCGCGGCGCCGTAGCGCACGCCGTGCCGCCGTATCTCGCGGCCTAGGCGGCTGTCGTCGTCCACTTCCAGCATGTAAACGGAAACGTGCCCCGCTTCCAAACGACGCACCCACTCAAGCGACTCGCGCCAACTCTCGATTGTCTGTGCCGGCAGCCCCGCGATCAGGTCGATATTGAATCGCGAGATGCCGGCTTCACGTAGTAACGCCATTTCGCGCGCCACTGTTTCCGCCGTGTGCTTGCGGCCGGTGCGCTTGAGTTCCGCTGCGACGAACGACTGCACTCCCAGGCTCACACGGTTGATTCCCAACTTGGCCCAAGCCGCGGCTCGCTCCGCGGTGACAGTGCCCGGCGCGGCTTCGACGGTGGCTTCCGCCCAAGGTTTTCCCGGCACCAACGTCAGTAAGTCCGCGAGATCCTGATCCGGCAGAAGACTAGGAGTGCCGCCGCCCAGGTAAACGGTTTCGGGAGTCCAGGCCCACCGGTGCGCGCGCATCTCGGCCATCAATGCCGCGATGTAGCGCCGTTCGAGTTCGCGAGGAAATACACCGGAGGCGAAGTTACAGAACGTACATTTCTGCGCGCAGAACGGATACGCGATGTAAACTCCCGCCATTTGGTTGCAGTATACGCTTTCCAGCCACTCGCGCGTCCGCATCTGTTACCTTTGGAAAAGAGCCCGTGTTCTGGTCTGATCGATGAGTTCCGCTTGCGTTTCGTCTACGGCCTTGCCCGCGCCCAGCGCGCTCTATGCGGACTTTCTTTCCCGCTTCGATCGCGTGACGCGATTCTACGATTACCCTCCGTGCGCCGAAGATAGCTACCGTCGGGCAGCCGCGGCCATCGACTATCCCGATGCGCGCCGCGCCGCGCTGGTCGCCGCGCTCGCGCACCGTAACGCCGGCAATCCCGCGCTCACTGCTTTGGCTCGCCGTGGAACGCTTGTCGTCACCACGGGCCAGCAAGTGGGCCTGTTTGGCGGGCCTGCCTACACCGTCTACAAGGCACTCACGGCCGCGAAACTTGCGCGATGGCTCACGGAACGCGGGCTTCCGGCGGTGGCCGTCTTCTGGCTCGCGACCGAAGACCACGATTTCGAGGAAGTACGCACGGCGTGGGTTTTCAATCACGAGCAGCGTCCCGCGCGTCTGGAAGTCGACGCCATCTCCGGCGCGCCGCGTGTGGTGGGAGGCCTGCCCATCACCGGAAATCCGGCCGCGCAACTTGCCGGTGCGCTCGGTGAGTTGCCCTTCGCCGACGAGGTCACCGAACGCGTCACTGCGGCGTATCAGGACGGCCGCTGTTTTGGCGAAGCATTCGCCGCGCTCATTGGTTCGCTGCTCGGCGGATACGATCTGCTGTTGCTTGATCCGCTCGAGCCGGCCATCCGCGCGCTCGCCGCGCCGTTGCTGGCCAAGGCCGTGGATGCCGCACCGGATCTGGTTGCCGCGCTCTCGCGGCGCGGTGAGGAACTCGCCGCGGCAGGTTACCACGCGCAGGTGCACGTAGAACAGGACAGCACACTGTTGTTTCTTCTGGACGGTGAACGCCGGCTGCCGTTGCGCCGCGACGCGCGTTACAACGCTGTTGAGCTACGCGACCAGGCCGAACGTCTTTCGCCCAACGCGCTGCTGCGGCCCGTGGTGGCCGACTACATGATGCCTACCGTGGCCACCGTGCTCGGTCCTGCGGAAACGGCTTACATGGCGCAATCGCAGGTGATCTACCACGCGCTTCTGGGGCACACGCCGGTGATGGTGCCGCGTGCCGGATTCACCGTGCTCGACGCGCGCGGCGCGAAGTTGATGGCGCGCTACGGACTGGAGCTTGGCGACGTGCTCGCTGGCGAAGAATCGCTCGCTGCGGTGATCGCCGCCAGACTGGTTCCGCCCGCGCTTGATGACGCGCTCGCTTCCGCCGAGCGCGATACCGCGGTCGCATTGAACCGTTTGCGGAGCGACATGGACGCCTTCGATCTGACTCTTGGCGCCGCGCTCGAAAAGAGCCGCGCAAAGATTCTGTATCAGCTTGCGAAGATCCGGCGCAAAACCGCGCGCGAGTGCGCCCGTCGCGATGAACGCGCCGCCGCCGAAACCGCGCATCTGGCGAACCTGATCTACCCGCATCGCCATTTGCAGGAGCGTTTCTATTCGATTCTGCCGTTCCTTGCGCGCCACGGCCTTGATTTCGTGGACCGTCTCTATGAGAATGTCCAGGTGGACCGCCCGGACCATTGCATTCTCACGGCCTGAGCCTCCCACATAAGGGAACGCTATGCGAATCAACTCCGTCAAGAAGGCTCTCGCCGAAGGAAAACTCCAGCTTGGTTGCGGCTGGTCGAATTTGCGATCGGCCTCCATCGCGCGCATCCTCGCCGCGGCCGGGTTTCATTGGACCTATCTGGATAGCGAGCACGGAAGTTTCGGCATCGAGACGCTGCAGGATATGTGCCGCGAAGCCACGGTGGCCGGCCTCTCTCCGCTTGTGCGCGTCGCCGATTTGCAGTATTCGCTCATCGCCCGCGCGCTCGATATTGGCGCCGAGGGCATCGTGCTGCCGCGTGTGGAATCACCCGAATTGCTCGAACGCGCCGTGAGTTGGACCAAGTACCCGCCGGTGGGCATCCGAGGTTACGGTCTGACGCCGATGCATCTGGATCACGAAGCGGTAAGCTTCACCGATGTGATCGAGCACATGAACGCCAACACCATGGTGGTGCTGCAAATCGAAACCAAGCGTGCGGTCGAAGCCCGCGACGAACTGCTCGCGGTGCCGGGCGTCGACGCGGTGATGATGGGCCCCGCCGATTTGTCGGTGTCGCTCGGCGTGGCGGGCGATTTCCAGCATCCCAAGATGGTGGAAGCCATGGAAGCCGTGCGCGACGCCTGCTTGCGCCACGGTGTCGCTCCCGGCACACAGACGCGGACGCCGGAGTTGGCGCTGTTCTGGAAGCAGCGGGGAATGAAATTCCTCGGCTGCGGCAACGAATCCGGGATGTTACTCGGTGGCGCGCGCCAGATCGTGCAGGCGCTCGCCTGAGGCTGTTATACTTGTGACGTAGTCTTTTCCCACGCACACGCTGGAGTGGCGGAACTGGCAGACGCACGGGACTCAAAATCCCGCGCTCTTCACTGAGCATGTGGGTTCGACCCCCACCTCCAGCACCACCTTAAAATCAATAAGTTAGCCGCATCAGTGAAATCTGGTGGGCAATGGTGGGCAACGATGCAATACAATCGTGCTCGTACATGCCAACCTTGAAGCTCTATCGCAGGCATCACCGCGCAGCCGGAAAATGCGCCGCGAAGCGGAAGCCCGATTCGCGGTCCTACGAGTCGGAAGAATCGCGGCGCGATTGGGGGAAGAAGTGCGCCTGCCCGATTTACGCGTCCGGAACGCTCGGAGAGAAGTTCGATCGAAAGAACACAGGTTGTTTTCGTTGGGAAGAAGCAAAGCAGGTTGCAGCGAGTTGGGAAGCGGCGCAGTCCTGGGATACCCCGAGAACGCAGCCTATGTCGGCGGCTGAACCTTCTGTTCCGGCTCAGCACGACCCTGGTGTCACCATCCACGACGCGACGCAAGCATATCTGCTGAGCCGGAGAAACCGCGAGATTGCTGCGCCGACGTATAACAAGTACAGAACTCTGGTGAAGCAACTTCAGGAGTATTCCGAGTCGCAAGGGTATGTGTATTTGGCGCAACTGACCGTGACAGATATGGACCGGTTCTATGCATCGTGGAACGATGGTCCGAAGTCCAGATCAAAGAAACTGGAACGGCTGAAGGGGTTCGTGAAGTTCTGCCTCAAACGAAAATGGTTCACAGAAGACATCGTGGAGGATATCGAGCCACCATCCGGTGTTTCAGGTGGCGCGAACAAGAGCCCGTTCACCGACGCGGAGATGCAGCGAATCTTCGACGCGTGCGACGGGCTTGGCGGACCGACTGCGCCCGGCCCCGGCTATCGCGAGTGGAGCGGCCAGGATGTGAAGGACTTCATCATGCTGAGCATCTACACCGGGTTGAGAATCTCCGATGCGGCGACGTTCGATGTTGAGAAGCGGCTCAAGGGCAATGAGGTGTTCCTGCGGATGCACAAGACGCGCAAGGAACTGTATACTTGGGTCCCTGACTGGCTTCGCGATGTTCTGCTACGGCGTGCCGCCATTCATGGCCCGCTGGTATTCGCGCTAGGTGAATCGCGCCGCGTGGAAACAATGGCTGAACTGTGGCGTGTGAAGTTGAAGCGCGTGTTTGAGTTGGCAGGGTCGTTTGAAGAGAACCCGACTCCGCACCGCTTCAGGCACACATTTGTCCGAATGCTGCTTGAACGGGGCGTGCCAGTTTCCGATGTTGCCGACCTGATAGGCGACACCGAGGATACCGTGTTGCGTCACTACGCCCGGTGGGTGCCGGAGAGACAAGAGCGCCTCACGAGCATTCTGCGTGAGAAGTTATCGGGTGCCCCGCGGCCCGCGTTGGTAGTTGTCGGTGGCAGGCAGGCCAAAGCACGGTGAGCCCGCTGGCTCACAGGGTTAAGCTATTCCTGTTGGCCCGGTCATGCTCTGAGATTACTTGCCCCTGCCTGTGCTCAATAGACGCGTGTGAATTCGGCGGGCGACGGACTCCGGGACGGAATAGTGCATCATCGCCTTCTTCTTACCCATGCAGATCTTCAGCACGCCGGCTTCATCTTTCACAAGCAGCCGCGCGGTTTCGCGGCTCATTCCCCATATCTTGGCGAGGTCCGCGACACTGTAGTGTTTCTCGAAGGTCGTGTCCCTCGAAACTGCGGCGGCGAGATTCAGAACAGATGAAGTTGTTGTCACAACGCGTACCTTTTGGAGTCCGGCGATGAAACACTAGGCGCCGGCGAACCTCTTATTGGCTCTCCCCGATCGGCGCGAGAGACAGTTTTCACTCTCCTCGCGATCCCCACTCGTTTTCCTCTCGACTTCGCTGCTGCGTGCCAATAAGAGCCACGTCCGCATCAGACGGGCACTTGGAGAAAGAAAACGTCATGGATCTTCACAAGCAGTTCGCTCCACACGTTGCGCTTTCGGTGTGGGGTTCAACATCGACGCGGCGGAAGATCGGTCTCTCCGCTTTGCTGTTGCTCGTGCTCGCGCTCCCTGTGTTTGCGGCATCGAGCGGAAGCAATCCGTGGGAGAACGCGGTCGAATCGCTGCAAACCTCGTTTACCGGCCCCATCGCGAAAGGTCTTTCACTGGTCGCGATTGTTGTTGGGGGGCTCATGTTCGCATTTGGCGAAGGCGGGTCCAAGAAGATGCTCTCTGGCATCGTCTTCGGCCTCGGCATGGTCCTCGGAGCAGCCAACTTCATCGCTTGGCTGTTCCCTGGCAATTGAGGTGCTTGCCGTATGGAAAACCAAGCCGCGCCCGTCCGCCACGCCGTCTATCGCAGCATCAATAAGCCTCTCCTGTTTCTGGGCGTCGATCGACGACTGTTCTTTTTCGCTGTTGTCATGGGCGCGGCGGTCTTCAATTTGTTCAACTCGCTTGTGGGCGGTCTTACGGTTTTGGCCGCCCTCTTTCTCTTCGCGCAGTGGGCCACCAACACCGACCCGAAAATCCTCGCCATCTTGCTCAGACCCTTATTGAATCCCGAGAAGTACCGCCCGCTGCAGGACCCTGGCAAGCTCCGTGGCCCGCATCTTGACTTGGATCTCCACAAATGATCGATCTCAAACACACCGCCGCTGAATACAACGAAGCCGGCTTCATGCACGAAGCCATCGCGCTGCACAGCTTCGTTGACGACCGGATCTTTCTCACCAAGAACGGCCAACTTGGATTGGTCATCCACTTCGGCGGCGTTGACTTTGAGGGCCAGGACTCGTTGTATCTCGACGCGATCGCACGTCGTTTCGAAGCGGCTGTTCGCGTCTTCACTGAGAAGCACCGCATCTACCAGTACCTCGTGAAAACATCGGCGCCTGCGATTGAGTGCGGCCACTGCGAAAACGAAGTGGTCGAACAGGCCGTCATGGGTCGAGTCGAGCACTTTCGCCGCAAGGCAGCTTCGTTATACAGCGTCGAGGTCTACCTGGTAGTGACGGTCCAAGCGTGGACATCATCAACAAGGCTCAAGGACGTTCTCCAACGGGTGAAGGCATCTCCGCGAACAACCATCGAGTCCGTTTTGTCCACCCCGAGTGCCACCACCGTGCTCCGCAGCGACCTGGACAAAGCTCACGCGGATCTCCTCAATGTTGTCCATGCTTTCGTTACGGCCGCTGACGCATTCTCGCCGCGTGTTCTCGGTAAGGCCGACGCGTTCCGCTTCTTTCGCCGCCTTCTCAACTACGACCCCAACAAACATCGATACGCGCAGCTTCCAACCGGGAAAGACGACCTTCTCGACTACTTCGCGTGTGACTCGTTCCTCGAAACGCATCGCGGTTTCCTCAAGCAGGACGACTACTACGTGCAGGTCTTGACGCTCAAACAACCTCCGTCGGTTACCTTTGCTAACATCTTCGCCGATCTTCTCAAGCTTCCGGCGGACGCCGTTATCTGTAGCGAGTTCCGACGCATCCCAAACAACGAAGCCGCAAAGGTGATCCACAACAAGCAACGCCATTTTCACAACACACGCAGCTCGTTCATTGGCACGGCGATGGCTGGAGAAGGTGCGCAGCCGGGTCAGGTTCTTGTCAATGCCGCCAACACCGCTCTCGTCAATGACCTCGGTGAATGCCTTCAGGAAATCGAAGTCCGAAACAACTACTTCGGCGAGTTCAGTCTCACGCTGGTTCTCTACAGTCGCGACTACGATGCACTGCTGAACGCGGTTGCCGAAGCCCACAAGGTCTTCTCCACGAAGGATGCATTCCTCTTGCAGGAGACCTACAACATCTTCAACGCTTACCTCGCGGTCATTCCCGGCAACAACCTGTACAACCTTCGTACGATGCTCATCACGGCGGTCAACTATGCCGACCTCTCATTCCTCTTCACCGTGTCAACCGGAGACCGCCACAATACGCACCTTGACGCAGAGTATCTGACGCTCCTTGAAACCGCGCACAACACGCCGTATTACTTCAACCTTCACTACCGCGACGTCGCCCACACTCTGATTACGGGCGCCACCGGCAGCGGCAAATCTTTCCTCCTGAACTTCCTCGTCACCAACGCCCAGAAATACGCCCCGTTCACGTTCATTTTCGACCTTGGCGCCAGCTACAAGCATCTCACCACGATGTTCGGTGGAACATATTCGAAGGTCTCACTGGAAGAGCGGGCGTTTACCATCAACCCATTTGCTCTGCCACTTACGACCGACAACCATGAGTTCATCTTCGCTTTTGTTCGCGTGCTCATGGAGGCCGACAATGCAAGAACGCTGACGCCCGCGGAAGCCAAAGAAGTCTTCGAGGCCATCGCCAACATGTACGTCATCGACCCTGAGCAGCGCCGGCTCTTGACTCTGGCTGGCACGCTTCCGAAAGCTCTTTCGGACCGCTTGGCGCGCTGGATTGAGGGAGGCCAGTACGGCGCCCTCTTCGACAATCAGGAGGACACACTCCGCCTGGCTCGCTTCCAATGCTTCGACTTCGAAGGGCTCGACAAGTATCCGACCATTCTTGAACCCCTGTTGTTTTACATCCTGCACCGCGCTAACTCGCTGATCTACGCGCCGGAACAGAAGACCACCTTCAAGATCTTCGTCATGGACGAGGCGTGGCGGTTCTTTCAAAACGAGACGTTGCGCAATTACCTCCGAGAAGCCCTCAAAACGTGGCGTAAACACAACGCCGCTATGATTCTCGCCACGCAGTCAGCCGAAGATCTCCGCCAGAGCAGTTTGCTGGAATTGATCCTGGAGAGCTGTCCTACCAGGATCTTCCTGGCCAATCCCGGACTCAACGTTCAAACCTATCGCGAGGCGTTCCACCTCAACCAGACGCAAGCGGAACTTGTGCGCAATCTCCTGCCGAAGCGTCAGTTGTTTCTCCACACACCGCTGCTGTCGAAGATTCTGACGCTTGAAGTGGACCCGCGCTCGTATTGGCTGTACACCAACAGTCCCATGGAGACAGCCAAGCGCGAGCAACTGATCGCGCAACACGGGCTGGCCAGAGCTCTCGATCTACTTACTCTGCCAAAGGAGCCACGATGACCGTGACGGTTCTTGCTCTCTTCGTTGCTGTTTCGGCAGGCGATGTTTCCGTGCCTCTCGCTGGCGAGCCAGCGCCGCCAAGAGGAGCCATCCCGGCCGCCGCGTCGTCGAAGTCCGTGAGCGCGGCCCACGTCGTCTATTACAGTCCGGACGAAGTGCCTGTCATCTACACCAAGATCCGCTTTGCGACAGCCATCATCTTCCCTGAACCTGAGAGAATTCTCGAAGTCGTATGCGGAGACAAAGACTGGTGGCAGATCGCCGGACCTGATCGGATCATCTACATCAAGCCCAGCCGAGCGGGCATCGCCACCAACCTGACCGTCATCGGTGCGACCGGAAACGTCTACGAATTCTTCCTCCAGGAAATCACGCCGACGCCGGGTGTTCCCGCAGCGCCGACTGACACTCCCTATGTGAAAGTCTCCATGCGCCTTGGTGAGACCTTCGCTCAGCGTGCCGCTGACAACAACGTGCAGAAGTACGTCGCCAAAGCCGAGATGGATGCCGCCCTGGAGGCTGCCGACCAGCGAGTGCGCGCCGCCAATGAAGAGGCCCGTGGTTTGAAGTCAGCCGCCGCCAATGTCATCGCGCAGGAAGTGACGCGCATCCGCACCAACTACCCGGCCGGACTTCAGTTCGACTACCAGATTGCGCTCGACACAAAACCGTTCTTCGTGCGCGCGATGTTCGCCGACGACAAGTTCACCTATATCAAGCTCGACTCGCAGGAAGCTCCGGCGATCTACGAAGTCAAGGATGGAAAACCCAGCCTGGTGAACTTCGATTTCGTCAACGGCGTCTTCGTGATTCGCAAAGTAGTCGACCAAGGGTATCTCGCTATTGGAAAAGCCAAGCTGGCTTTTTCTCGGAAGGCCAAATAGTCATGGCGGAGAACGCGAACCAACAGCCTGTAGCGCATTCTGCCGGAACTGTGCCCCACCTATCGGGGCCGGCGACCGATCAGAAGCCCAATGGACCCTTTTCGAAGCGGCACGTCTGGCTTGCTGTCACGGGAATTGCGGTATTCATCGTCGCGTACTTGGCCTTTTTTACTCCGGCTCAGAGTGGCAAGAAGAGCAGCAGTGCACGCGACAGCGGGCAACAACAGGCTGTGGAGCGTGCCGCAGCGACTGCCGGGCAAGGTGGCGCTGAGCGCGACTACTCCGCCCGTCTCACCGAAGCCATGAGCCAGGAGGCGATCCGCGCCGATGCTGTCGCGCGGAAGTTCGGCCAGGCTGCGGCCGCCTCGGCACGGCAGAATGAGCCGAGTCCTTCCGTCCCACTCGACGCTGACGAAAACACCTCGGATCCGCAAACGCGAGTGAAAGACGCCATCTCCGCCGACATGCAGAAACGTGAAGCCAACGCGCTGTTTGCCTCACCGATTGTCATCTCAAATCGCATCGCAACGCCGGCACCAGTCGAGAAACAGAGCGCCTCAGCACCACCCACTTCCACACCTGTATCGAACTCCGCCGTACAAGCTGCACCAACATCGAAAACTGTCGCACAACCCGCGTCAAACAGCACTTCCGTTGCATTGCACAAACTCTTTGAGGGAACGCATATCGACGCCGTTCTCACCATTCGTCTGAATGGCACCTACACAGGTCCGGTCCACTGTATGGTGACCACGGACGTCTGGAGCCACAACCGGCAACACCTTCTCATTCCGCGAGGAACGCGTGTCATGGGCGAAGCCCGCAAAGTGGAAGCGCTGGGACAGAGTCGTCTTGCCGTAACTTTCCACCGCCTCATCATGCCGGACGGCTTCAGCGTTTCCCTGAACAAGTTCGTCGGCGTGAATCAAATCGGCGAAACCGGACTCAAGGACAAAGTCGATAATCACTACAGGCAGATCTTCGGTGTCTCGATTGCCCTCGGCGCCATCGCCGGCTTCACGGCTCGAGGTTCCACCTTCAACTCCAATCAATCTGGCCTCGACTCGTGGCGTCAAGGCTTCAGCCAGAACCTCAGCCAAGAGGCGACGCAGATTCTCGACCGTTATCTGAACATCCTTCCCACGGTTGTCATCCGCGAAGGCACGCGCGTGAAGATTTGCATCACGGACGACCTCGTGCTCCCCGCATATGAGGCGCATCAAATGTCGTCCGACCTATAAACACGAAGGAGAACACGTAGTCATGAAAACGCATGTACTGCAATTTGGCGTCGCACTCGCTGTGACGCTGTTCCCAGCCTACGGCCAATGGGCCGTCGTCGACACCGGCGCTATCGCTCAACTGACGAAACAGGTTTCGCAGGGAGCGCAGCAGTTACAGACCGCTCAGAACCAATACGCACAGATGAAAGCGATGGCCCAACGCATGTACGGCCTCACTCGATACCGCTCTCCGAAGAACGTGTTCCAGGCGATTCAATACGCTGACCAATACGCACAACTCGGAGCCTGGGCTACGGGAGAAAACACGGGCCAGAATGTCGAGGAGGGTTACGCCGCAGCCACCGTCATGGTCCAAGCGAATGACCTTCTTGGCAAGGTGAATGGCTGTCTCGCCTCCTCCACGCGCGCCATGTACGCGACCCAGGAGGTGATGGACGGTCATAATCTCGCCGCGATCCGCGCCGTAGGACAGATCCGCAATGCGGCCTCACAGTACGAGGCCGCTATCAGCGAACTCGAAAACGACTCACACAACGAGAGGGACGAGGCGCAAGCACAACTCGCCGTCGAACAGCGGACCAGCAATTCCGCCATCGTTCAGAACCGGCTTACCAAGGACCTACTCACTGTCGTCTCCGCGCAACTTGACCAGCAGGTTGCGCAAACCAAGTACCAGCGGGACACGATTGCCGAATCCGGCAATTGGCTCATTCTGCGTCAGCAGGGATTCGAGAACACCGCACCACTTTACGACGGTGCGGCCGACTCTTGGATGAAGTGGAGCCTTTCGACCCGCAACTGAACCATGGGCGGCCACGGCCGCCCATGCCGACAAGGAACCTCTGGGACCTATGCAAAAAAAAGCACGATACTTCCTGCAAGGTGCCATCGGAGTGGCGCTCATTACACTCTCGCTCCCGGCTGTCTATCGCGCGTTCATTTCTTTCCAGCCACGTGTCATCGTGAGTCTGTTCTGCTTTCTGCTGGTTCTCGCTTACAGCCGCGACCGCGAGCGCTTTCATTGTTTGGCCGTGCGACTTTGGAGAAGACGCAATGTCCGGTGACTGGCTTCAGAGCGTCAACAACATCTGCAACGAACTGCTTCGAGCCAAAGGCGAGGTCTTCCTCAACTTCGGCTTCCACATTGTCACCGGCCTGGCTGTCATCCGTCTGGTCCTGTTCGGCCTCGGCTGCACTTTCAACGCCATCGA
>CAZDIZ010000058.1:31369-32735 GCA_964505625.1 uncultured Solibacteraceae bacterium | reverse complement strand
CCCTTCGCTTCACGCTTGCGAAATTCATTGGCAAACACGCGATAGCCGTCCCAATGTTCGTAGTTCACCCAGGCGAGCGAGAGTGCCACCAAGCCTTGCGCCACGCAAACCGGCAACACCCAGCGGCGGTGAGCATCAAGCGCGCGCGCTCCCAACAGCGCCATGGGCGCGGCCATGGGAAGCAGGTAGCGCGCCGAACCGGCGAAGAACAACACGACGGCTGCGGCGAAAAACAGCACGATCCAGGCCGAGAGGAAGCGCACATCGTCGTCCTGGTCCTTGAACACGCGGCGTGCCGAATCGATCAGAACCAGCATACCGATGCCGAACGAAATCCAGAACAGCGGATTGAGATCGAACACCATCGCGCAGGCCGCACATAACAGTGCCGCGGCTGCCGCGATGCGATTCCAGAACGCCAGCACCGCCAGCGCGGGAAACAGCATCCACGCACTGTGGCCGACCAGCGCGGCGGCGCTCGCGCACTTGGCCTGTAGCGCCTGGAAGCCGTAAGTCTGGAAGTAGCTGAACAGGACCCCGGCGGGTGCCGCGCCGCTCGACATACGCTCGTACAACTGCCAAACGCCGAGCGCGGCCGGAGCAGCGAACAACGCAACCCAAGCGGGCCACCACCTGCGATCCTTCAGCCACAGGTACACGCCGAGAATAGGCGCCAGCAGCACGGCCTGATACGCGCCCATGGCCGCGAGCATCGCCGCCACCATCGAAGCCGCCAGCCAACTCCACGAACGGCTGTCGATGGCTTTCACCGTGAGCGCCACCGCGGCGAGCCAGAATGCCAGAAACGGAATGTCGGCCTCGAAGGAGTTGCCGTTGACCACAAACGCCGGCGTCAACAGAAACAGCGCTGTCGCAAACACAGGCTGCGCGCAGAAACGCTTGGCGAGTGACCAGACACTGAGCGCCGCAATCAGCGAAAAGACGATGTAAGCGGCGTGAAATGGAACTTCGTAGACATCGCCGAACGCGGCCAGCAGCGCGGCCAGCGCCCAGGCGTTCAGCGGCGGATGCGGATGGCCGCGCATGTCCACCATGTCGCCCAAAAACACGTAGCGGCCGTGATTGGGATGCGCGGGATCGATTTGCGCGTGTTCAGCGCCGGCCAGATAGTACACGTCGTCGCCCTGGATGGCCTGATCGATAAACGGCAAACGAATCAGCAGAACCAGGGCGATGACGATGAAAATGCCGTAGCGCATCAAGGACGCCAGCGTAACACGGGCTTGCGTGCCGCGGCTACTTCATCCACGCGCGTGGTGCGCGTGGAATGCGGCGCCTTCAACACCAGTTCGGGATTCTCTTCCACTTCCCGTGCGATGGAGACCATGGCGTCGATGAACAGATC
>CAZDIZ010000058.1:0-31269 GCA_964505625.1 uncultured Solibacteraceae bacterium | reverse complement strand
TCCATGGTGGCCTTGGCCAGCCCGTCACCACCGTAGGCGAGAATGTAGGCCAGCGCGCGCACCAGCACGCCGAAGTTTCCGTAGAACGCGCGCACGCGCCCGATGGATTGCGGACATTCGAAATCGAAGCGCCACGCTCCGCCCGCGGATTTGAGCCGCGGCACGGGCAGGAACGGTTCGAGACACTTCTTCACAGCCACGGGACCCGCGCCGGGGCCGCCACCGCCGTGCGGCGTTGAAAACGTCTTGTGCAGGTTCAGGTGCATGACGTCGACGCCGAAATCGCCGGGCCGCGCCACGCCCACCAGCGCATTCATGTTGGCGCCGTCCATATACATGAACGCGCCCTTGTCGTGCAGAATCGCGGCGGCACGCGCGATGTTCTCTTCGAACACGCCGAGCGTATTCGGATTGGTCACCATCAGCGCGGCCACGTCTTCGGTCACCGCGCGCGAAAGCACGTCGAGATCGATCATGCCGCGTTCGTTCGACTTGATGCTCTCGATCGAGTACCCCGCCATGGCGGCAGTGGCCGGGTTGGTGCCGTGCGCGGAATCCGGAACCAGGATCTTCTTGCGCGGATTGCCGCGCGCGGTGAGCGCCGCGCGCACCAGCAGGATGCCGGTCAACTCGCCATGCGCGCCGGCGGCCGGTTGCAGCGTCACCGCGTCCATGCCGGCGATCTCCGCGAGCGCGGCTTCCAGGCGCGCCATGATTTCCATAACGCCCTGCGAAAGCGACTCCGGTTGATACGGATGCGCCCACGCCAGGCCATCGATGCGCGCGACCTGCTCGTTAATCCTGGGGTTGTACTTCATGGTGCACGACCCCAACGGGTACATGCCCAGATCGATCGAATAGTTCCACGTGGACAATCGCGAGAAGTGGCGCACCACTTCCACTTCGCTCACTTCCGGAAACCCGTCGATCTCGGCGCGCACGTTCCCGGCGCCCAACGCTTCCTTCGGGTCCACGGCGGGCACATCGAGCGCGGGCAACTGATAGGCGCGCTTGCCGGGCGAGCTGATTTCGAAAAGCAGCGGCTCGTTTTGCGTGATGTGCGGGCTGACTTTGGCGGTCATTGTGCGAACACCTCCGCGAGCGTGTCCATGTCCTCGCGCCGGCACATTTCGGTGGCGCACACGAGCATCGAATCGCGCAGCTCCGGATAGAAGCGGCCCAGCGGAAGACCGCCGACGATCTTGCGTTCGAGCAGCGATTGATTGATTGCCTCGGGCGGGCGCGCGC
Organism: uncultured Solibacteraceae bacterium; assembly: GCA_964505625.1. Classification (GTDB taxonomy): domain Bacteria; phylum Acidobacteriota; class Terriglobia; order Bryobacterales; family Bryobacteraceae; genus JAJFUV01. Next base: position 30,021 of record CAZDIZ010000058.1, on the reverse strand, counting down.
CGGCCTGCACCACGAACTCATTGAAGAACGCGCCGCTGAATCGCGGCGGCATCCGCTTGGCCAGGTAATGCGCCTTGGCAAGATTCTGTTCGGCGAGTTCGCGCAAGCCTTGCTTGCCGTACACCGACATGAACACCGTGGCCATCAGCGCGATCAGCGCCTGGTTGGTGCAGATGTTCGATGTCGCCTTTTCGCGCCGTATGTGTTGCTCGCGCGTGGAGAGCGTCAGGCAAAACGCGCGATTACCGCGCGAATCACGGCTTTCTCCGGCCAGCCGTCCGGGCAATTGCCGCATGTAACGCTCACGCGTCGCGATCACGCCGGCATACGGGCCGCCGAAGCTCGGAGCGATGGCGAACGATTGCAGCTCGCCGGCAACGATGTCGGCGCCCGCACACGGTTCCAGCAGCCCGAGCGAAACGGCTTCGGTAAAGATGTGCACCAGCAACGCGCCGCTTGCGTGCGCCAGTTCCGCGCAAGCATTGAGTTCGTCCACCACACCGAAGAAATTCGGCGATTGTACGATGACGGCCGCGATCGTCTTATCGAGCTTGCGTTCCAGATCCGCAACGTCCGAGGCCCCCGTCGATGCGTCGTAACCGAACTCTTCGACCGTCAGTTCCTGGTTCGCGGCGTAGGTGGCCAGCACTTGCCGGTATTCGGGATGCACGGCGCGCGAAACCAGCACGCGGTCGCGCCCGGTGATGCGCGAGGCCATCATGGCGGCTTCGGGCACCGCCGTGGAGCCGTCGTACATCGAAGCGTTGGCAACGTCCATGCCCGTCAACTGGCAGAGCATGGTCTGGAATTCGAAGATGGCCGCCAGCGTTCCCTGCGAGATCTCCGCCTGATAAGGCGTGTAGGAAGTGAGGAACTCACCACGCGAAACGATGGTGTCCACCATCACCGGCCGGTAGTGCAAATACGAACCAGCACCCAAAAAACATGCGTAGCCGTCGGCGTTGTTCGCACCACGCTGCTTGAAATAGGCGGCGATCTCGTATTCGGAGAGTCCCGTCGGGAGGTCGAGTTGGCGCGAAAGCCTCAGTTCAGCGGGGATGGAAGCGAACAGATCTTCCATCTTCTGGACGCCACACGCATCGAGCATCTCGCGGCGTTCGGAGTCGGATTTCGGCAGGTACCTCACGCGCCTTCAGCCTCGGCATGTTGTTTGTACGCGGCGGCATCCAGCAGTGCCTCCAACTCCTTGGACTGGCTGAGCCGCATCTTCACCAGCCAGGCTTGCCCGTGCGGGTCCTGATTGATCAGTTCGGGTGCTGTCGCCAGCGCCTCGTTGACCTCGATCACTTCGCCAGAAACCGGAGCGAAGATATCGGAGACCGCCTTCACGCTTTCCACCGATCCGAGCGTGTCGCCTTGCCCGAGCGTCGTGCCCAACTTCGGCAAATCGACGTAAACGATGTCGCCCAATTCTTTCTGCGCGTGAAAGGTGATGCCGATGGTGGCGATGCCGCCCTCGGCCGAAACCCACTCGTGTTCCTTGGTGTAGCGGTAGCTCTCCGGGTACATGTTAGTTCGCCCTCCTGTAGAACGGTGTTGAAGTAGTTTGGGCCTCCACGAGTTGGCCTCGAATCAGAATACCAATGGTCGCACCCACGACGGCTTTTGCAGCGGGCACGTAACAAAGCCCGATGTTCTTGCCGAGCGTCGGCGACGGTCCACCGCTGGTCACCCAGCCCGCGCCCGCGCCATCGAGAAAGACCTCATAGCCGTCGCGTGCAATGCCGCGTCCGGTCATTTCAAAACCCACCAACTTCCGTGCCACGCCTTTTTCACGCTGCGCCACCAGCGCCGCACGGCCGATGAAATCGCCCTTGTCGAGCTTGACGATCCAATCCAGCCCGGCTTCAAACGGCGTGATGGAAGCGTGTATTTCGTGGCCGTACAGCGCCATGGCGGCTTCCATGCGCAACGTGTTACGCGCGCCCAGGCCGCACGGCTTGATGCCGAATTCCGTTCCCGCGTCGAGCAGCAGATCCCACAAGCGTTCCGCTTCGCCCGGTGCAACGTAGATCTCAAAACCGTCTTCGCCGGTGTAGCCGGTGCGCGCGATGCGCGCCGCCACGCCCGAAACCTCGCCATCCACAAAGCGGTAGTAGCGGATCGAAGCCAGGTCCACCGCCGTCAGCTTGGCGAGCGTCTCCAGCGCGCGCGGACCCTGCACGGCGATCTGCGCGTAGCGCGCGCTGGCAAATTCCACTTCAGCATCGAAGCGGTTCGCGGCGCGGATGTGCTCGTAGTCCTTTTCCTGGTTGGACGCGTTCACACAGAGGAAGTAGTGATCGTCGGCCACCTTGTGAACCAGGATGTCGTCAACGAAACCGCCGTGTTCGTAAAGCAGGCCCGAGTAGTGCGCCTGCCCCACGCGCAGCTTGGCGGCATGATTCGTGGTGACGTAATCGACCAGCCGCAAGGCTTCCGGCCCGCGGATTTCGATCTCACCCATGTGGCTTACGTCGAACAGTCCCACCGCGCGTCGCACGGCATGATGCTCATCCAGAATGCCTGAATACTGCACTGGCATGTCCCACCCGCCGAAATCGACCATCTTAGCTTTCGCTCGGCGGTGGGCGGAATTGAGCGGAGTAACCTTCAAAGCCCCCGTTTCTTGCATGAAAATGCCAATCTAGCAAGGTGTTACGGGGGTGTCAACGCGTGCGGCGGGGCATATCTATGCACGCGCGGCGATTCAGTCGCCTTCGTGGTGGTCCAGAAACTCGCGGTCGATGGGTTTGCGCCCGGCGAAGCCTTCCTCGACGCGGTGCCAGTGCCCGATTCCCCGCTCGCCCAGCTTCCAGCAGAGGTAGACTTCCTCGCCGTTGTAAAGCGTGGGGAAGTCGACGAGTCCGGCCTCGGCGTCCTTGACCAGGCACCCGTGGGATTGTATCGATTCGATGACCGACTTCAGATGCGCGGCGCTGGAATCCCGGCGATGCTTCAGGCCCGCCAGGTGCTGTAGGTCCACACGCACACCGCCCATCTGCACCACGCGCCGGGCCGTACACTGAATCTCTTCAGCAGCTTGCCTATACACCTCGTGGAGCGCCTTGACGCGGTTCAACGCTTCGACAATCTCGGGAAGCAGGCGTTGCGCTTTTTCAACCGTGAAGTATCTTCCCATTTCCAACCGTCAACGGTTGGATGCGGCTTACTTGCGTGTGGATGCCGGAATGTCAGGCGTAGCGGCGCGCCACGTAGTCGTTGAGTATGCCGATAAACTCGGTGACGATTCCGTCGCCGCGCAACGTGGTCATCAACCGGCCATCCACATAGACGGGGGCCGTGGGTTCCTCGAACGTGCCGGGAAGCGAGATGCCGATGTTGGCGTGCTTGGATTCGCCCGGACCGTTCACCACGCACCCCATGACGGCCACGCGCAGTTGCTCGACGCCCGGATACTGCGCCTTCCAGACCGGCATCTGTTCGCGCAGGTAGTCCTGGATCCGTTCGGCCATCTCCTGGAAGAAGGTGCTGGTGGTGCGTCCGCAGCCCGGACAGGATGTGACTTCCGGCGAGAACGTGCGCAGCCCCAATGCTTGCAGAATCTGCTGGCTGACGATCACCTCTTCGGTGCGATCGCCGCCCGGCGGAGGAGTAAGCGAGGCGCGGATCGTGTCGCCGATCCCTTCCTGTAACAGAACCGCGAGCGCCGCGGCAGTACCCACCACGGCCTTCGTGCCAAGCCCGGCTTCGGTCAAACCGAGATGCAGCGGGTAGTCGCAGCGCTCGGCCATGCGCCGGTAGACGCTGATCAGGTCCTGCACGCCGCTCAACTTCGCGCTCAGCACGATGCGGTCGTGCCCCAGCCCGTGGCGTTCAGCGGATTCCGCCGATTCCACAGCGCTCGCCACCATGGCATCGAGCACGACCTCGTTCGGCGGCTTGGGTTTCGAGCTGGCTTGGTTCGCGTCCATCATGCGCGCCAGCAGCGACTGATCGAGCGAACCCCAATTCACGCCGATGCGCACGGGCTTCGCGTTCTCGATCGCCACGTCGATCATGGTGCGGAAGTTGTCGTCGTGTTTGCGTCCGATGTTCACGTTGCCCGGATTGATGCGGTACTTGGCGAGCAACCGCGCGCACTCCGGATATTTCTTGAGCAGCAGGTGGCCGTTATAGTGGAAGTCGCCGATGATCGGCACGCGCACGCCGAATTTGTCAAGCGTCTCAACGATGCGTGGAACCGCCTCGGCAGCCTGATCGGTATTGACCGTCACGCGCACCAGTTCCGAGCCGGCCCGCGCCAGAGCCATGGTCTGATTGACCGTGGAAGTCACATCGGCGGTATCCGTGTTGGTCATCGACTGCACGACGATCGGGTGATCGCCGCCCATCTTGACCCCGCCCACATCCACCACTACCGCCGCGCGGCGGGTAATTATCGCCATCCTGCCTCCTCCAAGCTTTCATTCTACCGTCCCATAAACCGCTCAGCCTGAACTGCGTGATTTTCCGGCGGCGCACTGCGAAAAGAAAATCGCGCAGTTCAGGCTGAGCGATTTTTTGTGCTTTTGGTAGAATGAACAGTTCCGGACGAAATGGAGCGAGCGGGCAGACTATTCGGGAGGATGAAGCTGCCGGCGGCGGTAATGTCGCGCGAGCAGATGATGCGCGCGGCGTGGCCCGTGGCCGTAGGCAAGCGGATTGCCGCGCATACGCGCGCCGCCGCGGTCTCCGGCTCGCGTCTCATTGTCGATGTCGAAGACGCCGTCTGGCAAAAACACCTGTATACGCTGCGCGGTCAGATTCTCGTCAATCTGAATAACGCCCTGGGCCAGATCGCGGTAACGGATCTGGATTTCCGGCTGGCGGTGCCGCGCCGTCCTCCGCGAATCGAACAGAGCGTGGCCACCAGCAACGACGAAGCCGAACGCATCGCCGATCCCGTGCTGCGCCGGGTGTACCGCAGTTCCCGCAAGAAGGCACTCGCGTGAAGATTTCCGAAAAAGAAGTCCGTTACGTGGCCGACCTGGCCAACCTGAAGCTCACCGACGACGAAGTGCGGCGCATGGTGGCCGACCTGGACGGCATCCTGACACACATGGACAAGTTGAACGAGCTGCCGACCGGCGACGTCGAACCGATGGCGCAGGTGCTCTACGAAGCCGGTGAGACGGCGACGCTGGCCGAGGATAATCCGCGCACCTCGCTCGACAACCAGACGGCCGTGGCTAACGCGCAGCAAGCCGGCGCGGGCTACTTCAAGGTTCCCCGGGTGATCGAAAAGTGAGCGTGCCACGTATGGACATCCCCAGCCTATCGATCGACAGCGTTCGCGAAGGGTTACACTCGCGAAAGTTCAGCGCCGTCGAACTTGCCACCGAAGCGCTCGCCTACGCCGAAAAAGAAAACCCAGTCACCAACGCCTATCTGTCTTTCTGCCCCGAGCGCGCCTTGGACGCCGCCCGGAAGGTGGACGCGGCGCTAGCGCGCGGCGAGGATCCTGGCCCGCTTGGCGGCGTGCCGGTGGCCGTCAAAGACGTAATTGTCACCAAGGGCGTGCGTACCACCTGTGGGTCGAAGCTGCTGGCCAGTTACATTCCGCCCTACGATGCCACCGCCGTCATACGCCTGGAACAGGCCGGCGGCGTGATCATCGGCAAGACCAATTGCGACGAGTTCGCCATGGGCAGTTCGAACGAAAACTCGGCCTTCGGCCCCGTGCGCAATCCCGTGAACACGGCACACGTACCGGGCGGATCGAGCGGCGGTTCGGCGGCGGTGGTTTCGCAGGGCACCGCGGTGGTTTCGCTCGGTTCCGATACCGGCGGTTCGATCCGCCAGCCCGCGTCGTTCTGCGGCGTGGTGGGCGTGACGCCCACTTACGGCCGCGTATCGCGCTACGGGCTAACGGCATTCGCCAGTTCGCTCGATCACATCGGTCCGTTCGCGCGCAACGTGAAGGACTCCGCGCGTTTGCTCGAGATCATCTCCGGCCGCGATGAAATGGATTCAACCTCCGCGTTCGCGCCGGTTCCGAATTACGAAACCGCGCTCTCCGGCGATATTCGCGGCCTGCGCATCGGACTGCCCAAGGAGTACTTCGCCGGTCTGGCCAGCGAAACCGGTGATTTGATCACGCGCGGCGTCGATGTCATGAAGCGGTTAGGCGCCGAGGTGCGTGAGATCAGCCTGCCCACCACCGAATACGCCATCGCCTGCTACTACATCATCTGCACGGCGGAAGCCAGCGCGAATCTGGCGCGCTACGACGGCGTGCGCTACACTTCGCGCGGCGATTCAGCCGAGTCGCTCACCGACATGTACCGTTCGACGCGCGGCGAAGGTTTCGGCGCCGAATGCAAGCGCCGCATCATGCTGGGCACGTACGTGCTGAGCGCAGGCTACTACGATGCGTATTACCTGAAAGCACAGAAAGTGCGTGCGCTCATCGCACGCGACTTCTCGAACGCCTTCGAGCAGGTGGATGCCATCGTCGCGCCGGTGTCGCCCTTCCCTGCTTTCAAACTCGGCGAGAAGATCGACGATCCGCTGGCCATGTATCTGTCGGACATCTACACCATCACGGGAGACCTGGCGGGTATTCCGTGTATGAGCGTGCCGTGCGGACGCACCGCGGCCGGACTGCCGGTCGGCATGCAGATTCTCGCCAAGCATTTCGCCGAACCCACCATGTTCAACGTGGCACACGCCTTCGAACAGGCGCGCGATTTCTAAACTGCTATACTCGCTCAGAAACGTCCATTAGGAGATTGCTGAAAGACCGGAACAGAGTGCTCTGCCCCGCGCGGAAGCTTCATGTGTTTAGCGTTTCCCATCAAAGGCAGAGTGGTCTGCCCTGGTTTTTCAGCATCGTGTTAGGAGCTTGACGTGACTCATAAAGAGCGATTTCTGACCGCCATCAATCATCAGGAGCCCGACCGGGTTCCCATCTGCGTCTGGTACACCCCGGAAGCCGAACTGAAGATGCTGCGCCACCTGGGCGTGGATTCAACACGCACGGAAACCTACAAGGCCGCCGGCGGCCCCTTGCCGATCATGATGGATCACGACTTTCTGATCTCCTGGGTGGGTCCCTGCACCGGCTACTACGCGCGTCCGGACCGCGAATACACCGACGAGTGGGGCATCGGCTGGAAGTGGTTCGACAACCCGAGCGGCGGCGCTTACACCGAGATGGTGCGCCACCCGCTCGCCAACATCAAGGACCCGTCCGAATTCGAGATGCCCGATTTCGAACGCGAGGACCGCTACCAGGGCGCGCGCATGCTCATGGATGAGTACGGCGAAGACTACGGCATCATGGCCGGAGTGGCCTGCACGCTGTTCGAACTGGCCTGGTATTTGCGGGGCATGGAACAGGTCCTCATGGACATGGCCGTCGAAAAGGACTTCGCGCACGCCTATCTCGACAAACTGACGCGCTGGATCGCCACAGCCGGGCGCAAGTTCGCACACATGGGCGTTGACGCGATCTGGATCGGCGACGACGTCGGCATGCAGAACCGCATGCTCATGAAGCCGGAAGTGTTCCGCGAATTCCTGAAACCGCGCTACGCCAAGCTGTTCGCTGAATGGAAGAGCATCAACCCGAATGTGAAGATCGCTTTCCACTCGGATGGATACGTTTACCCCATTCTGAAAGACCTGGTGGAAATCGGACTGGACATTCTGAATCCCATACAGCCCAAGAGCATGGACCCGGCGCAAGTAAAGAAGGACTTTGGCGACAAGTTGACGCTCTGGGGCACCATCGACATTCAGGAAGTGATGCCGTTCGGCACGGTCAACGACGTGGTAAATGAAGTGAAGACGCGTGTGAGAACCGCCGGCAAAGGCGGCGGCCTGCTCCTGGCGCCGGCTCACAACATTCAACCCGAAGTCCCCATTGAGAACGTTTTCGCGTTCTACAATGCGGCCAAGGAATTTGGCCGGTATCCCATCCGGGAGGATCTGTAAAACATGTCGCGCACTGTGTTGCTTGCACTCATCGCCGCCTTCGCCCTCACCGCCGCCGAACCCGGCATCCTGACTCCCAAGCCTTCGCCGAAGCCGCGCATCAACGGCCCGAAGGTGTACGGGGCGCGCCCAGGACACCCGTTCCTATTTCGCATTCCGGCCAGCGGCGAGCGTCCTATGAGCTTCGCGGCCAAAGGATTGCCGCAGGGGCTTAAGCTCGACGCGCAGACCGGCATCATCGCCGGCACCACGCCCGCCAAGGGCGAATACACGGTCATGCTCAGCGCCAAGAACAAACTGGGTACGGCGAAGCGTGCTCTGAAGATCGTCGCCGGCGACACGTTGGCGCTCACCCCGCCCATGGGCTACAGCACCTGGTATCACTGCTACACCAAGGTGAGCGACAAACTGGTGCGCGCCGAGGCCGACGCGATGATCTCGAGCGGGTTGGCCGATCACGGTTATTCCTACGTCAACATCGACGACGGCTGGAATCGCCGTCCGTCGTTCACCAGCGCCGACTACGGCCCACCGGTGCGCGACGCCGAAGGCAATCTGCGGCCCAACGTCGACTTCCCAGACATGAAAGCGCTGACCGACTACATCCACTCGAAGGGTCTCAAGGCCGGCATCTACATCGGCCCCGGACCGCTCACCTGCGCCAAGTGCGAAGCCAGTTGGCAGCACGAAGAACAGGACGCGCGGCTGTTCGCGCGTTGGGGGTTCGACTTTCTCAAGTACGACTGGTGCGCTTACACCAAGGTGGCCAAGGACAAGTCGTTACCGGAGCTGAAGAAGCCGTATCAGTTGATGGGCGACATTCTGAAGACGCTCGACCGCGACTTCGTCTACAACCTGTGCCAGTACGGCTGGGGCGATGTCTGGCAGTGGGGACGCGAAGTGGGCGGACACTTCTGGCGCACTACCGGCGATGTCGGAATCCCAAAGAACGGCACCTTCTGGAATAGCATTGACGCCATTGGCTTTTCGCAGGACGGCAAGGAGAAGTGGGCCGGCCCTGGAGGCTGGAACGATCCGGACAACATCAACATCGGCCACATCATTTGGGACAAGAAGGTGGGTCCGACGCCGCTCACGCCCAACGAACAGTACAGCTACGTGAGCTTGTGGAGCCTGCTGGCCGCGCCCATGTTCTTTGGCGGCGATGTGACCAAACTGGACGACTTCACCGTGAGCCTGCTCACCAACGACGAGGTGCTCGACGTGAACCAGGACGTGCTTGGTAAACAGGGGCGCCGCGTAGCGAAACAAGGCACCAGCGAAGTGTGGGCCAAGCCGCTCGAAGATGGCTCGCTGGCGGTGGGTTTGTTCAATCGCGGCGAAACGGACACCGTGGTGGCGGCGGACTGGAGCGCGCTGGGCATACAGGGCAAGCGCAAGGTCCGCGATCTGTGGCGGCAGAAGGAACTCGGCTCGTTCGATGGTAAGTTTGAAGCTTCCGTCGGGCGGCACGGCGTGGTGATGATTCGTGTGCGATAGCGAACGGGATGACGCGGGCGGCGACGAGCCGGTACGTATACCCATCACCGACGTTTTCGACCTGCACAGCGTTCCGCCAAGGGACGTGAAGGCAGTGGTCCGCGAGTACTTACTCGAAGCGCACCGCATGGGCTTTACCGCCCTGCGCATCATTCACGGCCGAGGCGTGGGCGTGCAGCGCGAAATCGTGCGCGCGGTGCTGAGTCAGACGCCTTTTGTGATTTCGTTCGCGGATGCGCCTTTAGAGGCGGGAGGCTGGGGAGCGACGGTGGTTACTCTAGCGGGGGAAGCGCCCGCGCCGCCGACGGAGTGAGCAGCAACGTGGAGGCAAACAGCCGGCTGAAGAACGTCTCGCGGTCGGCAATGCTCACCCAATGGACCGCCGCCGCGTCACCCGGATCGGTGAAGAAGCCGATACCGCCCTTAGCCAGGCGGGAATCGCTCCACTGATCCACAAGCTGATCGTTCACCAACGTGCTGAACGAATCGCCCTTCACGCTCACCCGGATGCGGTATGGCTCCATGGGTTTCAGTTCCACCGGGCTCGGCAGCAGCGTGCGATCCTTCTGAGCGCCGTCCAGAACCACGTAACGGACAATGCGCGTGCCCGCAGACTCGGCGTCGGAGCGACTCAAAGCCACCTTGGTCGCGTAGTAGTTTCTCGTGTCGCTGGCACGGAATACCCAGCCGAGTGCGTTCTGCTCGATGGAAGCCTGAAACTCGAACTGATAGTCGGACATGTCCATGCTGCGTTTCCACAAACGCAGCCGGCCCGGACGGACCGTACCCGAAGCAAGACTCCAATCGGTATTCCCGCGGACACCGTAGTTCCAATCCGCTAGGCCCTTGTGGAAGTCTTCACGGTAACGGTGCACCTTGAGCGACGGCAACGTACTCTCCACCACGCTCTGAAGCCTGTCGGTAGCCGGCAGATAGCTGGCTCCCGGCGTGTTCACGGCCACGGTCGGCGCCAGCCACACCAACACAAGTACCAGAAGAGCGAAGGGGATGGCCGCCAGCCGGACGAAGTTGTTAGTGGGCTTTTTCGGGGGGCGAACGTAAGCAGTCAGTTCGACGGGCCAAACGTCGTCATCGCCCCAGAGTTGCGAAGCATCCCGCAACGCGCGGGCCGAAAGAACGCGAGCGTTCTTCCGGTGGGCATCGGAACAATACTCGCGGTCCCGAAGCCGCCTCACCAACCCGATATCTTTACCACATACTAGACAACGCATGCCCATGCACCACTGGCTCAAATTCATTTTAACCGGCTAATCACGAATCTGAGCCGTACTAGGCGAACAACAGAGCCCCTGTCAGTGTCTTTCGTTGACACCAACTAAGGCTTCCTACCTATTCACTCGACATTCGGACCGTTGGTTTGACTGAACGGTACACGAAAGCCAGTGCTGCACCACAAATTACACTCTGAAGAGTGCCGAAAACGAACCATTGGAGCGCCAATTGGAATGGGATAGGGTAGACTACGTACTGTCCAAACGCCATTGGGACCGACATAAATAGACCGATCCAGAAGCCATACCGTACTCCCTCCATCATGCCGCCCCGCCCTTCATATCCCTTGATGTAGATCAGGCTAAAGAGGAATGACCAGATCACGTTTATAATCCACATGATCCAGGTCTTGTCAGCGAAATCCGGCCGCCAGAGCTTCTTGAGCGACTCGGATTCGTAGCTGCTCCGCAGGACGCCGGCGTTGACCAGATAGTCGAAAACGAGGTAGACCGCCAGTACCACCAGACTGCCCACCACGAATCGCTTCTTATCCATCACGCCTCTCTGTTCCCATATCCTTCTTCGCGCCGCCCGATACCGCCCGGAACGGGTAGACGGCATCGCGAATCTTCACCCCGGCGATCTCGATCCGGCTCAAGTCCTTTGTGCCGGCTCCCAATGTTTCCGCCAGCGTCAGGGTGTTCCAGCACCTCTCGAAAGGTACTACTCCATAATCGGCGGTTGGGTCGAATCCCATCAGAGCGGTTGCGACAGAATCCGTCGAAACTGGGTTGGTTCCGACAACCAGCAGGCCTGGCCGGACGGGCTTGCACCCCGAAATCCAGGGGCCTTCGCCGCCGGCCATCGAATGTATGCCATCAATGATGGATAGGTGGATGGGACGGGCTGCAACCAGGTCGGCCACGGCCCGCGGCACGCGGTATCCGCCATCCCGAGATGACGATGGGTCCTTTTCCGCCGGCGAGCAGCGGGCCGGCTGGCGGCTGCCGCTGTGAAACAGCCCACGCCCGCCGATCGGCTCCAGGCCCGGCTCGTCGGCGGGAGCGCCATCGCCGTAGATGGTGCATGGCGTCATGCCGAAGCAGTTTTTCATCGCCAGGGTGATACCGGTTGTCTTGTGCTCTTTCAGCTTGGCCAGCGACACAAAGACGTCGCAGTCCATATAAGAATGGTTCAAATCGTAGGCCGGGAAGAGCAAACCTCCGCCCGGCACCGCGAACCGGACGTAGGTCTTCCCCGTTCCGAGCACGTTCGTATTCTCGAATTCGACGCGGGGGGCAGCCAAACGGATGGCATCCACATCCCAGTTGGCCTGGAGCATGTACTCTTCGATCGGTTCGGAGGTCGACCAGGGACTTTCGAGCAGGCGCACGCGCCGGGCCCCGGCGCGTGCAAGCAGATGCACCACCGCGCCGACGACACTCGGGTGAATCCACTGCGCCATTCCGGCCGGCAGATGTCCCAGACGGTATTCGGGGCCACCGGTCAGGTTCAGCTTCACGGCCACGGTTTTGCCGCCGACCAAGCCGGCCAGCCCGCCGATCTGGTCGAACATCTTGGCCAACGTGGGAAGCAGCGTGGGCCCGTAGTCCGGACAACGGGCGACGGAGACCACGGCGGAAGGCGTGGCGCGAAGCGCGGGAGCCAGCAAGCTGCCGGATGCGACACGAAGCCACTGGCGGCGTGAGCATGGGTTCGGCATGAAATCCCCCCTAAGCCAATAATTCAACCGCTGCGTACACCGAGAAGGCGGGAAGAGGCATCTCCAGCCAGTCGGCTTCGGCAGTCATTCTTAATCCGTCGGCGCCGTCCGCGCCGGCCGTCCAGAGTCGCGCCTGCCGGTAGCGTTTCCGGACCGCCAGGGTGACCGGCGAACCTGGCGGACGCATGGAATAATTAAGAAGATGCACCACCGCGCGTGCACCGTCTTCGGCGCTGGTTGCGTAGGAATTGACCGAGGACGCGTTATAAAGGTGCACGCGATCATGACGCCGGCTCACCAGGAAGTGCACATCGCGGGCGGCCAGGTATGGATCGTCCCAACTCTGCTTTGCGACGGCGATCCGTCCTTGTCCCACGCCGCGCACGGTGAAGCCGGCATGCGAATCGGCTTCGGCCGTCCCAGCAGGCAGAGCGGCGGTGGCCGCAGCGGGAAGAATCGAAAGCCCGCCCGCGCGGGCGAATGACACAAACAGTTGCAGCCGGTCGGCCGCTGGCGGGGTTTGCATCGCGCACAATAGTGCGTGCAAGCCGCGCGTTTCGGCGGGCGAAGCCTTATCCACCGGGATGATGCGATAGCCCACTTGGCGGCGCGCGAGCAGATTCAGCAGTTCGGTGGCCACGAACTCGTTGTCGCCGGCGAAATCGGAAACCACACCGAGAACCGCCTGCGGTGGAAGCGCGTTCCACTCCTTGCGGCGCAAGAAGAACTCGACGGTTGACACCAGTTCACGCCACGTCCGCAGGCTGCGCGAATCTTCTGAAGCCAGACCACGACGCAGTTCTTCATCCAGTTCGACAATCCAGTTGCCGCCGTGCGCCGCCGCATCGGCCACCGCGAGCGCGTACGCTTCGCGAGTCAGCGGAAGTGCGGTCTTTTCGGGGAGTTTTCCGTATCGCACCCAGATGTTCTGTTTCGGCGACTTCGCGCGAGCCAGGCGGATGCGCCAACCGTTGGATTCAATCCAGGGTAGGCCCGTGGGGCCGGACGACGCACCGTCTTTGCCTCCGGTGTCCACACGCGGCCAACCGCAGCCGGGCAGCACTTCGGCCGGCGCAGCGGAAATCGGAATAACTTCAAGTCCGGCACGGCGAGCTTGATCCAGGACGGCTTCGGCGGGAGGCTTCGCGGCGGGATCAATCACCAGGCAATTGAACGGCGTACCGCGCAGGCGCGCGACGTCCATCGGCTCCTGCCACAGACACGGAACCAGCGGTTCGGCAGCGCGCATAGATGACTTGTACCAAGCATCGCCCCCCAAGTTCAAGTCACGCGGCGGCCGGCTCGTGTAAAATGCCTTTGAGGCGGCGCTCCCGCTCCTATTTTGCCTATTCCAAAACACCTGTTGGGCGCGACGAGCGGCATGGCGGTATTGTTGGCGCTGGTGGCGTGCGCACGGTCAGGCGAATGGGCTTCCCTGCCCGCGCAGTGGCCCGCGTTCAACGAAGCCGACGATCGTCCGTTCCGGACGTTCGTCAGGATGAGCGACCCGCACGCGCGGGCTTACATATCCAGAGACATCGAGCTCGCAGTTAGCACGCATGAACTGCGCTGGGCTTTCCGCAACCCTCAATTGCGTTTCTGGCTGGATGAGACCAGCGCGCAAGTATTCCGGTTCGATTTCCGGGTGCACAGTGCAACGCTGGCCTCCACCGGCCCAGTGACGATTACAGTGTCGATCAATGGCCGCAAGCTGGACCAGATCCGGTGCGCGAACGAAGGCGATTACCACTTCGAAAGACCGGTGCCGGCCGCGTGGTTGAGCACGGATCGTCCCATGCTCGTCGATCTAACGCCCGACCGTGTGTGGGTGAGCCCAAGTGATGGCGGCGTATTGAGCTTTCTGATAAGGCAAGCGGGGTTCCAGCAGCGATGAAGTTGACACTATACGTCGCCGCTGGCGTGCTGCTAACTCTTGCGGGCTCCATGGCATCGGGTTCGCTTCTGCTGAGTGCGCTGCGGTTGAAGATGACGCGCATGGAGGAGCGCTTGTTCGCGCTAGTCGCGGGCGCGGGCCTGTGGAGCGCAATCGTTTTTGTGTTGGCATGGGCGCATCTGGCGCGCAAAGGCGTCTTCGTCGCATTGGCGGCGGCGTTGATCGGATTGGCAATCGTCGGCGCGCGTGGACGCACGCATGAAGAGGCGCCGCCGAAGGGGCCGCCTGTTCTGTGCTGGCTTTTCCGGGCGGTGTTTGTGTTCTTTCTGGCGCTGTACTTGGTGTACGCAGTGGCTCCGGAAGCCGGAATGACGGGAAACCACCTGGGACGGGTGCAGCAGTTTTGGAAATCGCATGGATTTCCACCCGCGATCGGCGGCGTGGACGAAACGCGGCCGAGCGCTATCGAGTTCGTGTATCTGCCGGCGTTTTCCTTCGGCCGCCACCCCTCGGCGGCGCTGGTGCACTTGAGCTTTCTGGTGGTGCTGGCGCTGGGGCTGGTGAGTTACGCGCGGCGGCGCGGCGCGGCCCCGGCCGGCGTGTTCGCGGCGGTGCTGGCTTTCGCGAGCCCGCTCGCCGGAGTGGATGCAACCGCAGCGCGCACGGAGGCGGCGCTCGCCTGCACCTTGTTCTTTTCCTTCTACGCATTGGAGTTGTCGAGTGGCAACAAACGGTGGCGTACCGCGGTGCTCGCGGGAGTGCTTTTGCTGTTCGCTGTCGCAATCGGAGTGTCGCCGGTCACCCCTGGTCCGCCGTTTCAGGAGATCGCGGCAAGGCCGGAATACGTGTTAGGGAAAGCCATCGTTCTGACAACCACGGGTGCGACCGCGCAAGGCTTCTTTGGACCTGTGTTTCTGCTATCGCCGCTTGCGTTGCTGGCCGCTCGAACAAGCACCGGAAGACGCGTGCTGCTGGCAGCCGCGTTGTCGGCGTTGTGCATTGCGGCAAGTTCGCGCCCGGAGGCGGCGCTGCCGTTGGCCGTCTTTGCCGCCCTCGCTCTTGGATTGGCAGTCAAGGATTCGCCCGGAGCGATCCCTGTGCTCATGGCGGCTCACGCCGTGCTGTCGCTGACGTGGGTGGCGCCGATCTACTCATGGCCGGACGTCTGGCGGTTACGGGAATGGCCGTGGATGGCCGCCCGTCATCGCGTGAATGAGGACGTGTACCTGACCATGCGGATGTTTCCGGCGTACCCGTGGGCGCGCGCGATCGAAAGGGCGACCGAAAGAGGCGACGTGGTATTCGCATTGGCCGAACCGGCTCGCCCGTACTGTTCGAGAAGAGTGATCGTGGCTTCAGAGACGCCTGCAACCCGCCGTTTGCAGGAGTTGATCGAGACGCCATTGCGCGGCGACTGGCAGGCGACAGCGACCTTGCGTTGGACGTTCACGCCTCGAACGGCAGAGGCGTTTCGCGTGGTAGCGCAGGCGCCGGCGCGCATCCATGAAGTCCGGTTGTTCCACGACGGCCGGGAAGTTCCGCGCAGCCCTCGCTGGCGCGTTCGCGGAGGCGAAGCGTTCGACAACAGCTACGTCACCGCCTGGTCGAGTGCGGCGCCGGGTGACGCGGCCGAAATCAAGTTCGATACTGGCATCGCCGTCGACAGCGTCACCGTTGAATGTCCGGCAGCACAGAACGGCGCGTCGCTGGAGATCTGGTTATTGAGTGGCGGACATTGGGAACGCACGTCGGGCAACGCTCTCAGTACGCCCGCAGCGCACAGATATGGACTGCGCCGCGCGGCCATCTATGGATTAAAGCAACGTGGATTCCGGGTGTTGTTCGTGCCGGATTCACACCTGAGCGCGAGAGACATGCGGGAGGGAACGCTCGCGTGGGGAGTCACGCCGATAGGGGAGACGCATGAGGCCGTCATCTATCGCCTGGACTAGAATTGCCTGGGCAGTGGCGCTCGCCATTCTGGCGCTGAACGTCTATCGCGCCGCGACGTGTTCCATCACCATCGACGAAGCCTTCACCTACAACCGCTTTGTGCGCACACCGTATGCGCAGATGGTGGGAGACTACGACGCCAATCAGCACGTCCTCTATACGCTCGCGGCGAAGGTATCGGTTTGGTTGTTCGGCGTATCCGAGTTCACGCTGCGTTTGCCGGGCGTTTTGGGCGGCGCGCTATATCTATGGGTCGCACTCGCACTCGCGCGGATGCTCACCGGTCCGCGTCCGGCATTGTTGCTTGCGCTTGGGTTACTCGCGCTGAATCCGCTGATCGTCGAACATATGTCGATGGCGCGTGGCTATGGCGCGGGGCTGGCCTGCTGGATGTTGGCGCTATACTTTTCGCTGAATTGGCCGGCGTCGCCGGAGCCCCGCGAGTTGCGCCTGTTCGCGCTGGCGCTTGCAGCATCGGTGGGCTTCAATCTGATCTTCGTGCCACCGGGATTGGCGCTGATTGCGTGGTGTTCCCTGGAGCGCATCAAGGAAAAGGCATGGTGGACTAAGCTGATCAATCACGTCCTCGTACCCGGAGCCGTGGCTACTTTCCTACTGCTGGCACTGCCGATGGCGCGTTGCGAGCGCGGCCATTTCTACCTCGGCGAGAAGACGCTGTGGGAGTCGGGAATTTCGCTCAGCCGCGCATCGCTTCTTAACGGCATGCACTGGCATCCTTCGTGGATTCCCACCTGGGACGAAGCCGTCTGGCGGATGGCGAACCAGATACCGTGGGCGGCGGCGATCATGTTGTTGTTGGCAATCCCGGCGGCGCTGCACGCGCGAGCCAAGCGTACGGGCGCGGACCGGCTCGGCGTCGCGCTGGCGGCGATCGGTTGGATGACGTTGGTGATGATGGTGGCCGGGCACCACTCGGCGAAGATTCTCTATCCGTTCATGCGGACTGGAATCTACTGGGTCCCGCTGCTCACGTTACTCGGCTGGTGGCTCTGTGAGCGTTACGCGGGTCACTGGGTGGCTCGCACAGCGTGGTGTGCCGCGGCGTGCGCTTGGCTGATGCTCTACATATTGCAGATACACCCGACTTACTATCCATTCTTCCGCAGTGACGCTGGCAACAAGCACTTCATCGAGGTTCTGCGCCGCATGGAGAACAGCTCGCGACAGGTTCGTCTGGCAGCGAACTGGCAGTTGGAAGCCGGGTTCAACTTCTACCGTTACAGGTACGGGCTCGCGTGGCTGGAACCGGTTAAGAGAGATTCACTCGAACGGCCCGCGGATTACTACGTCCTGCTGCCGGACGACTTACCGCTCATCGAAAACCGCAAGCTGACTGTCATCGAGCGTCACGCGGTTTCGGAAGCGGTACTCGCAAAGGCGCCGGCGGCTTCGAGCCCGTAACTAGACGGTGCGAAGAACTCAGCATATTTGTCGAGCATTTCCGCATAGAGCACTGCCTCGCCGGCGGGCAGGCTCGCTAGCTCTGTGTCGATCCGGTCGAGCCAGAGTTGCTCTTTGCGAGAAGCCAGCGTGAGGCGTCCGGCTTCCACTTCGCGGCGCAGCAGTCTGACGGCGGCGCGCCCGGCGGCCACTGTGCGTGCGTAGCCGCCTTCAACCGACACAATGGCTTCGGCAATCTCCCAGGTGGCTTGCGGCGACAGCACGGCGGCCTGCGGGCTGAGCCACTGATCGGATGCCGTCAACCAATCCCGCAGCGTGCGCGCGCCACCGTTGCGCGTGGCCTCGTTCATCAGGCGGCAATCGTAAGCCAGCAGTTCGGTGAACGCCTCCGGCGCGTTGCCGCTCAATAGGCGCACGTTCTGGACGCTTTCGTTGCTCCACAGATCGCACATGGCCGAAGCGATGTTGCCCAGCGGGCTGAAGTGCGCGCAGGCGGCGGATTTGCCTTCCATCGAAATGGGACAACCGGTGATGGCTTTGATGATGGGACCTTCGTAAGCGCAGTCCTTGGAAGGTCCAACGGCACCAGCTTCAAACGCGGCCAGGCTGCGCACGGAGCTCATGGCGCGATCGACGGCCGCCAGGACTTCGGGCAGCATCTTCTGGTGCGCCAGTTGCATGGCGGTATTGGCGAAGCCGCAAGCGGTATCGCCGCCGGGCACGACGCGTTCGCTCGCGCGGCAAAGCGCGGAGATCTCGCCCCACAGCCACCGCATATCGCGCACACCCAGCACACCGAGTCCGAAGACCAGGCCACGCACATCGCCGTAGAGCAAGGACTGATCGTGCACCTCCTTGCCGCCCACGGACTCAATGGAGACAATGTCGGCGCCCGCCTGGATCGACAGTTCGAAGCTGCGCCGCAGACGCTCCCAGGCATCGCCTGAGCGCAACTCGGGCGGCTTTGCCTGGTCGCGGATATCGGTGGGCGTGACGCGCAACGCCGAGCGCAGTCCATGATCGTCGTAGGCCTTGCGCAAATGGCCGGCGAGCAGAGCGGTGATTTCCGCGCCCCACTCGGGTTGATTGGTCATGGCGGGCAGCAGCTCGAATTCGAGTACGATGCCCGGCACCTTCAACGCCACGGCGCGGCGCAGAATCTGCGACGCCATTTCCTGGTACTGTTCGACGACGGCGCTCCAGGTGCTTTCGGTGATTTCGATGGCCGGAAGCGTGAAGTTCACTTCCGGGTAGACTTGGCCGTTTCCAATGACCAGCCCGTGGCCGCAGGCGACCGGACTGGGAGACCAGCCGAACACAAGTTCGTCGGAGCTGGCCAACGCAAGATGCGTGTAGCTTTGTGTGGACAATGAAACCTCCGGCTGTGACGGCAGAATCTACCGTTGGAAGTTAGAATGCCGCCTCTGAGTTTGCTGTGACGAGAATATCACAGCCGGAGCATCCGTCACTTCACCCGGAAGTAGGGCCGCAGGACATCGAAGATCTCGGTCAGCTCACGCTGGTCCCATTCGTCCATTCCCGTCCTGCTCGTATCACGCATGACGGTGGTGGCAAACACGCCGCGCCGCTTCAGGATTTCCTTTTGCACCATGTAGCCGGTGTGCTGTTCGAGCACCGCCATCATGAGCATCTTGGCGAACAGCTCGCGCGCGCGTTTCTTGTCGCCGGCCTGATACCAATCCCAGATCTGGGCCTGGATATCGCCGAAGCCGGCTCCGGGCATGGTCCCGTCGGAACCGCGCGCCATTTCGTTCAGGAAGTTGCGCGCGCCGCCTCCAGTGGATACGGTGAGCAGCCCCTTGGCTTCCTTCGCATATCGCGTGACCAGCCACGGCACCGGCGAGTTCTCTTCCTTGACGTATCGGACCGTGGGCAGTTTTTTCGCCAGAGCGATGTTGAAGTCCACGGTCATGGCGTTGTTCGACACCTGTATGATCAGAGGCAACTTCGATGCAGAAGCGATGGCTGTGTAGTAGCCTTCCAGTTCCTTGACGTCCTTGGTTTCGTCGCGGCGGCCCAGCGCGATCAGCGCGTCGGCGCCGATCTTTTCGGCGTGGCGCGTCAGTTCGACCGCCTCGTCGTTGGTCTTGGCATGTACACCAATGGCCACGGGAACACGGCCGCGAGCGGCTTTGACGATCGTCTCCGGCGAACGCATGCGTTCGTCGTGGGTGAGATAGTTGGTTTCGCCCGCCAGCGCCGGCCATACCAGACCGTGTACTCCGCATCGGCAAAGGAAGTCGGTCTCCCTGGCGAGAGACGCGTCGTCAAGCGACTTGGCGGAGTTGTCCAAGAACGGCGTCTGCATGATGATGAAGACGCCTCGAAACGGCTCACGATGCTTTGCCGGCGCCGCAAAACCGCGCGATGCCGCCGCGGCTGCCGCGCACAGAAGTTCACGTCGAGTTAGTGCGATGGACATGATGATTCGGGTTCCTCACTCAAGCAACAAGACGGCCATCTTGCCGTCGGTCTCCAGTTTATCTCCGGTGGCGTTCTCGCCGTTGGTGGGCACCTTAGGCCGCTCCACCAGCGCTTGCCCTTTCACCAGACCGGTGAAGAGCAGGTCATTCACCACCTTGGTGCGCTCACGGTCGATCTTCGAATCGATCTTGTGAATGAAGGTGCGGTTTTCAGCGGAGAATTCGATACCGGTGTCGTGCGTGGCCGAGCACACCCACACATCGTGGCCCTGGAACTTATCTGGACGATGGAAGATGCGCAGATGGTGCCGCTTGGCGAACGTGTTGAACTGCTTCTGAAAAACCATGTCCGGCTTCTGCCCATCCAGCAGCAGAATGGACATGGGTGCTTCCTTGTAACCGCGCTCTTCGGCCACGGCGGCAACGGTCTCCATCTTTGACTGCGCGCTCAAGGCGGCGGCGGTGGACCAACCGGCGGCGGTGAAAGCGGCCTCGACCTTCTCCTTCGAACCGATGTACATGACGTTGGTGATGTCGGAAGGCTTGGGCGGCTTTTCGGCGACGGTCTGGAAGGGCTGCGCGTTCACGAGCGTTGCCAACTCGACGGCGGGTTCGATTGCACCAACCGTGATGGCGGCAACTTTGCTCTTCAAGGAAAGCGGTTTCGAGAGCTTCAGCGACATCTCCACGCCGGATTCGAACAGAATGTCGGGATCCGTTGGCTTGATGACAGACTTCTTGGCGGCGCCGAGAATGTCGGCCAGTTTGCCCAGCCGTGAAGAGAGATTCGAAAGCGAGTTGTCGAGCTTGGCCGACCAGGTTTCGGAAGCCAGGATACCCACGATCTTGCCTTTATCGTCGACCGACTCGCGAGCGTTGTCCACCGCCACGAGCGTGGCATCGATGTTGGTCTTGTCACCCGCGCTGTCGCGCAACCCGGTGAATTCAAGATCGAGTTCGGCGCGCTCCTGCGCGGTCGTGGGACTTTTGACGGACTTCACCTGGCCGGTCACCACAGTGCCACTGGGGATAGCGATCTGCTCGCCGTCGAGCACCGGCGCGATCACCACCGCTTCGACCGCATCCTTGGCCTTCGAGATCTTGCTGCCGACTTTGCTGGTGAGGCGAATCTCGATTTGCGTGCCCGCCGGAATCTCGGCCCGCACGACGACGCCGCACAACAGCAACACGATAAACGTACGCGCAAACATAGCGATTTAAGCCGACTTTAGCACAATGCGATTGCAGGCAAGGTTATAATCGGAGTGTGAAACCACGGCTTGCCTTAGGCTTTTCGCTGGTGTTGCTTTTCTGGGGATGCAATCGGGGGATGGAAACGAAGGAAGCGGTCCGGCAGGGCGTCGTCGATCATCTCTCCGCGCGCAAACAATTCAACGTATCGGGAATGCAGATCGACGTGTTGTCGGTGGATTTCCGTGGGAATGAAGCCAGCGCCACGGTGGCGTTCCGGCCCAAGGGCGGAGGCGAGGGCATGCAGATGCCCTATAAGCTGGAGCGCCAGGGGAACCGCTGGGTGGTGAAGAGCGGTCCGGGCGCGACCGGCGCAAGTCCGCACGGAGCGATGGGAATGCCGGAGAGTCCGGCAGGCTCGGAGCTTCCGGCGGGACATCCGCCGATTTCCGGCAACGCGCCAGCAGAAACGAAGAAGTAACACGGAGGTGCGCCCCGGCGGCGCATCCCTGAAAACAGCTATCGAAAAGGCATTCAGATGCCCAAGTTCGATTGCGACGTGCTCGTGGTTGGAGCGGGGCCGGCGGGCTCGGTAGCAGCCTATCGGCTGGCGGAAGCGGGATGCCGTGTCATCCTGATCGATGCCGGCACGTTTCCGCGAGAGAAGGCCTGCGGCGGAGGCGTGCAGCAACGAGCGCTCGGCCATCTTCCCATTGACGCGCGCGGAGTCTTCAAGTCCAGTCTGTGTGGCACCAACTTCTCGTTCGCGCTCCGGGACCGGTTCAGCAAAACTTCGCAATCGCCGCTGGTGTATGGTGTGTTGCGCACGGAGTTCGACGAGTTTCTCATGCGCGGCGCGGCGGACCGGGGCGTCGAAGTTCGCGAACGCACGCGGCTGGAACGCGCTGAACTGGGCTCGGATTTCGCGGTCGCGCACACGTCATCCGGTGATATTCGCGCACGCTACATTGTGGGAGCCGACGGCGCCAACAGCGTGGTAGGCAGCCTCCTGAACGAGCGCGACGACTTTTTCTGGCAGGTGGCGCTCTATTGCGAAATTGCTCTACCACGCGCGCGGCAACACACCATGCCGCAGGAAACCATGCGTGTGGACCTGGGCACGCTGCCGGCCGGATACGCGTGGTTGTTCCCGAAAGGTGAAACGGTGAACGTCGGCGTCGGCGGGCCGCTCGCCATGGCGAAAAGCTTGCGTGCTTACTTCCGCGCGTTTCTGCGGGCTGAATGTCTCATGGACGGCTCCGGGCCGGAAGCACGCATTTCAGGGCACATGTTGCCCACCATGACCGAGCGCACCGAGGTGGCCGCTGGATGCGTACTGTTGGTGGGCGACGCCGCGGGACTTGTGGAACCGCTCACCGGCGAAGGCATCTCACACGCCTGCCAGAGCGGCGAACTGGCCGCACACACCATCGTGAGTCATTTCGGCAAGCCGGATCTGGCGATGGCCTACACACGGCTGGTGCGCGATGGCATGGGCACGGAGTTGCATTGGGGGCGCCGGCTGCTTTCCTTCGCGATCGCATTTCCGCGCGTCTTCTATCGTCTGCTGCGCCGCAACGACGCAGCGTGGCATTGCTTCTGCGACGTGCTCGGCGGGCGCCGCGACTTCGCCACACTCTGGCGCATCGTGGCCGGACCGGCGGGTTTGCTCGGCGTACCGCTGGACGCCTTCCTGCGTTACGCGGAACAGCGGCGCATGCGCGCACCGGGCAACCTTGTGCTGGACGTGTCCCCACCGACGTAGTGCCGGTTTGTTACAATCGGCTCACCGAAGCGACTCCATGCAAACCACATTGAATCTCGACAAGAGCCGCGCTCTGCTTGCGCGTGCCGAGCAACGGATTCCCGGCGGCGTCAATTCGCCGGTGCGCGCGTTTCGCGGCGTGGGCGGTACGCCCGTCTTTATCGTGCGCGGTGAAGGCTCGCGCCTGTACGACGCCGACGGCAATTCCTACATCGACTACGTCGGAAGTTGGGGACCGCTGATCCTCGGCCATCGCCACCCGGACGTGCTCGCGGCAGTTCGCGAGGCTATGGACTCCGGCACCAGCTTCGGCGCGCCCACCGAGCGCGAGATCGAGCTGGCGGAAGCGATTTCGGAAGCGGTGCCGTCCATTGAGATGGTGCGGCTGGTGAATTCCGGCACCGAAGCCACCATGAGCGCGCTTCGCGTGGCACGCGGCTTCACAGGACGCCGCCTGGCGATCAAGTTTGAAGGCTGTTATCACGGCCACGTCGATTCCCTGCTGGTCAAGGCCGGATCGGGCATGGCCACGCTGGGCATCGCGGACACCGCTGGTGTTCCAACGGAATTCGCCGAAACGACGCTGGCACTGCCGTTCAATTCCGTGCCCTCGCTGGAAGAAGCGTTCGCACGGCATGGCGCGGATATTGCGGCGGTGATTGTCGAACCGGTGGTCGGCAACATGGGCTGCGTCTCACCGGCGCCGGGCTATTTGAAGGCGATGCGCGAGATCACCGAGAAGTACGGCGCGTTGCTCATCTTCGACGAAGTCATGACCGGCTTCCGCGTCGCGCGCGGCGGCGCGCAGCAGTTGTACGGCATACGCCCGGATCTGACCACGCTCGGCAAAGTGATCGGTGGCGGGCTGCCCGTGGGCGCCTATGGCGGGCGCGCGGATATCATGTCGAAGGTCGCTCCGCTGGGGCCGGTTTATCAGGCGGGCACGCTGTCGGGTAATCCGCTTGCAGTCGCCGCGGGATTGGCCATGCTGCGCTACTTGAAGGCGCATCCGGAAGTCTACACGCAACTGGAAGCGCGTGCCGCGCGGCTCACCGCGCAACCGCCCGCGGGAGTAACGGTGAACCGCGTCGGATCTATGTTCACGTTCTTCTTCACCGATCAACCGGTCACCGACTACGCGTCGGCAAAACGCAGCGATGCGGCGCGTTTCGCACGCTTCTTCCATTGGATGCTCGAACACGGTGTTTATCTCGCGCCGTCGCAGTTCGAAGCGGCGTTCCTCAGCGCGGCGCACAGCGACAACGATATCGACGCTACCATCGCCGCTGCACGCGCGTTCCCGGGTTGAGATCCGGGCAACGGAACTCGCTATGATGACGCTATGCGCACGTTGTGCAGCGCTTGTCTGGCGCTCGTCCTAATAGTTGCGGCCGCGCAGTGCGGCACTCCCGGTTCGTTTGAGTTGCTGGCCACCTACCGCGGTCTCGGATCGATGGTGGCGTCGGCCGTGGGCCCGGGCCCGACACCAGGATCGGAACGTCTTTATCTCAGCTTTCTTTATCTCGAAGAGACCATCGACGTTGTAGCGGTAGACCCCGCGACCGGCTCATTTCAGGTGTTCGCAAATCCCGCGCCCACCGAATACGGCGCTCGCTCGATGGTGGTGGGGCCGGATGGCAAGATCTATCTGGGCACGCTACCCTACGCGCACGTCCTGGTGCTGGATCCCAAGGAAGGCACGTTGAAGGATTTGGGGCGGCCCAGCAAGACCGAGCAGTACATCTGGGACCTGGCTTTCGGCCCGGACGGAAAACTCTACGGCGCCACTTATCCGCAGTCGAGGCTGGTGCGTTACGACCCGGCGACGGGCCTGCTCGAAGACCTGGGGCGCATGGATGCAAAGCAGCAATACGCGCACTACGTCGCCGCCAGCGACGATGGTTTCGTTTACGTGGGCATCGGCACCAACGTCGCCAACATTGCCGCGTATCAGATTTCAACCGGCGAGCGGCGCTCTATTCTGCCCGCGCAATATCAGGGCGTGGAGCAGGCGTGGGTGTATCGCGGCACGGACGGTAAAGTGTACGGCCGGGCCGCGTCGCGTTACTTCCGGCTGGAGGGCTGGAACGCCACGTTGATCGAAAGCGGCAGTCCCGCACCGCAGGCGAAGCAGAATACGCTCTCCGATGGCGGAGTGGTCAGTGTGAGCAGTCGCACAGTCCGCACCACGTATGCTTCCGGATCAGTCAACACCGTGAGCTTCGCCTACAAGGGGAACGAGCTTGCGGTGTTCCGCGTGGGGTTCGGGCCCGATGGCAAGTTGTACGGCAGTTCGGTGCTGCCCATCCATCTGCTGGTGCACAATCCCTCGACCGGCGAGATGAACGAGTTGGGCGATCTCGGCGGAGGCGAAATCTATTCGTTTCTCTCTCGCGGCGACTCGCTGCTAATGGCGGCGTATTCCGGATCGGCGCCGCTCATGCAATACAATCCGCGCAAACCGTTCAAACCGGGCCAGGGCGACGAGAACAATCCTAAACTGGTGACGTTTTCCGGATCCGATTCCAGTTGGCGTCCGCAAGCCATGATTCACTCGCCCGACGGCCGCGTGTTCTTGGGCGCCGTTTCGGGCTACGGTCTACTGGGTGGTCCGATGACTATTTGGAATCCAGACACCGGCGACATCATAAGCTTTCCGCACATCGTGAAAGACCAGAGCGTGGTGACGCTGGCCGCGGTGGGCGATCTGATCGTCGGCGGGACTACCATCAGCGGCGGTGGTGGCAGCTTCGCGACTCAGAAGGACGCTAAGCTCTTCATCTACGATCTCAAGCAGAAGATGAAGACGGCCGAAGTGGTGGCACTGGCCGGTTCCGGCACCATCAACGATCTGGTCACCGCACCCAACGGCTTGGTGTACGGACTGGTGGGGAAGGCCGTCTTCAGCTTCGATCCGACGTCCGCGCAGGTGAAGTCGTTAATGCCGTTCGCGATCACCGGGGCCATCTACAACAGCCTCGCGGTTGGGCCGGATGGGTTGCTGTGGGGACTGTGCTCAAGCGGCGTCTTCACCATCGACCCGGCAACGTTTCAAGCGACGTTGATTGCCAAAGCACCGGAGACTATTACGGGCGGTTTCGCCATGGACGCCAAGGGCATCTACTTCGCTTCAGTGGCGAAGATCTACCGCTACAACTTCCAGAACTCTGGCGAGACGCCGCCCATCGAACGAGAGCGGCGGCCCGGACCGCCATCGGGACGCAACGCCCGCTAGCGCAGGTGCTTGGCCAACCACTTGTAGGCTTCGTCGCGTACGGCTTCCGGGAAGTTGTGCGGACCGTCTCCGACGCGAAAGACGAAGTTGTTTTCCGCTCCAAGCAAACGGTAGACTTCGCCGACCTGCGCTCCCGCGGCTTCGATCGCTTCGATGTCCGGGAAGATCTCGTCCTGTCGCGCCGAATAGTTGAACAACGGTCGCGGCGCCGCCAGCGCCATCACCTCGTGCATGTCGAACGGGACGATGCCGGCGCGAAGGTACGCCTTGAGCCTCGGTAAGTGCACGAACCAACTCTCTCGCGCCCATGCAAGCGGCTTGGCGGTTCCACCGAATGTCGAAAGCCCACAACTGGACACGGCCGCCGCGATGCGCGAATCGAACGCCGCCAGAAAGAACGCGTTGTAAGCGCCGAGTGAATGTCCGATGGCGCCGATTCGGTGCGCATCGACGAAATCGAGCGTCTCCAGATAATCGACGCCGCGCTGGTGGTCCGAGCACATCTTACCGAGCGCGCTCCATTCCGGATGCGTGCGGTCGAACACGTCGGTGACGTAAGGTTTCGATCCCGGCAACACACGTTCGCCCGCGGTGATGGAATCCGGCGCGAGCACTACGAAGCCGCGCTCGGCCAGCTCGTGTCCGTAACGCACGTGCGGTGCTCCACCGATGCCCACCGCCGAATCCTTCCCGACGGTCTCAGTTTGGTGCAGCGCGAGCACGGCGGGCATGGGTCTGGCGCCCCTTTTGGGGATGAGCAGCCAGGCGGGAATACGGTCGCCATCCGCGCTGAGATAGCTGACCTTGCGCCGGACGTAGGATGGAGTGTCTTCCTCCGACACGATGCGCGCGTCGAGCGATACCGCGCGCGACGGGAACTTGCCCATCACGTCGATGACGCGCTGTTGGATCTCTTCCCGGCGGCGCTGCCATTGGGCGGGAGTCGTGATGCGAAGCGGCTGCCATCCGTTGACGTCGCGCTTGTCGCTGTCAAAACCCCGGAGCACCTCAATCTGCCGGTCGATCATGATTCGCAGGGCGCGCGGCGCGTTGCCGGTCACGATACGCGATTGCGAAAGATCCGACGGCTCGATGAGAATCCGTTCGCGGCCCACTTCGAGCACAATGCCATCTCCGCTGGTTCGCCACGCTTTCAGACTCAAGGCTGTCGGTTCGGAGGCTCGGTGAGTCTTGAGGACAGTCACGAAAGTGGCTTCCACCGCATGGACGGAAACCGCGGCGGTACGGCCGAACTTCTCTTCGTGGACGTGCGGCTTCAGGCGCCATTCGGCTTGCTCCGGCAACAGCGTCGAGACCGTTAGCGCCGACTGGCCCACGGTCGCGCGAATCGCTCCGCCGTCCAGGATTTCGAATTTGCCGCGCGGCTGCGTTTGCAGCAGCCACTCGATGTTTCTTCGCCGGCCATCGGTGCGGATGCGATCAACCAATACATACAGGCCGAGCGAGCGCAGATGCAGCACCCTGCGCGTGAACTGGCGCAGGTTCGCATATGCGTTACCCGCCTCGCCAGTCACGCCGGCCATAGTGGGCGAGTTAAAGAAACCGCGCAATGCGCCGTCGGCCTTCTTCTGCCCTTCTCCATCGACCAGAATGACGTTGTGTCCCAGGCTGCCACGCGTGAACAGATTCTCGCGCCGCGTCAACTCGCGATCGCGCCCGTCCGGGTAGGTCATGTTGAAGCGCTGGTAGCCGGGATCGGACGCCAGCACTTCACCGCGCGACGCCACGATGAAACTGTTCTGATCCAGGTGCGAGTGACCCACGCTCGGGCCGCTGCGGAACGCGAGCAGGTCGACGTCAGCACCCCATCCCGAACGCAGTGCGACCCAACCGACGCTTGATAACTGTCTCGCTAGCGTGGCGGGAGGCTTCGCCGCGCTGACGTCGAAGGCAGGTCCAACATCGCCCGCCTTGCGCAGCACGTGGAATAGCCAGCGCTGCACTGGTTCGAGATACAACGGCTCGACGCGCTCGGCGGCGAGCGCCTGCTTCACGTAGTAAGCGGCGTCGCTCGAAAGCGCCATGCGGCGGAACATCCCGATCATGAGCGATTGCGCACCTTGCGGTCCACCGCTGTCGCCGAATCCTGCGAGCCAGTTTCTGCCTGGAATCAGGAAGTACAGCGGAAATTCGTGGGCGCGGCGGAAGTACGGATGAACGTAAAGGTCCGCGCCGGTTTCACGCTTCAGCGCGGAGAAGAACGTCGCCAGCGGCTCCAGCGATGCCGCACCGTAGTAGTGACCTTCGATCAAGCCGCCATCAGCATTTGCGAACTCGTCCAGAAACAGTCGCGACATGCGGACGGCACGTTCCAGATACGCATCGGCTTCGGCATGCTCGCCGCGCACGGCAAGTGCACCAAGTCCAAGCGCCGCGTGCACCATCGCATTGCCGTTCGGCCATAAGTGCGGATCGGAAACGAAAGACCCGGCCGCGTCGATGCGCGACGCGATGGGCCTCAGGCCTTTTTCGACAATCGCGTTCGCGATCGTGCGCCGCTCCGCCGCGCTCAAGTGCGGATAGAGGTAGTCATAACCGATCGACATGCCGAAGGTGATGAGATACGTGTCCAGGCACGGGTCCTTGCCCTTCGAACAGGAATCCGGATCGGTCCAACTCGTCCATCCGGCGATACCCAGCATCATGGTCCGGGCGCGGTCGAGCAAGCGACGATTCCCCGTCACGGCGTGGCCGTAAGAGAGCGTCTCCAATTCCATGCGAAGCTCCGCGCCGAGCGCCGTCCAGTAGGGCCAATTCGTGGAGGGATGGCGCGGGGGCATGGGCGCCGCGGGCAGCGCGATGGCGTAGTCGGGCCAAGATGCCGTGCTCGCCTTATTGAGATAAGGCACGGCGGCTTCGGCAGCCTCCGCCACGCGTTTCGGGTCCTTGCGTAGCGCCGCAACTTCACTCGCTGTGAAGATGAGCCGCGGATGCGCCGCGACGAGCGGCGCCGCGCCTGCGATCAACAACGCGACCGCCGCGAACTTACTTCGGCAGAATGTCACCCACATATTGAATCAACTTGTCCCAGCGCGCCTTGGCATAGGGCTCGGCCAGGCGCCTTCCCTGATAGGCTAGGTCCACCAACTGCGTCACGTCCTGTGGCGCCTGGCCGATGCGGACGGGGCCGACGCGGCGGGCGATTTCAAGCGCCACTTGCCCGGCGCGCTCACCGCCATAGAGCGGCGCGACACGCTTGCGAAGGAACGCTTCGTCGCTCATCTCGGGGTTGTAAGTAAACTCGGAGAACGCCAGGTAGCTCAACTCCACGTTGGGAAATTCGGGCGACTCCTCGCCGTACGTGTCGATGCCCTGAAAACCGTGCCGGTACGCCTTGCGCGCCGCCTCACGGAACGCGTCGACGAAGAAACCTTTCTGGTTGTGCGTGTAGAAAGCGTTCCAATGGATGTAGCCGATGTAGCTCTTTCCTGGCGGCCGCAAGCCCTCCGGCCACGGCGATTCATACAGGCCAGGCGTCCACCCCTCGGCCTTCGGCGGACGCCGCGACCGCGTGGGCACCAAATCGGTGAGCATGTTGGTGAGCGTCCACTGGCAGATCGCGTAATCCGGCGCCGCGCGCACGTGCAACGGAGGCTTGGCCTTCATCTCCGGCGTGAAGCCGCCGTAGGTGACGTAAGATATCCAGGTATCGGGCGCGATGTCGTGTATGGTCTTCATCACAAACGGCACGATGCGCGC
>CAZDIZ010000057.1:25030-32930 GCA_964505625.1 uncultured Solibacteraceae bacterium | reverse complement strand
CATCAGATTCCGGGCGCCGGCGCCCGCCATCGCGGTCAGACGTCCCTTACCCTTCTTCTCGTAAACAGTCATCCTCCAGGGCAGCGGTCCAAAGCCCATTTGCTCTTCCTTCACGTAGCGGAACGTGGGGTGCTTCTGGGCCAACTCCAATAGGTAATCCGGAGACAGCGCGGAGCTATGGCCGGGCATGGCGGTTTGCACCATCACCGGAAGACGGCACGCGGACGTGATGGCCTCCATGTACTCACCGAACATAAGTGGGTCCGTGGGCATGCCGTCGTTTTGAGCGAGCGCAATAATTGCGTCGGCTCCGATCTTCCCGGCGTGTTCGGCGTACTCGGCGGCCTCGAATTTGTTCGGCGCCGTCACGCCAATCACAACCGGTGTCCGGCCCGCGCTTTCCTTCACGATAACTTCCGCATACTTAAGCCGCTCTTTGTAACTGAGGGCCGTCGACTCGCTGGCCGCTACAGGCCATACCATTCCATGCACTTGGCACTGGGCGAGAAAGTCGACCTCCTTGCGCAAGGAGCGCTCGTCTACCTCGAGCGAGTCGAGGAACGGAGTTTGCATGATGATGAAGACGCCGCGATAGCCGTCCGCCTTGGGATTGCCGGAAACGGAAGCCTCGTCGGTACTCTTACGGCCGAATTTCCACATATGCGACCATCCTCGTTCGGTTTTCTACTTCTTGTCCCAAATCGTATAAGTAACGGTGAGAGCGGCTGAGCCTTCCTTAGTACGCGCCGTTGCCGGCTTGATCCTGTCGATGCGCAAATCAGCGTAGCGGCCCTCGTTGGAGACCACGCACAAATGCTCTCCTTCACGAAGCTGCGAAAACGAGATCTTCTTCTGCTGCAGATTTGCTTTCAGGCAGGCTTCCGGCGAGGCTTCCGTCGTTGTCACCATAGCAATCTTCGACTTCCGCATAGGCGTCAAGTACATTTCGGATTCGCGCACCGCTTCAAACCAAATGTCGAAACGTCCGGGATTGTCCGACAGCGCGTCGAAATCCATGCCAAAAGTCTGAGCAATAACAAACGTACCGGTCCGAGCAACGGAGAACGTTGCGCGACTCCGACCGCAGCCACAAACTACGAACAGCGGTAACACTACCGCTCCACACAACGTTCTCGACGTCCAAGTCATGTCGTCATACTCTCCTGGAAGGATGTCCAAAAGGGGCGCGGGCAGTCCCTGCCCCATCCTCAAGCATTTGTCGGTACTAGCAATACGGAGTGGTTCGGCAATGGTTGCCTTGGCAGCCACATCGATACCATGGCTCGCCCGAACCCTCGCACATGTAGTCGTAATAGCAGTAGAACCCTTCAATCCGGCAGGCCCCAATCGCGATCTGGCCTTCCAGAATTGCCACACTTGATTTTCCCGCCGCCAAAACCGCCGCGCCGAATAGAGCTCTCTTTCCCCAACTCCGCGCGACCTTGAAAATGCGTTTCATCGTGCCGCCTCCTTCGTTGGAACACTGCCTGTGGTTTCAGTATCTTGCAGCCTTGTCAACGTCCGGCGGAAGCCGACGTCTGAAGCGCCGCCTGAATTTCCCTGATTGCCGCTTCTTCCAGAGCTCCGGTCCATACCTTTTCGATCACACCGCCGGCCCCCACCAAGATGGTTTGCGGCGTAAGGTTGAAACGGTACTCGTTGCGAGAAGAGGGTTCTAGGCGCGTCAGCAATTGGTGGCCCGTCGCCTGATGCTGTGCCAAGTAGGAATCCGGCAAGTCGGCTCCTAAGTTGACGAGCGCAACATTGGCTCCCCGTCCGATGCGGCCCAACAAGGCATGCCACTTTGGCCAGTTCTTTTCGCAATAACCGCACGTCGGCGAAAAGACAAGCAGGACTGTCCGGCGTTGCCCGGTCACAACGACTGTCGCTGCCTTACCGCTCGCATCCACACCCCGCAAGTCGGTGACCTGAGTGCCAGCCTGGATTCCTAGCATTCGCAGATAGGAGTCCGCTTGCGCCTTATACCGTTGAACGGTGTAAAGCAATAACCCGTTGACAACCAGAAGGACCACGCAGGCTATTGGCAGCAACACTTGACGTTTTTCTTTCACCTTACTCCTTTCGACTTCAGCCATCATCCTGATACCTCGCCCTCACACGGATTCCTGCGCCGTTCGCACCAGATGCTACGGGGATACCTGAGACTTTATCTGGTAGTACGTTTACGTATTACGGCGCGACAGACACCAACTTCTACGCCGACGCAACCGACACATGCTTTCTTCGCAAGCCTGGGGGCGGATGGGCGGGAGACCGTTCCGCCCAAACACTCCCCCGACGATCCTCGACTCAGTGACTTTTAGCAGATTTGCCAGGTGGCGCAAGTATTTGCGGTGCACCTGCACTCGTATTGAACCTGCCCGTCACCCCAGCATTCCCAGGCATAATAGCAGTGCGATCCTCCGCTTCTGCACGCGCCGACGTAATACTGGGCGCTCAGGACCTCCACGCCAGACTTCCCGGCTGCTAATACCGTCGCTCCGAGCAGCGCGCGCTTGCCCCATTTCCGGCCAAACTCCCAAATGCGTTTCATTTGCTCTCCTTTCGCGGCGAACCGCCGCACTACAATCGCTTTCGACTTCCTGCGAACCACCAGTGTCTGGTGGGTACCGTGTTGCCTGGTGATGCAACAATCTCGTCCATCCCGTCGGGGTTTCCTGAGAACGCATCAGGCATCTTTAGCTACGTTTTGAACCACGTGAGGTGATCCGACGCGTGGCACTAGAATGCTTTGCTCACTGCAATTTGGCCAGATCTTCGCCGAATGGCACAATTCGATCTGGAAGAACGCATGAATGCTTTCGATATTTCGTCCGCGAAGACCGGCGCGGATGAGCCGTTCAGATGCTCGCCACTGAAGACGTGCATTGCACGTTCCATCGGAAGTTCCCGCCATGGCGTCGCCATTCGCTTTTCCACACAACTATGTAACGAGACTTGCCCCAAATAATACTGGCATAGTCGTTTTTCTGTCAAGAGAAAAGAACGACTTGTGCCGACAATAAAGCACATTCCTACGATTTCCGGTCCGTGTGAGCGCGCCTGGACGCCGCGTACGTCATCCGATGGTAGTGCAGCCATCAGCCGAAAACCTTACGGCGGTTCTCGACAATTGCGGTTTAGGACACCTTTAGCGACGCGCTGACGGACGACTTTGTAAAGATATTTGGAAGTCACAATGCTCAAATTAACTGTTGACTCGACTGAGAATTGCCCATAGACTTAACGTCGCGGTTGCTGTCGGGAACTCCGCGCAACGTTGCGGTGGTGATGCAAGTCAGCTTTCCCCGACAGCACCGCGCAAAACTCCAAACGAAAGGAAGATAGTATGGCACGCTTGGTTTGTAATTTGCAGAAACTCAGCAAAGGAATTCTCACCGTCTTGACCATGTTTGCTGTTTACAAGACGGGATCAACCACTCTCCAGGCTTGGCAATGGGGGTACTGCCAGAACACAGGTTCGTGCTACTCCGAGGAGATGTGCGGACCCGACGGCTCCGTCGAGGCGCAGTGCCATTGCCTGGTCGGGACGTGCACGACCACGCCGCCGTGGTGCTGAAGTGCTTTGAAGGCTTCCGAGCGGCGCGCGTACGCAGTGCCTTCTTGTGCGTGGAGTTGTTTTCACGGGCCGCCTAGAGGCCGAGGCACCGCCCTAATCAGCGGCGGTGCCTCTTACTCTCCGTCAACATGCCACGTTCTTTAGGCCGCTTAAATGAGTCTGATTCTTGCGACATCGCCGCGTACATTACCGGGAAATTGTACCTAGGAGCAAGAATTTAACTTGACGGAAATAGAGTCCCGGCTTAGCATCGACCTAGTATCGCCACCATGCCGTTTCGAGCGATGCGTTGAGTTCAGGCTACATCGCGGCGAATCGACTGCCTCTTACAACCACGAGAAAGGAATGCCCCATGAGACGTTGCATTGAACTTGTGCGGAAGTTCGGCAAGAAAGCTCTGTTCATCGCCTCGGCGTTCGCGGTGACCAAATCAACCGTTGCGGTTTTAGACGCTCAATGGTACGTGGGAAGCTGCGTCGGTTTCTCAACGTGTTACGTCGACGAACAATGCACGGGCAACGGAAACCCAATGTACGAGTGCCGGTGCCGGGGTTACATATGCACGACGCTCCAGGTCTGCTAGGGCTTGGCGGCCATTTCGAATAGTGCGGGTCCGCAAGGCGATGTACGTTGCATCGCCCCCGCTCTTCTGCAGGCTGATACAAAAACGGCGCTCCCACGTGCGGGAACGTGGGAGCGTTGAAGGCGTAAGTTGCGCAGCCGTTGGCCTAGATGTCGTAATACAGTGCGAACTCGTACGGATGCGGGCGCAGGCGCATGGCATCGGCTTCGTTCTTGCGCTTGTAATCGATGTAGGTTTCCAGCAGTTCTTCGGTGAACACGTCGCCCTTGAGCAGGAAGGCGTGATCTTCTTCCAGGCAGTTGAGCGCTTCGTCCAGCGAACCGGGCATCGAAGGAACGTTCTTCATTTCCTCGGGGCTCAGATCGTAGATGTCCTTGTCGAGCGACTCGCCCGGATCGATCTTGTTCAGCACGCCGTCCAAGCCGGCCATCAACATGGCGGCGAAGGCCAGATAGGTGTTGCAGGACGGATCCGGCGGACGGAACTCGACGCGCTTCGCCTTCGGGCTGGCCGAGTACATCGGGATGCGGATGGCGGCCGAACGGTTGCGGCGCGAGTAAGCCAGGTTGACCGGAGCTTCGTAGCCCGGCACCAGGCGCTTGTAGCTATTGGTGGTCGGCGCGATGATGGCGCTCAGACCGCGGGCGTGCTTCAGCAGGCCGCCGATGTACCACAGGGCCATCTGGCTCAGACCCGCATAGCCGTCGCCGGCGAACAGGGCCTTTCCGGCCTTCCACAAGCTCTGGTGCACGTGCATACCGCTGCCGTTGTCGCCGAACAGCGGCTTGGGCATGAAGGTGACGGTCTTCCCATACTGGTTGGCGACGTTGCGGATGCAGTACTTGTACAGCATCATGTTGTCGGCCGACTTCACCAGGGTGTTGAACCTCTGATCGATTTCGCACTGGCCGCCGGTGGCCACTTCGTGGTGGTGGCACTCGATGTCGAGACCGCACTTAATCATGGTCTCGACCATCTCTGTGCGCAGATCCTGGTAATGATCGGTCGGCGGAACCGGGAAGTAGCCTTCCTTGTACCGCGGCCGGTACCCGAGGTTGTCTTCCTTGCGCGACGAATTCCAGCGTCCTTCCTCGGCGTCGATGTAGTAGAAACCGGAGTGCTGGGTCTGATCAAAGTGAATGTTGTCGAAGATGAAGAACTCGGCTTCGGCGCCGAAGAAAGCGGTGTCGGCGATGCCGCTGTTGTTCAGGTACATCTCGGCCTTCTTGGCGATCCAGCGCGGGTCGCGCTCATAGTGCTGATGCGTGATCGGGTCGATCGCTTCGCTGATCATCACCATGGTCGGGAATTCGGCGAACGGATCCATGAAGACCTGCGTGGGGTCCGGGATCAGGAGCATGTCGCTCTCGTTGATCGCCGCCCATCCGCGGATGCTGGAGCCGTCCATGCCGAAGCCTTCTTCAAAGCTCTCTTCGCTGAGCTGGTTGATCGGATACGAGATGTGATGCCAGAGACCGGGCAGGTCCGTGAAACGCAAGTCGATCTGGCGGGCCTCGTTTTTCTTTGCAAATTCAAGTACTTCTTTAGGGCTCATGTATTCTTCCTCGGGTGGATACACTTTAGGCGGGATACCGCAGCGACGTATGAGAGAATTCTAGCGGACTGCGAGCCCAGGTGTCAAGGAAAAACGGGCACGGGCGTTTACCCGACACCGGCCTGGGATGTCGCTCCAGGTTCGAGAAAACGTTCGACTCGCTTACGGATCTCCGCCCACAATTCGCGCTTCTCGGCATCTTCCTCGAGCGCCTTCTCGCCTTCCTGTACGATGTACAGAAACGTCAGGGCCGACAGCATCGCCGTCCCGTCAATCTGCGGGCTTTGACTTGCTACCCACGAAAGAGCCTCGTCGAAGTGCGCCCGGGTGGTGGTGACATGGATGAGCCCAGAGACCACTGGCAAGCACAGTGCAATGAATGTCAGGTCTTGCACCGTCTGCGGTTGAGCGGCCTGGCTGGTTTTAACTTTCCGCTCGAACTCCTCGAATCTCTCGTAGATGTTCGGCCCGTGCGCGGACAGAAAGTCGGCAATTTGGAGCCTCTGCTCCACGGCCTCTACGGCAAGCGCGGACCACGGCGCCTTACGCGGCTGCGGCGTTTGCATCGGCGACTCCTTTGTGAACAGTAACCCAGTTCAGCGGCTGGTAGATGTGGAGGTACCAAGCATGACCAGTCATGGAATCGAATCCGGCAGGGGTCCCGGATAGAAACAGGTGCAGGCATCGAGCACCTTTGCTGGGGCCGATGTCCCAGGAGAGTGTCCGGTGGGCTGTGGGGATGTCTACCCAGTCTAGAGCGGGAACATCCAGCCGCGTGACCTGGGCGTCGGTCGCAAATCCGTATCCTGGGTGAGGCTCACTGGCGTGTCCTTGTGGCGCCCCTACGGCAAACCAGTCCGGCTGGCCGGCATAGCGATATGTTTCGGGGTGAAAACCGAGATCCATGTTGGTGAAATAGCGCGCGGAGAAGGTCATCGCCACACGCTTCGCCGCCGTCTCCTTGTCAGGCCTCGCGGTGACGCGCAATTGCTCAAGAACGTAATCGGCGCCCTCTTCGAGCGTGATGGTACGCTCCAACCGGCAGACCAACCGCTCCGGGTGCCCTGAGACTGCGTCCTTATAGTCATAGTTGAATTCTTCGGTAGCAATGACGGCATCCGTACGAAGGGGGCCGCTAAAGACACATACAACGTGGTAGGGCCGGTCGTACATCGGCACTTCGCGCCACGATTTCGCGTCCCAGGGTGAGTTTGCCAACCAGATTCGATCGATCTGCATGGCACGTTTTTCCGGATCATGTATCTTCATGTCCGCGAAACGTCCCAGGGCAACGGCATAGCGTTCCAGTACTTCATCGCCATGGAACCGGACGCTTTGCGCCGAGCCCGCAAATCGCTCTGGCGCCTCGCCTTCCGGCGCTTCTGAGTGTAGGTGAAGGGACAGCAACAAATCACCACGAAAGAGTTCGAGTTGGGCGCGATCCCGACAGTCACGTGTGACCGCCGACACACCGGTGGAGGCTTCATCCATTTCGACCCAAGCTTCCTGGTTGCCAGGAATCGCGTCGTACAGCCGGAACGATAGCAAGGAATCGTCCTGCTCCGGGTCATCGATCTGACAGGGGAGTTCCCGGTTGCACTGGTCTGTTAGCACCAGCTTCGCTGGATTCACCTTTGTCTGTTCGTGAATAGGTTTCCATGGAACCGTCACGAACCCCTTCCGCGGGTCGGGCGAGGGGTTATGAATTTGAAGCTGAAAAGGCATTCGGCGCTCCTTTCTCCGTCGGCGCGCCGGGGGACATTCGCCCCAGATATTGAAAAGCGTTTGTCACGCTATCCAACGACGCAGCGTGCCATGCCACTTGATCTCCGAGGTGAGCCAGCAGCTTCTCTTTCGTCACTAGTTTTGCTGACTCTCTGTTGGCGGCGTCTTGTTCCACAATCCGAACGATGGCTTTCTTGATCCAAGAGCAGGCTTTGATACCCGCACCTACAAGAGCGCCGATTATTGCAAGAACGGCAGCAATCTGCGGCAGGTAGGTACTCCAGGACGGGGATTGTTGGAAACTGGGAATCGCGCCTTGGGCACTAAGCGGTGCCATTGCACTCAGACCGATCCACCAACGGCGGCCCAAGATGCCCGGCATAAGGGCAAACTTCATCTTGCTCCCTCACGAAGCACTGTGAGGTGCCGAATTGTGGCATTATTATGCGCCTGAACT
>CAZDIZ010000057.1:0-24930 GCA_964505625.1 uncultured Solibacteraceae bacterium | reverse complement strand
TCCCTCACGAAGCACTGTGAGGTGCCGAATTGTGGCATTATTATGCGCCTGAACTGTGTCGTTGTCAATGAGCCTTTTCAGGCGAATACAGCCAGATTTCGGATTCGAGCGGACGCAGCTTGAATACGACTCCACCGCTGACCAACTCGGCTCCGCGCACTGTCCGCGTGCGGCCCGTGTACATTTCCGTCATCCGGTAAGTCTTCGCGGCATCCAGCCCTTTTAATGCGAAGCTGCGCGAGGTTTCTGCTGAATGAAGACGAAACGCCTGGACGAATCCTTCGCCGGTCGCCGCGTCATGGAACTGCCAAGCTTCCCAGGCTTCCAGATCGCGCGCCTGCACGGCGAGCGGATAGTAGTCCGCCATCAAAAAACGCCGCAGCCGCTTATGTGCCTGAACGT
This sequence comes from uncultured Solibacteraceae bacterium, assembly GCA_964505625.1. Classification (GTDB taxonomy): domain Bacteria; phylum Acidobacteriota; class Terriglobia; order Bryobacterales; family Bryobacteraceae; genus JAJFUV01. The sequence continues at coordinate 24,528 of CAZDIZ010000057.1, read as the reverse complement.
GTGCACGCGCCTGCGCCTTCATCGTCTCCGGCCACTGGTCGACGCGCCCGCCGGTGCCGAACGAGCCCGCGAAGAAACTCTGAAAACCGAACGGAAGCGGTTCAAAGTCCTTCTGGCCATCGAGCGGAAGCGTGTAGCAGACGTATTGATAGCTGCCCGGCAGAAAATGATTCAGCCCGGCCAGATGGAAACGGACGTTGTGCGGATCCGCGGTGTGATCGCTGATCCAGAAAGTGTGGAAGCGCCGCGCGCTTTCCAGATCGATGCGGCGGCCCCCGCTCGCACAGCCTTCGAGCACGGTTTCCGGATGCCGCTCGCGGATCCAGTCCAGAACGCTGTAGAGTCCTTCGAAGTGGCGTATCTGATGCATGCCGCGGCGGCCCGGCTCATCGGCGAATTCCCAATACGGCAACGGATCGATATTCGAGTCGTGGCGGATGTAACGGATGCCTAGCTCGCGGATGTAGCGATCCAGCATCGCGCACACCCACTCGCGCACTTCTCTGCGGCCATAGTCGAGCAGGCCGAATCGACGGTTCGGCGGCCAGATCACCCAGTCGGGATGTTGGCGCATTAGCAGCGATCCTTTCGCCACGCGCTCCGGTTCAAACCACAATCCGAACTTGAGTCCCTTGGAACGAACGTAGTTCGCGAACGCGCCGAGTCCTTCCGGAAACTTGCCGCGATCTACTTCTTCCCAATTGCCGACACCGCCATCGAAGCCTTCCGGCCCGTTCGTGCCGGCGTACCATCCGGCATCGAGCAGGAAATACTCCTGGCCGATGGACGCGGCGCCGTCGGCGAGCTGGCGCAGCAGTTTGTCGTCGAAGCGAACGTCGATATTCCACCAATGATCGTAAGTGGCGATGGGCAGGAATTCGCTTTGGCCGAGCCGCGGCGCGTAGTGCTCGCGGATCAGGCGCCGCAACTGGTTCGAGCCAACCTCCAACCTGCCCGTGTAGGCGCCCAGCAAAATGCGAGGTCCGGCGATTTCTTCGCCCGGGTTGAGCCGTACATCCACATCGGGAATTCCACCCTTGATGTTCACCGCGTCCCGGCGATGGGAAGCGCCCACGGTGGCGGCCCATTGGCCGGACCAGCCAACCGCGACGAAGACGCCCGCTTGCTTGCTCTGATTCTCGACGAAGAAGAACGGCAAGTCGCGATTCGAGGAACGCCCGCCAACGGTGGTGAGAGAGACTCTGCCGTCAACCGGAGTCATGGGGTTCAGATACTGGCGACTGATAGCGAACGTCCGCGGCGGGTAGACCGCGTCGGCCAGTCCTCCGCCGCTGGTCACTACGCTGGCGCCCGGCTCAAGGCCACCTTTGAAACTAATATCGATGGCGTTGATCGAAGCGACAGCGGGCGCCGGCGTGGTGGCTTCGTTGCGGAAACGGACGATGTACTCAATCGCTTGATGCTCGGGCCAGACGCGGGATTCCCTCACGACAACGAAGCCCGACGCGTGACGCAGCGTCATCGTCGCACCATCGCCCATCAATTTCCAGCCAGCGGGAATCGCCGGTCCGACGCGCTGCCCATCGAAGGTGAAGGAAAAGCCAAGCCCTTCTTCGAGCGCCTCCGGGAACGCGGCTTCTTTCGCATGAGGCCATGCCGTTTTCAGATCCTGCGCTTGCAGCGTACAGCACAACAGAACAAGCGAAGCGCAGCGTCTGAAGTTCCAAGCGAAGTTGCCCATGCAGATACTTTACTAAACAGCATCCAATCGTCTCCAGGCTCTATACTCCGGCGCGAGAGCGGCATAGAATATCCCCATGGCAAGACCAACCCGCCGCCACTTCCTGGAATCAGCCGCCGCACTGAGTGCCGCGCCGGCTTCCGCGCAACCCGCCAAGCCCGCTGTTCGTCCGGGCTTTGCTCCCGCGGGGGCGCCGCGCAAGTTGACCGAAAACGTCTGGGCGTTCGAGGACACCTGCAACGTGTATGTGATCAAGGACGGCACCAGTTGCGTGCTTGTCGACTTCGGTTCGGGCAAGATCCTGGATCACCTTGCCGCGATGGGCATCACCAAGGTCGACTACATTCTTCACACGCATCATCATCGCGACCAGTGCCAGGGCGACCGGAAAGCGCTTGCGCGCGGCATCCCCATTGCCGTGCCCGCGCATGAGAAGCACCTGTTCGCCGACGCGGAGAACTTCTGGCGCAACCGCCGGGTTTTCCATCTCTATTACGTACGCAACGACTTCAACACGCTGACGAAGAACGTGCGCGTCGCGAAGACTCTGGCCGATTACACGACCTTCCGCTGGAAGAAGACCGACTTCTACGTTCTGCCGACGCCCGGACACACGCTCGGTTCCATCACACTACTGGCGAACGTGGACGGCAAGAAGTGGGCGTTTTCTGGCGACCTGATGTATGCGCCCGGCAAGATACACACGCTTCACGATACGCAGGTGAACTACGGCGGCAGCGAGGGCGTCGATCTGGGCATTTTCTCATTGTGCCGTTTACGGGAACAGAAGCCCGAGATGCTCTGTCCTTCGCACGGAGAAGTGATGCCGGATCCCGACGGCGGCATGGCGGAGACGGTCAAGCGCCTCGGCGAGTACTACCGCTTCCAGACCGGCTCGGCGCCGAGCGCCGAAAACAAGCCCTTCGCCGTAAGCCCGCACCTGGTGGCGCACTATCAGACAACATCGTCTTTTTACGCGATCGTCAGCGACAGCGGTAAGGCGTTGTTCATCGATTACGGTTCGGCCAGCGGTGTGCACTTCGGCAACTTCGAGCGCGCCACCGCGGTCACCGACCGCATACGCTTCGTCGAGCATTCCATCGACACGCTCAAGCGCGACTACGGCGTGAAATCCGTGGACGTAGTGATGCCCACGCACATGCACGACGATCACGTGAACGGCTTCCCGCACCTGATTCGCCAGCACGGCGCCAAGGTGTGGTGCTACGAAAACATGGTGGACGTGTTCGAGCATCCGCGCGGATGGAATCTGGGCTGCACTCTTGCCGAACCGTTCAAGGTATCGCGCTCGTTCCAGCATGGCGAGAAGTTCAAGTGGGAAGAGTTCGAGTTCGAAATCACGCATTCGCCCGGCCACACCGAGTATCAGATGGCGCTGTTCGCAAACATCGACGGCAGCCGCGTGGCGTTCACCGGTGACGCGTTCTTCACCTCCGGGCGCACCGACGGCGTGATGCGGCACAACATCATCTTCCGCAATCACGTCGAAAACGACAGCCATCTGAAATCGATTCTGAATTTGATCGAGCGGCAGCCTACGCTGATTGCGCCGGGTCATGGACGCCCGTACGCCGTGACACCTGAAATGATGAGCGCCACCGAGCGGCATTTCCGCAAACAGAAACAGTTGTTCTTCGACATCCTGCCCGAAGGGATGTCGAACTTCGCCATGGACCCGAGTTGGGTGCGCCTGTATCCATACCAGATTCTGGCCGCGCCAGGCGAAACCAAGCAGGTTCAAATTCACGTGCAGAATTATTCGCCCTCGGCCATGAAGATGGAAGTGGCGCTGGTGGCGCCGCCCGAGTGGCGTATCACACCCGACGTCGCCAAGTTCGAAGTGCCGGCGAACTCGAAAGGCAGTCACACGGTCTCGGTGATGCTGCCCAAGAGTTGGAGCGCGCGCAGTCCGCGCTTCGCGATCGCGGCCGATGTTATGGCCAACGGCAAATATCTGGGAGAGATCACCGAAGCCGTGGTGGACATGAAGGGCTCCGAGTCGTACTAATGCTGGGAGGTGTTTCATGCTGGGAAGCAGGCTTTCGCTTGTATTCGTAGTTACGGGGCTGTTTCTATGGATATGCCCCGCGATGGCCGCTGTAAGTTCCGTTAATAGTCCAGCGGCGCTCAACGCCAATGGAAACGTGGATTGGAACGCGCTGGGTCCGGCGATGACCTGGAAACGTCCGCCGCAGACCGTGCAGGTGACCGGCATTTCGGGTCTCAGTATTACTGCCACCATGCCCGTGATCTACGCGGAGTTCCTCCGCATGGATCCGGGCAACAGGTGGTACAACTACTTCCCGGCCGGAAGCAAGATGTTGTGGAACGCGGCGGGGACGACGGATGTCGCCTCGCCCGTGGACCTGATACTGAGCCGTCCTGTTTACGGCATCGGAATGTACATCGGCAACAACTGGGGCGGCACCTTCACGGCCACGATCTCCGCCTACGATACCAACGATGTACTGCTGGGAACGTGGTCGGCGGGCGGCACTGCCAGCCCCACGGTCACACCGCCTTTCCTGGGCGTTCTGAGCACCGACCTGAACATCAAGCGGTTGCGGATAACGACGTCCGCCAGTTCGAGCAACTCAAACAGCGCGAACGATTTCGCAATCAGCGGGCCCTTGATCTCAGGCTACGTCGACCCACGGCCCATCATCAGCGCGTTGCAGAACAATTACAGCTACATCGTTCCCGGCATGCCGAATTACGGCATCGCGCAAGGCTCCATCTTTGTCATGTATGGCTGGAACATGGGACCGCCGAATGTGACTTCGCAGCCCTCGTTCCCGCTGCAGAAGACCTTCTCCGGCGTGCGGATCGACGTGACTGTGGGCGGCGTCACGACACAGGCGATTCCGTACTACGTTTATGCGAACCAGATAGCGGCCATACTTTCATCGGCGACGCCGGTGGGCGATGGAACCATTACGGTCACTTACAACGGGCAGACCGGCGCGGCCGCGCCCATCAAAGTTGTGGCGAATGCTCTTGGCATCCTGACGGCCGGAGGCGGCACCGGACTGGCGCAGGCCACGGACCTGCAGGGGCGCCTGGTGAACTATTCCAACAGCGCCAACCCGAACGACATCATCACGTTTTGGGGCTCGGGTCTGGGGGCTGTCACCGCTGATGAAACCAACGTCGGAGCGCCGATCGCGCTGCCCAACGTTCCACTGGAAATCTACGTCGGCGGCAAACAGGCCACGGTGCAATACAAAGGCCGCTCAGCCTATCCGGGCTTGGACCAGATCAATGTGTATGTTCCGGCCGGCGTCGCCGGATGCGGAGTGAGCGTATTCGCCAAGATCAATAACGTCATCAGCAACGCCCTGACCATTCCGGTGGCCACGGCCGGCCGGAGTTGCACGGACGAAAGCTCGGGATTGTCGGGAGACTACCTGCAGAGTCTCATGAATGCAGGGACGATGCGGCTCGGTTTTGTCGGGCTCCGCCACAACGTTCTACTGAGCACTCCGCAAGTCTCTTTCGACGATACCTTCATCGGCTTCGTGAGATTGGACATGGCGTCGTGGGCCTTCTGGCAGTCCTACTTGAGCTACGTCGCTTCCGGTTCTTGCACTGTCTACACCAGCAGGGCGGACACGCGCGGCATGCCCGACCTGGCACGCCCTCCCGCTCTGGACGCCGGCGCAACAATGACCGTGGCAATCTCCGGAGGTGGGACCGCGACCCTGCAGAAGACGGGCGATGGTTTTTATGGTGAGAGCTCGATGGCGGCATTCTACCCAACCACAGGAACCGCCACGCTGACGGTGACCGGTGTGGGCGGATCCGAAGTGGGCCCTTTCACGGCCAAGGTGACTCCAGGTGCTGCTCTCAGTTCGCACAACCTCAACTCCTTTAGCACGATCGATCGCTCGCAAGGCGCCACCGTTACATGGCAGGGAGCGCTGACCGGGTCGGTGGTCATCGTCTCCGGCACATCGGTGCTGCCGAGCCTGACCTCGCCCTACATCACGATGTTCTCCTGCCTGGCGCGCGCCGACGACGGCCGCTTCACGGTTCCCAGTTGGGTGCTGCAGGCGCTCCCCCCAAGCCAGACAAACGGGGGCAACATCATTATCACGAACGCAACACCTCTGGCGCCGATCCAGGTTACGGGCGTCTCCAACGCCTGGGTACAAGCGCTGTGGATGATCGCAAAGCCGGTGACGTACAAGTGACGAGTTGACACGGCGCTCGTTATCGATAACGATAAGTAGCGTGCCCCTAAAATGGACTATCGCGGCCATGCTCGCCGTGGCCGCCGCGCTCAACTATGCCGACCGCGCCGCGATTTCGAGCGTGCTCGCGCCGTTGCGCCATGATCTCAGCCTGGGCGATGTGGCGCTGGGTTCCATTGGCACTCTGTTTCTGTGGAGCTACAGCATTGCTTCGCCGGTCGCCGGTATTCTGGCGGACCGCTATTCGCGCAGCCGTCTGGTGGCCTTCAGCCTTGCTGCGTGGAGCCTGGTGACTCTAGGCACGGGATTCGCCACGGGTCTGGCCACGCTGCTGGCGATGCGCATCCTGCTGGGCGTGTTCGAAAGCATGTACCTGCCCGCGGCCACGGCGCTGCTTGCGTCGCATCACGATGCATCGACGCGCGGCACGGCCATGGGGCTGCACTCGGTGGGCCTGAACTTCGGCGTGGTCGCGGGCGGCACTTTCGCCGGATATCTGGCGGACCACTACGGCTGGCGCTCGGGATTCTGGGTGCTGGGTGCGGTGGGACTCGTCATCGCCGTCGTGGCAGCGCGCCTGTTGCGGGACGAAGCGCCGTCCACCGCCGCGGCGAAACCGGTTCGTGTGCCACTGGCAGTGGGGTTGGCGCGATTGGCACGAATTCCTTCGTACCTGATCCTGCTTGCCAAAGCGATGTTGGCTGGAGTGGGCATCTGGATCTTCCTGAACTGGCTGCCGCTGTATTTCCGCGACGAATTCGGCATGAACCTGGCGGCGGCGGGATTCGCGGGCACGTTCATGTTGCAGATCTCCACCGTCGTGGGCATCGGCGCGGGCGGTTGGCTATCGGACCGCTTTGCGACGCGCGAGCTGCGCAATCGGATGCTCTACATGAGCCTGTCGTATCTTGGCGCCGCTCCGGCACTGCTACTGTTTGTGGGACGGCCAGGATTCGTGCGCGTCGCCGTGGCGGTGTCGCTGTTCAGCCTGCTGCGCGGCATGGGGCAAGCGAACGAAAACCCCACGTTGTGCGAAGTGGTGCCGGCCGAGTTGCGCTCGACGGCTATCGGCATCATGAACACTTGCGCGACCGCGGCGGGCGGCGCCGGCGTACTGCTGGCCGGAGTCATGAAGTCGAGCCTGGGGTTGGCCACCGTGTTTGCGGCCATATCGAGCCTGTTTGTGGTGGCGAGCTTGCTGCTATTGGCCGGTTATTGTTTCTACATGCGGCGCGACACGGCGCGCGCGGCTCAGGGAAGTTTGACTCTGGCCAGGTAAATGCTCGTTTTGCCTTCGTGCGAAGAGTAGTAACTCACCCACAGCAGGCCTTTGTGCATCACCAGCCCCGCGTAACTCGAATCGCCTTTCGAGGGCAGCGCGAGAAACTCAGTCAGCGTACCTTTTTCCGGATCCATCCAACAAAGCGCGGTTCGCGTGACGGGCTCGTGCAATCGCACGGCGGCGACCCAGCGTTTGCCAGGCACCGCGATGAAGTTCGGCCCGCCAATGCGTGTGCCGGTGTCCTTCCATTGCCAGTTGGTGTAGGGCGGCGCGGCGATGCCGATGAGCGCGGTAGCGGCGGCGGCCGGAATCGGCGGCGGGCCCGCGTAAGCGTCGCGGCGAATCAGAGCGATGGCGCGGTCGCCGTTGAAGCGTATGGCGGATTCGCCGGGCGAGTTGCGAATGCCGGCATCGTGTATGAGCGTGCGGAACTCGCGTCCGTCTCCGGACGCGTACAAACGCATGGTGCGCAGATTACGATTGCGGTTGGTGTTGTAGCCGAAGCCGTAAGCCGTACCCTTGTGCCAGGTCACACGCCAGAGCCAGAAGTCGGGATCGCCCACTTTGACGGGAGCGTCCCATTGGCGGCCGTCGCGCGAAAACCAGACCAGCGATTGATGACGATACGGAGCGGGCTGACGCAGCGCCACGGCGCCCATCAACATCAAACGCCCATCGGGCGTTGCGGTGATCTTGGCGTCGCGCAGATCGCCGTCAGCCGATTCGACCAACGCGGCGGACTCCCAGCGCTCGCCGTTGTTCGAGACGATCACACGCAGGCGTCCATCGGGAGAAGCGTGTCCGGCGCCTTCTCGGAACACGCAGTACCAACGGCCGCGAAAACGCACCAAATCCGTGAACGCGTTATGCGGCGCTTCGGACCAGATTTTGCGGACGTCCACAATCCGCGCGTCCGCGGCAAACAAGGTTGCGCACTGGAGCAGGCCGAGCAGAAACGCGAGTCTCATAACGTGATCCTCAGTTGTTGAAGCACTTCGTTCTCCTCGACGAACTTCCGCACGGGTGCAAGCAGTTCCTCACTCGGTTCCGGCGCCAACTGCGCCATGTGCGAAGGCATGATGCCCAGGACCTCCAGCACCGCCTTGATGGCCATGAGGCGGAGAATCGTCGAGTCCTGCGGCTTGGCTTCAAGCAGCCCGAAGACCTTCATCAATGCGGCGATGCGCGGTTGATACTTAGCGACCGCATCGTGACCGCCGCCGGCCGCCGCGTTCCAAGCCTCCACCATGAAAGCGGGTGCGAAGTTGGCCACGCTGACCACGCATCCGGCGGCGCCAGCTTGCGCGGCTGCGAGCATCAACAGTTCATTGCCGTGCAAGTAACTGAACCCTGCGTCATCGCGCACATGATTGAGGATGGCGAGCGTGCGCGCGAAATCGTTCACCGTATCCTTGATGCCGACGAAATTCGGATGCCGGCGCAGTTTGTCGATGGTGGCGGGTTCGATATTGTTATTGGTGCGGAACGGAATGTTGTAGGCCACCACCGGCAACGGCGAACGGTCGGCGATGGCTGCGAAGAACCGCAGCATTTCGGTCTGCGACGTGCGAAAGTAATACGGCGTCAATGCGACGGCGAAATCCGCGCCCGCTTCGGCGATCTCGCCGGCCCGTTCGAAAGTCTCTTCGAGCGAGTTCGACGAAAGTCCCGCGCACACCGGCACTCGTCCGCGCACGTGCTTCACTACCGCGCGCAGCAGTTGAAGCTGCTTCGGCCAAGCCAGCGTGACACACTCGCCGGAACTGCCCAACGCGAAGATGCCGCTCACACCTCCGCCAATCAGATACTCGATGAGCCGCGCGGCGGCGGCTTCATCTACCTCGCCACGCGCGGTGAGCGGACTCACCATGGGAACTACAACACCACTTAAACGTTGCATACTAATAAACTCGAATCTCAAAAACGCGCGCCGCCGGTTCGCCGTGCGTGCGCTTCACTACCAGGCGAAGCTTGGTAGTTCGTACCGGATGCGCGAATGTGTGTTTCCTGTTGCGCAAGTAGTTGCCGCGAACCTCCAACACCTGATCGCCGCAGACCAAGCCGTAATCGGCGACGGTTTCCGGCTGCGGACCGCGAATCATCTTGCGCGTGAAAGCGTCGCTCAGCGACAGCGTCAGTTCACGCTCAAAGCCCGTGTCAAAAGTGATGCGCACTTCGCGGATCGTCACCGGTTCAGGCCAGCTCAATTCAATCCACGCCGGCAGCTCCGTCGAGCGCCATTGGTTCGTGCTGCCGGCGAGCGTTGGATGCAGCGTCGAATTGGTGGCGCGCGTGAGGCCGTTCACGACGCTCGTAGCCGCGAAGCCGGGCGCTTCCGTGGATGCTTGTATCGCCGCGCTGCGCGCAAGGTCACCGTCATCGGCTCCGCGCTGCCCAAGCAAGAACATGTCATCGCCAAGCAAGCGCTGCTGTAAACGTCCAAGGTGCGGTTGCTCGATGAGATCTGCTGAGCGCCGCAAAGCCGCTTGCGATGCCAGCGCCGCCGCGGTTCCTACGGCTTGTCCAGCGAGCGCGCAAGTGGCCATCACACGCGTGGAAGCGAAGGCCACGTGCGTGGCGGAAATATTGCGACCAGCGAAGAACAGATTGCCGATGTTGCGCGAATAGAGCGCCCGTAGAGGGATTGAATACAAGTGCGGTACGTCGATCTGCGTGCACGGGAATTCATCCGCGGCGTCGACGCCGGCCGATGGGTGCAGATCCAGCCACCAGCCACCGTAAGCCACTTCATCATCAAACACGCGGCCCGAGACGATGTCGTTTTCCGTGAGAACGTGAGGCCCGAGAAAACGCCGCGATTCGCGTTTACCCGGGAGCATTCCGATCCAATCCAGGCTCCAGTTGTCGGGCGACTCGGCCGCAGCATTGCTTGCCGCGTCGTCCATCCATTTGTCGTATTCGGCGTTGTTGCTCTCGCAGTGGCAGTGGTTCTTAATGTGATCCCACACGCCGAGCGCGATGGCGAGCAGTTCGTGACGTATGCGTGCGTTATCGCGGATGGTATCGAGTTCTCCGCCCCACTCGATCCACCAATAGCCGTACTCCCACTCGCGATGCGCGCGCAGGCGCAGATCGGCGCCGGTGAAGCGGCGCGCCCAACTGGGAGCGGTGAAAGGACAGGGGTGATCCTTGCGGCTCGCGCTGAATAGAATCGAACTACCCAGCGTTTTCGTATCGGCGGTTTCGAGCGCGTGCGGCTCGCCATATTCGCTGCGCGCTTCGCGCCCCATGCGATAGTCGGCGCCGGCTTCCTTGCCGAGGCGGCCGTCGCCCGTACAGTCGGCGAAGAAACGCGCTTCGATTTCGAATTCGTCTTCGGTCGACGTGCGTATGGCGCGCACGCGTTCGATGAAGCCGCCGGAGACAACGCACCCGACGCAGGCCGTGTCGAGCAGGAGCGTGATGCGCGGCTCGCTGATGACTTTGTCGTAAAGCAACAGGTCGAACAGCGCGAACGAGCGTTCGGGATTGCGCACGCTGTCTTCGACGCGCAGTTCGTCGATAATGCCGCCTTCGCGCGCGCCGGGCCGCTTGCCGGAGCACGATGCGCCGCTGATGTGCATGCGCACTTCAGAAGACGCATTCCCACCCAGCACGCTGCGGTCCTGTATGAGCACGACGCTTGCACCGTTGCGCGCGGCGGCCAAGGCCGCGCACACGCCCGCCACGCCTCCGCCGACGACGCAGAAATCCGCCGCAAGCTTAGTGAGCATGCTTGTCTCCCGGCATGCGCTCATGGAAGGCCAACGCGCGCGGCAGCGCGTCGGCCACCACCGAAAAGACGTGCGCGCCCGTGAGTGTTTCGAATTCGTGCGGAATGCGCAGCTCGTCGAGTCTGCGGTCGAACGCCACGTTCATGCGATAGTCAAACGCGTCCTTGCCTGAAGCGAACCACAGCCGTTTGCCGCGCAGCTTCCCAGCGTCGCGCATGGGGTTGTGCGCCGGCCACTCGCTCGCAGGGCCGAACACCGAGGGCACTGCGTGATTGTCGCGCGCGGGATAGGCCGGATTCGGAAAGTCCAGAAGACCGATGATGCCCGTCCACGATGCGAAGTCTTTCGGATACGCCTCCATCAACCGTATAGAACCGTACGCGCCCATGCTCCAACCACCGCAACCGCGGCGCGAGGCGGGAATCGCAAACGCATTCGCGATCAGACGAGTCAATTCGATGACGTACTCTTGATAGCCCGCAGCGATCCACCACGATGCGCCGCCGTTGGGCATCAGGATGACGGAGCGTACTGCGGCGAGCGTCGCGCGCGTCGACGGTTGTTCGACCAGCGTGCGATGGTTGCGTCCGCTGCCGTGCAGAAAAACCACCAGCGTGGGTTTGGCCGGCATCGCCTCCGGCAACACCAGCGTGTAAGCTTCCGCCCGGCCCAGGACCGCCGACTGGTGTGTACACTCCCAAACGCGTTCACCGCGCGGCTGGCAGGCGTTTTCCAGTTGCGGAGGCAGGCTGCCACCTGTCATTTTGAATAGGGAAAACAATGCGAGGACGATCGAGCGAACAAGTATCCGAAGTTTAGGTGAGCCCCGCATTGCATTATCGATAACGCTAACGGTAGACTAGTACGCAAGTGGTCAGTATGTCAACTACCTCTAGTGGTGGCATCGCGGAACAACGAGCTGGGTTCAAGCCCCTTCGCACCGGTTCGGTGCGTGCGCAGGTGCTCGAAACGCTGCGCGCTTCCCTGTTTTCCGGTCAATTGAAACCCGGCGACGCGTTGCGCGAGGCGCACCTGGCGCGCGAGTTCGGCGTAAGCCAGGCTACGGTTCGCGAGGCGCTCATCGAACTGGAGCACCTGGGCCTGGTGGTCCGCACGCCGAACAAGGAAACCGTTGTCACGCGGCTGAGCCAGCAGGAAATCGCCGAGCGCGGACAGCTCCGCGCAGTGCTGGAAGTGATGGCCGGCGTGCAGGCGAGCAAGCGTCTCAGCGAGGAAGATTTCGCACTGCTCGACCAGCGAGTGGCGGAGTTGGAAGCCGCACGTGCCGCCGACAACTACTTCGGTTTTTCGGCCGCCGATCTGGCGTTTCATCGCACTGTATGGGAGCTCTCAGGCAACCGTACGCTCTATCGCACGCTCGAACAACTCACCGTTCCGCTGTTCGCCTTCCTCAGCATACAGCGCAGCCAACGGTTCCACGACATCTCCCCGCGGCCGCATCAGCCCATCCTGGATGCACTGCGCTCGGGCGACGAGGCGGCTATCAAATCGGCATTCGAAGAGCACATCGTCGGCAGTTACCAACGGCTCGCGCAGCCGTAACGGGGTTAGCGCGCTACCGCGTTTGGGTGAGTTGACAAGCACAAGGGCTGCCCATATACTTATCGTTATCGATAACGACATCGTTACTTCGAGTCGGTCTATTTGTCGAGTGGAGGTCCACATGGATGTGCGTTTCAGAGTTGTTCTCGCTTTGATGTTCGCCACGGTTTGGGCTGTTCTGGCCCAGACTCCCACCGGAGAAATTCGCGGGCGTGTAGTGGATTCGTCGTCGGCCGTAGTGGCCGGCGCGAAAGTCGAAATCGCGAATCTGGAAACCAACGTCGTCATTCCCACGACGACCAACAACGAAGGCAACTTCCTGGTGCGCAACCTGATTCCGGGCAACTTCCGGTTGACGGTGGCGCGCGAAGGGTTCAAGACCTACTCACGCCAGCCGCTGCAAGTGCGCGTCGGTGATGTGCTGAACCTGGAAGTGAAGCTCGAACTCGGCGCGGTCTCCGATACGGTGAGCGTCACGGCCGAAACGCCGCTGCTTGAAACCGCCAACGCCACAGTCGGACAAGTGGTCGACAACCGGCGCATACAGGACCTGCCCACACCCGGCAACAGCGCCATCTATCAGCTTCAATTCGTGCCGGGCGCTTCCACGACCACCGCGGTGACCAACCTGTGGCCGCCGGATGCACTGGGCAGCGGCGGTTCCACGTCAATCGGCGGCGGCCGCCCGGGCGCCAACGAATTCGCGCTCGATGGCACGCCGATGATGACGCGCAGTGGAGGATTCACGCTCAACCCACCGCAAGAAATGGTGCAGGAAGTACGCGTGACCACGGCTGCCTACGACGCCTCACTCGGGCGCTTTCTCGGCGGTCACGTCAACATGGTCATCAAGAGCGGCACCAACACGCTGCACGGCAGCCTGGTGTATCAGAACCTGAGCCGCGGCATGATTGCCAAGGACCTGTTCACAGCCAACGCCATTAACGACCCGGCCACCGGCCCAGTCACTTCCGAAAAGATCGAAAAGAACTGGCCGCCGCAGCGCGTACTGCGCACGCAAGGCAACATCGGCGGACCGGTATACATCCCGGGCATTTATGACGGCCGCAACCGCACCTTCTGGACGTTCGGCGGCGACGGCGTCGACCGCCAACGCGCCGCGCGCGCCTCTTACACCGTGCCGACCGTCGAGCAGCGGCAAGGAAACTTCTCGGCGCTGCTGAATCTCGGTTCGCAATACCAGATCTACGATCCTGCCACCATCACTGCCACCACCGGCGGCCGTTACAGCCGCCAGCCGTTTGCCGGCAACCTGATTCCGGTCAGCCGTTTCAACGCGATCTCGAAAAAGCTCCTGGAGTACTACCCGCTTCCCAACGCCACCGGCAACTCAGACGGCAGTAGCAACTACACCGATCCGAACATGGCGGACTCGCCGTACAAAGGTTATCTGGGACGCGTCGATCACACCATCAACGAACGTCACCGGTTCTTCGTGTCCTTCAACATGGCTTACACGGATCCGCAGAGCGACCGTTACTTCCACAACGACGCCTCCGGCACCATTCGCGAACGCCGCCAGCGCGGCCTCACATTCGAACACACCTACGTTCCGGCGGCGTCGACGATCTTGAACTTCCGCTACGGCCTGAACCGTTTCCGCGACGACACAGCGCCGCCCGGCCTGGGTTACGATCTGGCCGCTCTGGGCATGAGCAGCAGCCTGGTGAATCAACTGGACAGCTCGTTGACGGCTCTGCCGCAGATTACCATCACAGGCGACACGGGCATCGGAGGCGGCAGCGGATCGCGGCCCCGCACCACGTATCACAATCTGCTGGCGCAGGGCACGCACGTGCGCGGCAATCACACAGTGCGCCTCGGCATCGAGTCGCGTTTGATGTATGAGAACAACTGGTCGCTGGGCAACATCTCACCGGCGCTGCAATTCTCGCAGACTTGGACGCGCGGGCCGCTGGACAACTCAGCCGCCGCGCCCATTGGCCAAGGACTGGCGTCGTTCCTGCTCGGCCTGCCCACCGGTGGGTCGATCAACAACAACGCTTCCTCGGCTGAAGCGTCGCGCTACTGGGGCTTGTTTGTGCAAGACGATTGGAAGATCGGCCGCCGTCTCACCGTGAACATCGGCCTGCGGTGGGACTACGACACGCCGACCACCGAGCGCTACGATCGCGCGACGCGCGGGTTCGCCTTCACGACATCCAGCCCGGTGGAAGCCGCCGCCAAAGCGAACTACGCCTTGAACCCGATTTCAGAAATTCCCGCTTCGCAGTTCAAGGTGTTGGGAGGGCTGCTGTTTGCCGGCGTCGGCGGAGTGCCGCGCGGCTACATGAATCCGGACCGCAACAATTTCTCGCCTCGCATCGGCTTCGCCTATCAGTTGACTCCGAAAACGGCCGTTCGCGGCGGGTACGGAATCTTCTACTCGCCGATCGGATCGGATCAAGTCGACGCCAGCCAACCCGGCTTCAGCCAGACCACGCAGGTGGTGCCCAGCCTCGACAACGGCTTGACGTTCCGCGCGACCATGGCCAATCCGTTCCCGGATGGGCTGCTCAGCCCGCAGGGTTCAGCGCAAGGATTGGCCACCTATTTGGGGCAGGGAATTACCGTCGTCAACCCGGATCTACGCAGTTCTTACACGCAGCGCTGGGGCCTGAACGTGCAGCGCGAGTTGCCGGGCCGTTTCCTGGTCGACATCGGGTACATGGGGAACCGGAGCACGGCGCTGGCAACGTCGCGAGGTTTGAATGCGTTGCCCAATCAATACCTGAGTACGCTGGGCACGCGTGACGCCACCACCATCTCGTATCTCACACAGCAGGTGAAAAACCCGTTCTACGGAATCTCGGCGTTCACCGGAACCAGCCTGCAAAGTACCACGGTGACTCGTCAGCAACTGCTGATGGCCTATCCGCAATACTCGAGTGTCGGCATGACCACCAACGACGGCTATGCCTGGTATCACGCGTTGCAGGCCCGAGTCGAGCGGCGCTTTGCGGCCGGCTACACGCTGCAAGGCAGCTACACCTACTCGAAGAACATGGAGGCGGTCAGCTTCCTCAACAGCGCAGACTTGCGTCCGCACGAAGTGGTGTCGTCCATCGACCAGACGCATGTGCTGGCGGTAACCGGCGTCTATGAATTCCCGTTCGGCAAGGGCAAGCGGTTCGCGAATTCCAACCGATGGCTTGATCTGGCCGTCGGTGGCTGGAACCTGAATGGCGTTTGGCAAGTGCAGAGCGGCCGTCCGCTCGAGTGGGGCAACATTCTGTTCACCGGCAACATCAAGGACATCGAGCTGTCGCACTCAGAACGTACGCCCAGCCGCTGGTTCAATGTGGATGCCGGGTTCAACAAGAACTCGGCGCAGCAGCTTGCCAGCAATCTGCGCACATTCCCGCTGCGGCTCAACGGTGTGCGCGCACCCGGCGTGAACATCACCAATCTGTCGCTGTTCAAGGACTTCCACATCGGCGAGCGCGTGAAATTGCAGTTCCGCGCCGAAGCGGTGGACGCCTTCAACGAAACGCCGCTGTCGACGCCCAACGTTTCACCGACCAGCGGATCGTTCGGTACCATCACTACGGTCGGCTCCGGCAACACGCAACGCCGCATTACGCTCGGCGGGAAGATTTCCTGGTAGCCGGGCCACTTCGCTTATAGCGCGCCTTTTGTTCCGGCGTCATCTTTTCGGTGGCGTACTGGAAAATCAGGCGCGCTGCGGTGTCTTTGAACTCGGCCAAGAACGGTTCCACGCGTTTCGGCTGCTTCTTCCAGGCTTCACGGAGGAACCAACCCAGGCCTTGATGTACAACGCGCTCGTCGTCGAGCATCATGGGCCGGATGAATTCGAGAAGCGGCCTGCAGTCGTCGACTGTCTTGAGCAACGGGAGCAGGCTCACCGGCACGGCGCGCCGCTTGAAACGCGCGGGCGACGAGCGCCATTTACCGAGCGCCTCCATCTTCACCGAGCCGGTTGCCAAGCACCAGCCGGTCAGTTCGCCGGAGAGCACGTCACAGTGTGCCCAGTTGCGCACGCCTTCATCCAGCCAGCGGCCCACGCGCTGGAACTCCGCGCTCTTCATCTTGTCCCGATGGGCGGCGGTGAGGATGATGGCGAACGATCCCATTTCGTAATTGGGGTTCTGGAATAACAAGTCCCCAAGATCCAGAAAGCCAGAGAGACCCAGACTGCCGTAAGTTTCGAGTAGGGTCCTCTTGTAGTCAAGCATCTCGTCGAAGCTCACGCCGTAGGCCTGGTAGCCTTCCTTGAAGTAGCGCGAGTATTTTTGAACGTTAGCGGCGCTGGCGTGCTCGCGACAGAAACTCTCGATTTCCGTAACGAGCCGCGCAAGGTTACGTGCAGGCATGGAAGCAGCCATAGCGCTAACCATTCTATTCGCAAAAACCCGGGACGGACGAGACGTTTCCGGGTTTTCAATCAGACACACGGCTTGAAAACTCGGAAACGTCTCGTCCGTCCCGGGTTTTGCTTGCGCTACAATGGCAGCGCGAGATGCAGCGCATCGGCCGGTACCAGATCACAGGCGAATTGGGGCGAGGTGCGATGGGCGTGGTCTACCGGGCCACCGACCCCGCCATCGGCCGCACGGTGGCCATCAAGGTCATACGCCTTTCCGAATTCACCGCGGCGGGCGAGCGCGCACGGCTGCGCGAGCGCCTATTCCGCGAGGCGCAGTCGGCGGGCATTCTGTCGCACCCTGGCATCGTCACCATTTACGACATCGCCGAGGAAGGCGACATCACCTGCATCTTCATGGAGTGCGTGAACGGGCCGACGTTCGAAAAGCTGCTGACGTCCGATACGCCTCCGCCGAACGATCTCATCCAGAGCGTATTTCGACAGACCGCCGCCGCGCTCGACTACGCGCACGCGCGCGGCATCGTTCACCGCGACATCAAACCCGCCAACATCATGCTGCACGAGGACGGGCGGGCCAAGATCACCGACTTCGGCGTGGCCAAGATCGCCTCGCAGCAGATGACGCAAACCGGCGCCATGATGGGCACGCCGAATTACATGTCGCCGGAACAGATACAGGGCACGGCGGTGGACGGGCGCGCCGATCAGTTCTCGCTCGCCGTGATTGTCTATGAGGCGCTGACGGGTGAAAAGCCGTTCGTGGCTGAACCGCTGGCCGCGCTGCTGTACAAGATCGTGCGGGAAGACGCGGTGCCGGCGCATCTGTTGAACCCGCTGCTCGATCCGAAGGTGAACGTGGTGCTGCGCAAGGCCATGTCGAAGAACTCGGCCGAGCGTTACGCGAGTTGCACGCAGTTTGTGGCGGCGCTGGACGAAGCCTGCGACGCGAGGCCCGGGTGGCGCGCGCTGCGTCGCGGATCGAGCGCCTCGTTGCCAACCATGGTGGACGCGCTACCCGAACCGCCGCACGTGCCCGCACCACCGCCGCCGGTGCCGCCGCCACCGATCGCCGTTGCGCCCGAAGCACCCGCGGCGCGCCATCATCGCCCACGTTATGGCGACGAAACGCCGCCTCCGCCGCGCCGCACCGGTTGGTTGAGCACGCTTGGCGCACTGCTGCTGGGCGCCGGTGTGGTGGTTGGCGTTTTCTACGGTACGGCGAAGTACATGGAGCGGCAAAACCAGCCTGCGCCCGCGCAACCCGCGGCCCCACCATCGCCGCAGGTGAAACCGGCGCCCGCCGTTGCCGCACCCACTCCGTCTCCGGAAGTGGTCAAACCGTCGCCGATGTCGCCGGCTCCGGTTGCGGAGAAGCCAGTCGAGGAACCGCCGTCGTCGAAACCAACCACCGCCGCGGCGAAGCCGCGCAGAGAGCAGCCGGAGGAACCGTCCGAGCAGGTTGTGTTGATACGCTCGACGCCACCCGGCGCGCGCGTGATCGTGGATGACCGTGCCGACTGGGCCTGCACCACGCCGTGTTCGCTCCCGCTGCCGCACGGCCGCCACGCGCTCAACGCTGTTCTACAGGGCTATCACGCCTCGATGCGCGTGTTTGAAGTGCCTCAGCAAAGCGAACTCTACCTGAGCCTGTCGCGCACGGGCGGGACGCTCATCGTGAAGACCACTCCGGCAGGCGCGACGATTTCGATCAACGGTCAAACCCGCTCGGAGAAAACGCCGGCAATGATCCCACTCGCTCCGGGCCGCTACAAGGTCACCGTATCGCTCGCCGGTTACAAAGACGACGATCAGGACATCACCGTGCGCGATGGAGCGATGCTCGAAGCCAACTTCACATTGGGGCGTTAGCCGCTCGCCTCACTGCACTTTGCGGTAGACCGCCGCTCGCACCGGCTTGAGCGGGACGTCTAACCCGGCGAGCGTTTCCGAATGGCCGGTGAAAAAGTACGCACCGGGCGCCAGATGCCGGCACAGCCGGTTCACCACTGCTTCCTGGGTGGAACGGTCGAAGTAGATCATGACGTTGCGAAACAGGATCACGTCGAAAACGTCCTTGATGCGGTAGGCGGAATCCATGAAGTTCAACTGGTGGAAGCTGATTCGCTCGCGCAGATAGGGCACGGCGCGAACCTTCGAGCGGTTGCCGTCACGTCCGCTCAACAGGTACTTGCGGCGTAGTTCCGGCGCCACGGGCAGGACACGATCCTCTCCGTAAATGCCCGCCGCGGCGTTGTTGAGAACCTTGGTCGAAACGTCGGTCGCCAGGATCGCGAATTCGAATCCGAACCGCGAAGCGGCAAACTCGGCCAAAACCATGGCCAGCGTGTACGGTTCCTCGCCAGAACTGCATCCGGCCGACCAGGCTTTAAACCGGGCCAGACGGTACCGCCATTGGCAGAACCACTCCGGCAGTACGGTGTCCGTAAGAAAATCGAAATGCTCCGGTTCGCGGAAGAAATCCGTCTTGTTCGTGGTGATCGCGTTGATGAGGTGCTCGCGCTCTTCGGTGTTGGCGGAACTGAAGAAATACTCGGTGTATGCATCCACTGATTGCAGACGCAGCTCCCGCACGCGGCGCAGCAAACGGTTCTGCACCATGGTGAGCTTCGCCACGGGCATCTTGATGCCAAGTTCGCCGGTGATGTAGTTCGCAATACGCGCGAAGCTTTCCGGTGAGAGTGTGGACGAACAAGGCGCCTGTTCATTCGGTGTCGCCGCTGTGGGCGTGATCATGGATCAAGCTCCGTGATTCCGGATCCAGAAAGCCCGGCCGCCAGGCGCGAGTGTTAAGTTCGCGCCCGGCGGCAGGGAGCGCTCAGCCGGCGGGCACCGGCTCGAAGGTCTGCGTCGCAGTGTCTTGCACCAGAGCGAGTTCCTCGCTGGAGAAGACCGCGTTGGCGTCGATGATGATGATGAAATCGTCGCCGCGCTTACCCATCCCCTGGATGAACTCGGTCCGCCACCGCATGGCAATGCGCGGCGGCGGGTTGATGCTGGATGGGTCCAATTCGATGACTTCGTGAACGCTGTCGGCGATTCCACCAAGCACGGTAGCCTCTCCATCCAGTTCGAGTTCCATCACTACGATCCGTGTGTGCACGGTGTCGGTTTTGCCGGGCAATCCGAATCGCAGCCGAAGATCCACCACCGGCGTCGCCTGGCCGCGCACGTTGACAACGCCGCGCATGTAGTCGGGCGCCGTGGGCACCTTGGTGATTTGCGAGACTTCCAGCACTTCGCGAACCTGCGCCACGTCGATGGCGAACAGTTCATCGCCGAGCCGGAAGGTCATATACTGACGGGTTTCGGTAATCATCGTCGTGCCTCTTTCGCGTCATCCTTCGTACGGAGAGAATTCGCGGTCGCGCGAATCGGGCGCGCCGTTATTGCTCTCCAGGTCGATGTAAGTTCCGCCGGATTTCACCGCGCCGTGCAGTTTGGTGAGCGAGGAAGGCGCGGGCTGACGCTCAGCCGCACGCGCGCGCGAAGCCTTCGGACGCGCCTGGTTGCCGAGAGCCGCTTTGCGGGCCTGCTGCTGCCGGATCTCGCCGTCGGTGCCGGTCTTGAAGAATGCGATGGTGGTTTGCAGGAGCTCGGCCTGGCTGGACAATTCCTCGGCCGTCGACGCCATCTCTTCACTCGCTGAGGAATTCTGCTGAATCACCTGGTCGAGTTGCTGGATGGCCTTGTTGACCTGGGCCGCGCCGGTGCTCTGTTCGGCGCTGGCGGCGGCAATCTCGCGCACCAGTTCCGCTGTCTTCTGAATGTCGGGAACCAGTTTGGACAGCAAGTCGCCGGCGCCCTCGGCCGTCTGCACACCCTCGACGGTTAAGCGGCTGATCTCGGCCGCGGCCGTCTGGCTGCGTTCGGCGAGCTTGCGCACTTCCGAAGCCACCACGGCGAAGCCCTTGCCGTGCTCACCAGCGCGCGCGGCCTCGACCGCGGCGTTCAATGCGAGCAGGTCGGTCTTGCGGGCAATCTCCTCGATGATGCTGATCTTCTCGGCCACCTGTTTCATCGCCGTGACGGTACGAATTACGGCTTCGCCGCTGCTGCGGGCGTCGTCGGCTGCCTTGGAAGCGATCTTGTCGGTCTGCCGCGCGTTGTCGGCGTTCTGTTGGACGCTGGCGGCCATCTCTTCCATCGAAGACGTGCTCTCCTCGGCCGCCGCGGCCTGCTCGGTGGCGCCTTGCGAAAGCTGCTGCGCGGTGGAACTCATCTCCTCGCTGCCGGTGGCCACATTGCCGGCGGCGTTGCTAACTTCCGCCACCGTTGTGCGCAGGTTCTGGAGCATCTTGATGAGCGCCTGGCCGAGCGTATCCTTCTCCGACAGCGCTTTGGCCTGTACGGTCAAGTCGCCTTCGGAGATTTTCATGGCCACTTGCGCCGCCGTTCTCAGGTTCTCCACCATGCCGTTCATGGACGTGAGCATCTGTCCGAGTTCGTCGGCGGACGTCACGTTGGCGGTATGCGTCAGATCTCCCAACGCCACCTGATTCAGCAGACCCACCGCGGAACCCAGCGGAGTGGTAATGCTCCGCACCACGACCATCGAGATCACGACCGCGATGATCAGCGCGCAGGCGATGCCGATCACGACACCGCTGCGCGCGCTGGAGGCCGTGTTTTCGATCGAGCGGGTGGCCTGGGCAGCGACTTCGTGATTGAATTCCGCGATCTTCGCGGCCGCCGCCATATAGTTGGCATGCACGGGCCGGAGCCGGGTGCGAAAGACCTCCAGGGCCTTCCGGCTGGCGTCGGCGTCATTCACCCGCCTGGTTTTCTCTACCTCCTCCGCCATCGCCCAGAACGCGCCTCGCGCCGCAGTGAGCTGCGCGAACAACTCGCGTTCCTTTTCGCTGTTGATCATCTCCTTCTCATACTTGGCCAGCAGTTGCCCGAAGTTCGCGCGATAATCGCGAATCCGTTTTTCGGCGTCCTCCATCTCTTCTTTGTTCGTCGAGGCGGCTTGCTGCAGAATCAGGCCCAGGATGCCCTCCGTGCCGGCCTGTACTTTCAAGATCAGGTCCACGCTGGGCAGCGACTCGTGCGACACAACGAAGGCGCTGTCGGTGAGTGCTCCCACCTGGCGATAAGAAAACAACCCCAATACCATGGCTACGACGATCACGGCCGCGAACCCGGCCGTGATGCGGGTACCGATCTTCCAGTTCTTCATTTGGTTCACTCCTTTCTTACGTATTCACGACTCAGGCAGCGACATCCGATTCGACGGCTTCGGCCAAGACCAATGACGGGCCCAGGCTCTGCCGCCCGGCAAAACGCACAACGGCAGCTATGTCCATGATCAGTGCCACCCGTCCGTCGCCCATGATGGTGGCGCCGGACACTACTTCGATACTTCGATAGAACTTGCCAAGCGATTGAATGACGGTTTGATGCGTGCCAAGCACGCGATCCACGACCAGGCCGACGCGATCGCCATCGTGGTGTACGATGACAACCTTCTCGACCGCGGGCGCCGTGCCAGGCATGCGGAACATCGCCCGCAGATCGATGTAGGGCGTCAACTCGCCGCGCACGGCGATCACGTTGCGGCCGTTGTTGCGCCTTCTTTCGGCCGCGGTCAGCTCGACGTTTTCCGACACCGCGGCCATGGGAAGAATAAACTGGTCCCCGCCCACCTCGACCAACAGTCCGTCAATGATGGCCAAGGTCAAGGGCAGTCTAATGGAGAGCCGCGTGTTCTGACCGGGTTCACTGGCAATGCTGAGCGAGCCGCGCAACGCTTCGATCTGACGCCGCACGGCGTCCATACCCACACCGCGGCCCGAAACGGCGGTCACCTCTTTCGCCGTCGAGAAGCCCGGCATCAGAATCAGGTTGTAGATGTCTTTGTCGCTGAGATTCGCATCCGGCTGAATGAGACCCTTTTCGGCCGCCTTGGCTCGCACGGCCTCACGGTCGATACCGCGGCCGTCGTCCTCGACCGCGATCACCACGTCGGCGCCGGTATGCACGGCCGAGAGGCGGATGGTGGCCTGCCGGGACTTGCCGCGCCGCAGACGTTCGTCGGCCGGTTCCACTCCGTGGTCCAGACAGTTTCGCAGGCAATGTACTAGCGGCTCGCCAAGTTGATCCAGAATGCTCTTGTCGAGTTCCGTCTCGGCGCCCTCGGTTACCAACGCTACGTCCTTGCCAAGCTCGGCCGACAAATCGTGCACCAGGCGCCGGAAACGGCAGAATAGCGTGCCGATCGGAAGCATGCGTATGCCGAGCACATCGTCGCGCAACTCGGACACCAAACGTTCGAGCTCCTGCACGGGATTGGCGAATTCCGGTGAGTGACTGCGCGAAACCGCCTGCGCCAAGCGCGACTGGTTCATGACCAGTTCCCCGACCAGATTCACCAACCGGTCCAGCCTTTCGGATGGAACCCGGACGGTGGACTCCTTGGCCAGAGAACGTGAACGCGGCGGCTCGGCGTCGGGCACCGCTTCGCCCGGGCCGGCCGCGGTTTGCACATCCAGAGGCTGGACCTCGATCTTGCAGGTGTCCTCTACAAAAATGAAGACATCGCGGATGTCGTTCTCGCTGGCGGCAGTTCGCAGGCAGATGGTCCACCAGAGGTAACAGCGGTCCGGTTGTATCGCGTCAAGAGTGGGGATCTGCTCCAACCCGGCGCTTGTTACACAGGCACCCAACTCGCGCAGGAAATTCAGCAGGGCGATCGGGTTGCCGCCGCGCTCCAGCAGATCCGGGCCCGGACGGAACGCGATTTCCCACATCCGTTCGGTCGAGCCCGGCTCGGAAGCCTCGGTGTGGTCGTGATTGGCAAACCGCTCGATGTCTTCGATCAGGCTGTCGCCTTCGCTCTGGCGCGACGCCACCTCGGCGGCGTCGCCGTGCAACAGGACCGAGATGTGGTCGCGCGCCTTCAAAACCAGGCTGGCCAGAGCCGGAGATGCTTGAATCGCGCCTTCGCGTGCTTTGTCCAGCATGCTCTCGACGTGATGCGTGAACGCGGCAATGGCGTCCAGGCCGCACATGGCGCCGGACCCTTTGATGGTGTGAAACGCGCGAAACAGTTCGTGAATGGTTTCCGCGGTGTGTTGCCCGGTCTCCAGCGCCAGAGCGGATTGTTCGATCGCGGCCAGAAGCTCCTCGGCTTCCACCCGGTAGGTATCGATAGGATTGAATCGCATCGTCCGCGCCCTCACGCATGCTCCGGCGGCCGTTCGGACGACAACGCCTCAACCGGCACGCCCAGCGTTTCGCAAGTTGCCAGGACCGGTTGCGAAGCTCCGCGGATCTTGATCGACTTGCCGGACCGCTCCGCCGTGATCCGGGCGGAATACAGAAGCTGAAGGGCCGCGGCATCGCACGCCTCCACTTCCGATAGGTCCAACGTGAGGCTCGGAGCCTTGTTGAGAGCCTCCAACAGCGTCCGCTGTAGTTGACCGGTTTCGTAAATGCCCAACTCACCGGCCAACTTCAAGACGCCGCCGGATTCGTCCGTCGTAGTCTGCATAGCCTGTCCTTCCGAATTGTGTGTTCGAGTTGCAACGCCGGCCGGAATTGCGGATGGGCCGGCGGAAATGCTCAGGTGGTGCTGTACGACTACTGCTCGGGGCCTGGCAGGCTCTTAGGTGAGGCTACGGGTTGCCGAAAACCAGGGACAG
>CAZDIZ010000056.1:7261-33038 GCA_964505625.1 uncultured Solibacteraceae bacterium | reverse complement strand
TGAGTGCAGTCACCGTGGCCGCCGTTTCGGTTCCCGCCTGGCGCGCCACGCGCGTTGATCCTGTTGTTGCGTTGCGTCAGGAATAGGATCACTGCGTCCGCTAAAATGGCCAGAGGAGACGCAATGTTACCCGCTTGGCAGTGGGACGAGAAACAGCAGATCGGCACCGACTACGAGAATGTAACCGAAGTGGAAGCCTACGACCGCAGAATGCGCGAGGTGCGCGACGTGAGCGCGGAGAACCGGCGCATCATCGAGAAGCTGAAATTACCGGCCGGTGCGCGCGTGCTCGAAATCGGAACGGGCACCGGAGCGTTTGCGCGGGAAGTGGCGCCGTTGTGCGCCGAGGTGACCGCCATCGACATTTCTCCGGTCATGCTCGAGTACGCCACGCGGCGCGCGGGCGAATGCGGCCTTGCGAACATCACGTTCCGCGAAGGCGGATTTCTCTCTTACGACGACGAGCCGGAATCGTACGACGCCGTCGTAACGGGTCTGGCGCTGCACCATCTGCCGGATGTATGGAAGGCCGTAGCGCTGGAACGGATTCACGCGTGGCTGAAACCCGGCGGGCTTCTGTCACTGCGCGATGTGGTGTTCGATTGGAGCGGAGAGACGCCGGGCAAGTACTTCGACCGCATCGCGGGACCAGGAATGCCCGAGGCCTCGCGCACAGCGCTCCTGCGGCACATCCGCCAGGAGTACAGCACACTCGCCTGGATCATGGAAGGGTTGCTTGCGCGCGCCGGTTTTGAGATCCTCGATCAACAACGCGACGGAGCGTTTCTGCGCGACTATCTGTGCCGCAAGACCGCCCGAAGTTAGTGCGATACTCACACGACTGAAATGGCCGACGACGAGAAGGCGAACGCCAGGCTAAAACGCGCGGCCGCCGCCGGTATTTTGCTGTTGGTGGTGCTTGCCCACATTTTGCGAATCGGGCGTCGCCTGCCGGATTCGCTGTCCCGAATCTACTCGAGCTATTTCTCCGACGTGGCCATCCCCGTGGCAACGTACTTCCTGTTGACGCTGATGAAGGATCCGCGCTTCGCCTTTCTGCAAGACTGGCGCAGGAAGGCGCTGGTGGTGTTCGGCCTGGCGTCCTTCGCGGAAATCTTGCAGGCCTTCCACGTGCCGTTGCTTGGGCGCACCTTCGATCCGCTCGACTTCGTCATGTACGCCATCGGAGTGGCGTTGGCGGTCTTTATCGAGAAGGTGTTGCTGGATCGGCTCCCGTGAACACTGTCACCGTGTAGCGCAACTTGAGCGGCTTGCCGGGCTGGAGCGTATAGGAGTTAAGGCCCGGAAAGTATGGATTCAGGAATCCGTACCCGTGACGCAGCAGCCAGCCGTTCGAGGGATAGCCCGGGTTGGATGCGCCGTCATCGATGCGTCCGCCGGCTGGCTTGCCTTGAAACGTGCCTGTGACGGCGGCCCAGCGATGCGGCTCGTTCACGCCGTCTTTCTCGGATTTGCCTTGTTCGGTGGTGATGACGGTCGCGGCTTTGCCGCCGTCGCGCGGAGCGAAGCGCATGCAGAATCCGCCGAAGCCCTTCTTGCCGTCGGAAGTGCCGGCGATTTCGACCGGACCGGACACGGCTTCGAAGCTTAGTTCGAAATCCAAGCGCCGCAGATTGCCAACGGCCGGATGCGCCACGATGTTGGCCTTCTCGATCACCACTTTGCGATCACCAACGAACCATCCATTTTCAACGGCGAGGCGCGCGCGGTCGCGTTTGGTTTCGCGAGCGGTCCATTTGACGAACTTCGATTTGATGCCCTTCACGGTCCAAAGATCGTAGTTCTGGCCGTCCACTTTCACCACCTGCCACATCCAGGAAATGCCGCGATGATGCGGATGGTCGGGATTGAAATCGTCGGTGATGACGGTGCCATCCGGAGCGTAAACCGGATGCAGGTAGCCCGCCCGGCTCATCTCCGCCGGGAACCCGGCCTTCAGCACGGGCCCGTAGTTGTACACGTAAACGGGTGTGCCATGATCCTCGAGCACGACAGCCTGATGGCCCGTCTCCCGAAACGAAAACGGAGAAGCGGCCAGCAACAGCAAAGCAAGCATCATACAGAACAGCTTCCCACAGGTGGCGTGGGCTTTCTAGCCCGCGGCGACGGCTTTCCAGCCGTCGCAAGCACTCGACCAACGAAACAACTCCGGCCGAGGAACCAGCCCCGAACGAACCGGGTTGTTCTCAATATAAGCGACGATACGGACGAACTCCGCCGTGTCGCGAATCCAATGGTCGAAGTACTCCCGCTGCCAAAACGGTGTGCGGACGCGGCCGAGGATACGGTTCGCCTCGCGAGCCGAATAGCCTTTGACCGATTGCACAATCCGTCCGACCGCGATATGCGGAGTCAATAGAACGTGCACATGATTCGGCATGACGACGAAAGCATGCAGTTCGTAATAGTGCAATTTGGTTGTGCCATAGTCCAGCGCGGCGACAACCGCTTGGGCGACACCTTCGCGCTCCAGCCACATAGGGCTGCTCGCCGCAGTATCCAACGAGCGGTCAATCCACTCAAACGCACGGCCGGCGAAGTCACTGCCGAGCAAAGGATAGCGATCCGGAGGAACGCTGCCGTACAAGCTCCAGGTAAGGAAGATCGGCCTTCCTTCAGGATGCCAATGAGGCAGTCGGCGGCGATAGTAGCTCACGAAACAATGTGCGGTGAACAGGCAAAAACTCTCGCCCCCTGGAAAGGGGGCGAGCCGGCCGGGAGGCCGGCTCCACTCGTGCATTCTTGGCTCGTCGGGCTCACGGCAGGTTCAGCAGTGGCGTTCGATGTTGAGTTAGTTGAGGCAAAGTTAGAGGGCGTGCGCGTGCATTCTCAGGGCGTCGAGTTCCCGGCGCGCTTCTTCTTGGCGCATGCGCAGCGCGGTCAGCACGATCCAGAGCAGCAGGATCGGCACCCAATTCAGAAACAGCATCTGCCACATCTCCGGGGCCATCGATCCGCCGCCGTACACCACCGGCTGCGGATGCTGCGTGCGCCACCATTTGATGGAGAAGAACACGATGGGCACATCGACGAAAGCGAAGATCGACAGCACCGCCGATGCACGCGCGCGCGCCGTGGGATCTTCAATCGCATCGCGCAGCATGATGTAGCCCGCGTACAACAACACGCACACCAGCATCGATGTCAGCCGCGGATCCCAGGTCCACCAGATGCCCCAAATGATGCGCCCCCAGAACATGCCGGTGATCAGATTCACCATTGCGAAGGCCAGCGACACTTCGGTGACCGATACCGCCAGCGCGTCGTACTTCAACTTCTTCGTAGCCAGGTGCGCAATGCTTGCCACCAGCGCCACGAAGAATCCGAGAAACGCCGTCCACGCCGCGGGCACGTGGTAGAAGATGATGCGATAGATCGCACCTTGCATGGCTTCATCGGGCAGCCGCAGCAGAATCACGAACAGGTTGCGAACCAGCAGAATCGCCGCGATGCCGGTCAAAATCACCAGTAGTCGGTTACGCATGTTTCACCCCACGAGCACCGCGTCGGCCAGTGCCAGCGCGAGCGCGGTGTAGATGAGATCGAAGCCCGCCAGCAGCTTCAACCAGTCGATCATATCGCCGGCGAGCGGTTGACCATTCACCAGGCCGGTGGTGATCTGAATAGCCGCCATCAACGCCGGAATCATGAACGGATAGACCAGCATGGGTAGCATGATCTCGCGCAAGCGCAGGTTCACGGTGAGCGCGCTGAACATGGTGCCGATCACGGTGAGTCCCCAGGTGCCCAGCACCAACACGAGCAGCAGCGCGGGCCACTGCGTCGTCAAGCGCACGTTGTAAAAGATGGTGAACACCGGCAGGGACAGTAGCTCCACGGCCACCAGCAGCACCAGATTCGCCCAGGCCTTGCCCAGAAACAACGCCGCGCCGGAAATGGGCGCCGCCAGCAGCGCGTCCAGACAATCGTTTTCGAGTTCGCGAGCGAAGCTGCGATTCAGTATCAACGCGCCGGCGAATGCGAACACCAGCCACAGCAGGCCGCCCGAAATCTCGCGCGTCTGATCGGAGGTCGGATCGAAGGCGAAACTGAATAGCAGCAGAATCACCAGCGAGAATGCGAGCGACGCATTGATGGCTTCCTTGGTGCGGATCTCGCTGCGCAGATCTTTGGCCGCCACCGTGTATGCCTGCCGCAGAATCCGCATCACGCTTCTCCGTAAGTGCGGTAGAGCCAGCCGGGATCGGCCAACATCTCCGCCGTGCGCTCGCCCCGATGCGCCAACCGCCCACGCACAATCAACGCCACGCCGGTGGCGAGTTCCAGCGCCTCACGCAGTTGGTGCGTGGACATGATGATGGTGCGGTTTTCAGCGAGCGCATCCCGCAGCAGGCCTTGCAATAATGCGATGGCGCGATCGTCGAGTGCGGTGAACGGCTCATCCAGAATCAGCAGCGAGGGCGAATGCAGAAACGCGCGCGCCACCGCCAGACGCTGCCGCATGCCGCGCGAAAACTCGCGCACTCGCGAATCCTTCACGCGCGCAAGATCGGTGCGCTCCAACCACTCCATGGCCGTGCGCGCCGGATCGGCGAGCGCATACAACCGCGCGAACAGCTTCAAATTCTCGAACGCGCTCAGTTCGTCGTAGACCGCGATGCCGTGGCCGAGCACGCCGATGCGCGCGCGCGCCTGCTCACTGCGCGGTTCGTCGCCAAACACCTGCACGCGTCCGCGGCCGGAGCGCCCCAGCCCGGCGAGAATGCGCAGTAGCGTGGTCTTGCCCGCGCCGTTGCGTCCCAGTAGCGCCAGACACTCACCCGGCGCCACTTCGAAGCTCACGTCGCGTAGGGCAGGGAAATCGCCATAGAACTTCCAGACGCCTTCCACGCTGACGGCGGTCATCTACTTGTTCTTGCCCTTTTGAGGAGTCTCGCGCGGCGACTGGCGAAGGTAGAGCATGACGAAACCCAGCACGAGAATCGCGCCCGCCAGCCCAAGCGTCCAGTACATTTGATCGTAAGCCGGCGGCAGAATCTGCGTGATGGGCGGGCCGGAGTCTTCTTCTTCCGTTGCCGGCGCCTGGCCCGCGCCGCCCGATGTGCGCAGTT
Organism: uncultured Solibacteraceae bacterium; assembly: GCA_964505625.1. Classification (GTDB taxonomy): domain Bacteria; phylum Acidobacteriota; class Terriglobia; order Bryobacterales; family Bryobacteraceae; genus JAJFUV01. Next base: position 27,945 of record CAZDIZ010000056.1, on the reverse strand, counting down.
CGCCGGTACCTTCCAATTGCACTTTGAACTCCGGACCTTTCGCCGAATAGATCTGCGCCTTCGACTGCGGTTCTTCGCCGACGCGCGCCACGCCGTCACCCGCAAGCTTCACACCTTGCGGCACCACCAACCGCAGCACGCCGTCGCGGTGCAGCATCTTGCCGCTAAATACCGCCGGCGTTCCAAGCGGCGCCGTGTAAGCCAGGTCGATGCTGGTTTCGCCGGGCTTGATGGGGAAATCCACTTTGTAGACGTTGGGCTGATTCGTCTTCACCGCCGGGCGCGGCACCGGCATGCCTTGCGGCGCGCGCGCCATCACGCGCACTTCTTCTTTCTGATCGCCGGGGATGTAGAGACGCAACGTGCCGTTCGCCGGATCGTGATAAGTGAGTCTGGCCGAGTTGCGGAAGATGACCGTCTCATTGACGGCGACCTGGCCCGCGCCGGGTTGCAGCAGAACGACGTGTTCGATTACTTCGGCGGTGCCGGGCTTGGCGGAAGTGTCGTATACCGCTGCTTCGATGCCTGTGGTGGGTGTGCCGGGCATCAGCATCTGGCTGTAACTGACGCCCGCATGCGTGATCTGCAACAGCACTGCCCCTTCGGCGTCGCGGTCGATACGAAATTTTCCGTCAGCGCCCGTCTTCGCCACGCCAAGCGGTGTCATGCCGCCTTGCCCCATGCTGGTGAGCAGCACGTTCGCGCCGGCTTGCGGCTTGCCTGTGGTGCGATTGACGACGGTACCGTCGATGGCGGCGAAGAGCGTTCCCACCGCCGCGAAGACCCACGCGAGCCGCGTCATGACTTCGCCTCCGTCATGGGCTTGCCGCACTCGCCGCAGAACTTCAACGCCTGCGCGAACTCGGCGCCGCAGTGCGGACACACGTTCGCCTTCACCGGCTTCGGTTCAGGCGCGGCGCCCGTGCCTTCGATGCGCGCGGTGACTTCGGCCAGTTCTTTTTGCAGCAAGAGCTTTGAAGCCTGATAGTCGGCTTCCGACAACTTGCCGACGCGGAACTCAAATTGAAGATCGCGCAGGTTCTCGTAGATTTGCGCCTTACGTTCTTCCAGGTGCGCCGTGGGCGACACCGGTTCGGGCGCGGGCAGGTCCTTGGCGCGCACAAACAGCGTGAACACGAGCGACCCCAGAACAAGAGCAACAGCCGCTGACAGTAGGATCATTCGAGTCTCTGTAGTTTCTAACTCTCCACCGAGGATTTCTTCTCCGTGACTTCCAACAACTCCGTGCGCGCGTAGTCCAACCGCACCTTGGGCGGCACCAGGCAGATCAGCGTGCCCGCCAGCATCACCCAGAATCCAACCCAGATCCAGCTTACTAAAGGAAAAACGTAGGCCTGGATCACGGCGCGCTGATTGTCGTCGGTCATCCCGGCGAAGTTCAGATACAGGTCTTCGTGCAGACGCCGGCGAATGGAAACTTCGGACGTACCCTGGCGGCTAGACTTGTACATGCGCCGCTCGGGTTCGAGCGTGTCGATCCGCTTGCCGTCGCGATACACGTCCACCACGGCGTGATGCCAGGTGTAGTTTTCCGTTTCGCCCTCGCGCAGGTCTTTCACCTTGAGGTCGTAGCCGGCCAGATGAATGCCGTCGCCCATCTTCACTTCGGAGGTCTTGTCTTTATTGAAGGCCGCGCCGGTGAAGCCGACAAACATCAGCACCACGCCCATGTGAACGATGTAGCCGCCGTAGCGGCGCGTATTGCGATGCGTAAGTTCCACCGCCGATGCCAACAGGTTCGCGCCGGTGCGCGCGCTGATGGCGCGGGAGCCTTTGTAGAACTCGCTCACGATCGTCCACGCCACAAACAGGCACAAGCCCAACGACACCGTGGCATAGAAGTGCCGCACACCCGCCGCCACCAGCGCGGCCATCAACACCAGCGCCGCCAATCCCGGCCACATGAAGTTGCGCTTCAAACTCTCCGGCGAACTGCGCCGCCACGCGATCAACGGACCCACGCCAGTGAGCAGCAACAGGAACAACCCGATGGGTACGTTCACGCGATTGAAGAACGGAGTGTCCACGCTGATCTTCTCGCCCGTGATGGCCTCGGAGATCACGGGGAACATGGTGCCCCACAGCACGGCGAAGGCGCTTGCCAGCAGAATCAGGTTGTTGAACAGGAAGGTCGATTCGCGCGACAACACACTTTCCAACCGCGCTTCGCTCTTCAGGTAGTCCAGGCGGTCCAGGATGAAGTAGATGGTGGCCGCGATGCCAATCGCCAGAAACGCCACGAAGTAGCGGCCGATGGGCGATTGCGCGAACGCATGCACGGAACTGACCACGCCCGAGCGCGTCAGGAACGTTCCGAAGATACACAAGAAGAAGGTGGCCGAAATCATCACCACGTTCCAGACCTTCATCATGCCCTTCTTCTCCTGCATCATCACCGAGTGCAGAAACGCCGTCGCGGTGATCCACGGCAGCAGCGAGGCGTTCTCCACCGGGTCCCAACCCCAGTAGCCGCCCCAGCCAAGCACCGCGTATGCCCATCCCGCGCCCAGCAGAATGCCGACGCTCTGGAACATCCATGTGATCAATGTCCAACGCCGCGTGGTGTGTATCCAACTGTCGCCGGGCTGGCGCGTGATGAGCGATGCCATGGCGAACGCGAACGGCACCGCGAATCCCACATAACCCAGGTACAGCATGGGCGGATGTATGGCCATGGCCCAATACTGCAGCAGCGGATTCAATCCGTTGCCGTCGGGCACTTCCATGACGCCGCCGTTCATCGCCAGCAACCGGAACGGACTCACCACGAAGGCGTTCAGCACCAGGAAGAAAATCTGGGTCAGCATCAGCACCGCGATCACGTACGGCATGATGGGCCGGTGCTGTCTGCGGTTGAAGGCCACCACCACGGCCGAGTAGCCGGCCAGCAGCCAACTCCACAGCAACAGCGAACCTTCCTGTCCGCCCCACCACGCCGCGATCTTATACATCACCGGCATGGCGCGATTCGAGTGCGCGGCGACGTAAGCGAACCGGAAATCGCCCACGACCAGCGCGTAGACCAGCACGCCGCTCGCCGCCGTCACCAGCGCCCACACGGCGTAAACCGCGCGTTCGCCGCTGCGCACCAGGTACGGCCGCTTTTTCCACGCGCCCACTAGCGACGCCGCCGCCGCGTAGATGGCCAGACAGAACGCGATCAGTATCGCGATTGCGCCCAGGTTTTCCATAGGAGTTTGTTGATTATACGCCAGCTTTGCTCACACCCGTTGGATGCTGCTGGCCGGGTTTGGCTTCGTACTTTGATGCGCACTTGGCTTGAATTTTCGCGGCTTGAAAGACGCCGTCCCGCCCCAGTTTGCCATCGGCTAGAGCCTGCGCGCCGTCGCGGAAGGTATCCGGCAGCGGGTCGCTGCCCATGTAAATCACCTTCAAGCGCAGGTTGTCCTGTTTCAGTGTGAACTCGACTTCGCGTCCGGTGCGGTGTATGGAGCCCGGCTCAACATCGCCGGCCACACGCAGCCGCTTCCCGTTCGCGTCGCGGCCCATCTGTCCCAACTCCGCGATCGTCTTGTAATAGGTTTTGCTTTCGTTGATGCCGCCCGCCGCCAGATAGACGAGCGTTCCGACGATGACGACAACGAGAGCCCCAAACTTCACGTAGGTCTTCATCGCACCCCTCAGAGACCAGTATACCCAACCGGTTTCTACGCGGTATACCCCGCCGCCCGCCGCAAGGCGGGAACGCACAGGTCCGGCATGGGCCTGGCACGGAACAGCTTCAGGCACAGCTTTGCCATCCAACGGGCTGTGCCATTGGCTTTCTTGCGGCGCGCGCTGTCGGTGGCGATGCCGGTGTTGGCGTACATCTGACGATAGAGCTTCGAAATGAAGACGAACGCCAGACGCGATTTCACCGACTTCACGCAATCAGCCCGTTTCCAGATTTCCTTGATCTGGTAGTAGCTGTCCCACACGCCTTGCGTGCGTTCGCGAATCTCTTCCGAACTCATGGTCGGATGCGGCGTGTACAGCTTCGGACGAAGATGTCCTGGAATGAGCCAGTACCGCGTGAGCGGAATGCCCTGCACTTGGCCGGCGTCCTTACCTTCATTCCGTTCCCAGCGCTCGAAGTCCACCGTGCCGGGGAACGGCGTCATGCACACAAACTGCGCGAAGGTCAGCTCGGCCTGCTTGGCCAACTCGGCCGTCGCCTGGAACGTATCGGCGCGATCGCTGGCGAGCCCGAAGATGAACGATCCGAGCACGTGAACGCCGTGTTTCTTGAACAGTCGCAAGCGTTCGACCAGAGTTTGCCCCGAGAGGTTGAAATCCTTGAACACGGACTTCAAGCCTTCCGCGGTGACCGCCTCCACGCCCACCAGCGCGCCCTTGATGCGAGCCTTGCGCATAGCGTCCAGAAACGTCAGGTCTTCGGCCGCTTCCATGGTGATCTGCGTGAACAGAATGGTGTCGGCGGGCAGATCCGCCAGCCGCTCCATCAACTCGAAACGTTCGGCGCGCATCCGGCGCAACTCGGCCAGTGCGGCAACATCGCCCCGGCGCTCCGCCATGGCGAGGTCGTTCAACGTCACGGTGTAAAAATTGTCGTCGGCCAGCGCGATCACCCGGTAGCCCTGGCGGCGCAACTGAACGATCTCTTCCATGACCGCGCCCGGCGCGCGCTGGCGCGGCCGTTGGCCGTCGGTCTTCCACACCGAGCAGAACGAGCAATGCTTGGGGCACCCGCGAACCGTCTGCACCGACGCCCACATGTAACGGTCCGGAGGCAGCAGGTCCCAGCGGGCTTGCAGGAATTCTTCCGGATTCACGCGGCCGCCTTCGTAGATGGCTTGGATGTTGCCGCTGGCGCAGTCGGCCAGCACCTTTGCCCATACGATGTCGCCATCGCCCTTCACCACTGCGTGCGCGCCGCCGAGGGTGGCCGCCTCTTCCGGATAGAGCGTGGCGTGGATGCCGCCGAAGATCACGTAGGCTCCGCGGTCGCGCAGCTTGCGTCCAAGTTCGAGGCCGCGCAACGCATTGGCGGTGTGTATGCCGATCCCCACCACGTCGCCAGCTTCGATTTTGTCCACGGGGAAAGGCTCCAGCGTCTCGTCGACAACCACCGGATCGCCGTATTGCGTTGGAGTTGCGGCCGCCAGCACGTACAGCCAGCGCGGCGTAATCACACCAATCCCAAAAGCTACGTCGCTGGGGTTTACCAGATAGACACGCATCCCTCGCCTCCTAATACGATCAGTCCACTGCGCTGGATCTAGAAGGAAGGACGGCAAGCTCTTCGGCCAGATTAACGCCCCTTAATTGTACACGAGATCGGTTTCCGGACTGGCGAGGTTGTTTCATTTTCGCGAAGAAAAGGCCGGACCGCGAAACTTTGCGGCCCGGCCGGGAAAGAAAAAGTTTAATGAGAGGTTAGAAGTCTACTCTTGCGCCCACCTGGATCGTACGGTTGCTGGTGGCGCTGGTGACCATGCCGCTGTACTTAACCACAGGGCCGTTGTCACGCGTATCGGTGATGCTGTTGGTGACGCTGGTCAGGTTGGCGTGGTTGAACGCATCGAAGAAATCGCCGCGCAACTGCAACCCGATCCGTTCGGTCAAACGCACGGTTTTAGCCAGACTCATGTCCCAATTCCACTGGCCCGGTCCCCACAACATGTTGCGGGCGGAGTTGCCCCAGGTCCAGGGTTGGGGTGCGGTGAACGCGGCGGGGTTGAACCACTGTACTCCGGCGCCGTTGGTGACGTTATGGCCGCTGCCTCTGCCAGCATAAAGGTCGGCTCCGGCAACCACATCCGCGCGGCCGCCCCACCAACCGGTATAGCCGGTCGGTTGAGAGTAGGTCACCGAGAAGGGTGTTCCGGTCATGTAGTTGGTGATGCCGGAAAGCTGCCAGCCGCCGATCACGGTGTCCAGCGCTCTGCCGATGTTGGGCAGTAACAGCTTGCCTCTGCCGATCGGCAGTTCATAGACGTAGTTGAACACGAGTGCGTGCCGGCGGATGCCGGTGCTGTTGCCGTAATCGAGACCCGGGAAGTTGGGATTCTGCGTCGAACCCGAAGATTCCACGTTGTCCAGACTGCGGGTCCATTGGTATTCGGCCTGGAGCGAGAAGCCCTGTCCGAATCGCTTGGTGGTGCCCAATTGCAGTTGATTGAAGTTCTGGGAGCCGCCGCTGCGCGTGGCCAGAATGGAACCCCAGGGTTGATACGGGCGCTGATTCTGCGTTGTAACCTTGGGCGTCTGGGTCTTCGGAATGTTGATGTCGCCGAAGAACCACTGTATGTGGTGTGTCTGGCTCCCGGCGTAAGTAGCGCGCACCGACCAGTTACTGGCGAATTGGTGCTCCAACGTGGCGTTCCACTGCTGCGCGACCGCGTTCTTGAAGTCGCGCTGCATGGCGTAGATGGTCGGGTTGGCCGATATGCCGGCAATCTTCTCGTTGGTGGACGGGAACGGATTACTGAAGGTGATGTCCGGCGCGAATTGCGTCGTGCCGGTGATGCCGGACGAGTAGTTGGCGCTCTGGAAACCACCCAATCCACCCAGCCATGGGGGACTCAGAACGTCGTCGCGGCCGCCCACGTAAGACGGATTGAAATTGTAGTAGACGCCGTAGCCGGCGCGGAACACCGTCATGTTATTGCTGAACGGACGGTAAGCGATGCCGACGCGCGGGCCCCAGTTGTTCTTGTCGCCGATCATATACTTCTTGGGAAGGCCCAGCGCCTGAGTGGTTGTGAAGTTATAGGCGTTGAACATTCCGAGTGAAGCACCGTAGCCGGGGAACGTGGCGGTGGCGGAATCCTGCGGCAGTGCCAGGCGGTTGGTCGACGGATCCCAATACGTCGAATAGTCGCCTTGCCAGTTCCACGGCGTCTGATACATGTATCTCACGCCGTAGTAGATGGTGGTCTTGGGGCTGGCCTGCCAGGTGTCCTGTGCGTAGAACTCCGTGTCCCAGGACCAGTAGACGGACTCGAATACGCCCGCGGTGCCGGTGGAAGAACTATCCGCCGCACCCAAAAGGAAGTCCGCGAACGAGTTGCCGTTCGACGAACCCATGCCCGGATTCCCCTTGTTGCCGGTCCATTGACCGCTGAAGCTGAAAGTGCCCAGCGGCGCATTCGTGTTCTTACCGTAGGTCTTGTAAGTCGCCGTCATGGCGCCGAACTTGAACGTGTGCCGGTTGCGGACCCAAGTGATGTTGTCGGCCCATTCCATGTCGAACGCATGACCCCAGTAACCCGTTCCGTAGTCGTAGAACATGCCGGTGTAGCCGCTCATGGTCATCTTGGGCAGGCCGCGGTTGGTGCTCTTAGTTAGCTGCGGGAACAAGGTGGTCGGATCGAAGTCCTGGTTCATGCCGATGCGGATGCTCGGGTGATCGAACCAGGAGAACCGGAAATCGTTCAGCAAAGTCGGGCTGAAGGTGTGGTTTTCCACCAAGCTATAGCCGAAGGTTTTGTAGCCGTAGTTCGCGCCTTGGCCGTAAGTGGATGGATAGCTCGCGATCACGCCCAGCGGATCGCCGATGTTGCGAGTGTAGACTCCGTACAACTGATCCTTGTCGGAAATGTGGTAGTCGATGCGCGTGTTGATCTCGTTCACGGTCTGCGCCGCGCGCAGGACTTCATAGTAGTTGGTGCCGCCGCTGTTGACACCCGCCACGTTGGCCGTGCCATTCGGCGTGGGCAGGTAGCTGAGCAGCGTTTTGGCTTGCGACGTGATCATGTTGGACGGTATCTGGTTCCGCGCGAACGGGCTTCCCGTCCAGGGATTGTAGAGTTGCGTGCCCGATGCACTGTTGCAGCGGCCGCTTTCATCGTAGGAGCCGCACAGCGCCGAAAAATCGCCGTTGCGCATGGCGGCTCCCGGCAACGTCAACTGCGCGGTGCCGTATTGGCGTTGCCGGTTGCCCGAGTAGTTCATGAAGAAGAAGGCCTTGTTCTTTACGATGGGGCCGCCGACATCCACTCCAAACTGGTTGTAAACCCCGGCCGGACGTGCCTTGCCGGTCGCGTTGTTCATGAAGGTGTTGGCATTGAAAGCCGCGTTTTGATTGAACTCGTAAAGGCCGCCGTGGAGCCCGTTGGCGCCGGCTTTGGTCACCATGGTGACCGTGCCCAGGCTCTTGTACTCCGCGTTGGTGTTGTAGGCTTCTACTTTGAATTCCTGTAGCGATCCGAGCGACGGCAGACTCACCAGTCCCATGTTGTAGGAGTAAGCCGCCGCGCCGTTGCCGACATCGTTAGCCTGAATGCCGTTGATGGTGAAGTTGAAGGAGCCCCAGTGAGTTGCGCCGCCAATCTGGGGGCTGGTGGCGCCAGCCTGCGCTCCCGGCACCAGCGCCATCAGGGTGTCGATGGACTGTTGCGCGATGGGCAGTTCCTTCATCTGCCGCGGCGTGATAGTGGCGCTGATGGTCGGACTTTCCGTCCGGATCATCGGCGCTTCGCCCGAGACGTTGATGGTCTGCTGCATCTCGCCGACTTGCAGTTGCGCGTTCACACGCACCGACTGGGACGCCAGAAGCTGTATCCCGGTGGAGCGGTAGGTCTGAAAACCTTGTTTGGTTGCCGCGACCGTGTAGGTCCCGGCCTGGAGGTTGGGAACCGTGTAGACGCCACTGGCGTCGGCGGTCGTCTTGTTGGAGATACCCGTGCCTTCATTGGTCACGGTGATTTGAGCTCCGGGAACGGCTGCTCCCGAAGAATCCGTTACCAGCCCCACGATGGTGCTGGAAATGTTTTGTGCGTTCACCCCGGCGATTCCCACCAGCAGCGCCAGGACTGCCAAAAAAGCTAAGAGTCTCATGAGTCGGAAGAAACTTCCCTTCGCAGATTGTGTTCCACAGCGGAAGTCTACCCGATGGGGGGGATTAGTGTCAATGCGAAAGTTTCGATAAGTATACAAACTAACGCTTGTAAGGTCTTAGTGATTGATAGATCTTAACAAAGCATAAATAACTATTGATAGATGTCCGTTAATGGTCTACAATTGGCCTTTGTTAATACCCATTCATGAAGTATGCCGGTTCCGCTCGTGAACATCATAAGGCTGTAGTCCTGGCTGTCACCCACCGTTTCGGCCCGTTGTCGCGCGTGGAAATGGAGCGCCTCACCGGCCTGCGCGGAAACTCCATCTCCTTGTTGACTAGGGAGTTACTGGATGAAGGGCGTCTGGTTGAGGCTGGATGTTCCGACAACCCGACGGGCCGCAAGCAGATCCTGCTCCGCATCAAGGACGACCAGGGTTTCCTGGTCGGGATTGAATTCGACGCTGAATCGGTCATTGCCGCCGTCATGGATCTGGCGCCGCGCATCCTCTACCAGGTGCGGGAGCGCACGCTGTTGTCCGGCGGCGTGAGCGCTTTGCTGCGGCAGTTGACCGGTTGTGTCCGTGCGGCACTATCAGGGGCCGGCGTTTCGGACCGTCCGCTGTTGGGTGTCGGAATCGCCGATCCGGGGCTGGCGGACGGCGCACGCGGAGTTTCCATCATGTCGTCGCAGATCGGCTTCTGGAAGAACGTACCGCTGGTGAAGTTGTTCCGTGAGGAATTTGGCACAAGCGTTTTGGTCGAGAACGCGACGCGATGCAAAGCGGTGGCCGAAAGGTGGGCGGGAGCGGGCGAGCGCGCCGACGACATGATCTACGTTGAGTACGGCGCGGGGATTGGCGCTGGGATCGTCTCCGCGGGTGAACTGCTGGTTGGACGCTCCGCCACGGCCGGCGAGTTCGGGCACACGCACGTAGTCGATGGCGGTCCTGCCTGCCCGTGTGGCAGCCGTGGGTGTCTGGAGGCGGTCGCCGGTTCCGCGGCTCTCGCCGCCAAGTGCCGGAAAGTGCTGCTCGACGGTGGACAATCGTTGGCCCTCGAACTTGTCGAAGGCGTTCCGGAGCGGTTGAATGGACGGGCCATCCTTCAGGCGGCGCATTTGGGCGACAAGACCTGCATGTTCATTGTGGAGGAGATGAGCCGTCACCTGGGATTGGCATTGGCCAATCTGGTGAACCTGTTCAACCCGTCCGTGATTGTTCTAGACCCGCGTTTGGCTGAGGCCGGACCCGGCTTGTTCGACTCCCTGTGGCGGATTATCCGCATACAGTCGCTGGGGCATGCCTCCAGCAATCTCACCATGCGCTTCGGAAAAGCCGGCGAACAAGCGGGAGTACTGGGCGTGGGGTTGTTGATGGTGCAACGCCAATTCGAAGTTCCCGCCTTGAAACCGCGCGGCTTTTTGGTGGACCCGGTTGTCGCCGCGCGGATCCTACCAGCCAAGCCGCGCACCGGCGGTGCCTAGAGCGCAGCCGGGGCCCGATTGCGGCATTTTCGACCTTTTCGTTAGCATTGAACTGTGGGTCAAGAGGATCGCGACCGGTTAAGTTCGTGGAAGGAGATCTCGGAGTTCCTTCATTGCGACATTAAGACCGCCCAGCGGTGGGAACGGGAGCGTGGGCTTCCCGTCCGGCGTGTTCCGGGAGGGCGCAAAGGGTCGGTCTTTGCTTACCGGTCGGAGCTGGACGGATGGCTGCACGGCGACCGCGAACCGTTGCCAAAGCCGGAACCGCGTTCGGCGCGGCCGGCTTGGAAGCGGCGCGCGGTGATCGGAGTTGGCGCGGGCACGATACTAGCCGGCGTGGCGGGATTGGTATTGCGACGCGGCCACCGCAGGATCGAACGCGTGGCGATTGCCGGTTCGACGGTGACTGCCTACGATTCCAGAGGCGGGGCGCTCTGGGACTACGAACTTCCCCAGGCCGCGATACAGACCGGGTGGGAAACCTCCTCGGATCACCCGAAGAACTGGCGCATACGCATCGCGGACTTCGACGGCGACGGACGTCAGAGCGTGTTGATGGTTGTCTCCTACCGAGGCGTCAATCTCAGCGATCCGACCAAGGACGAAGTGTTGATGCTGTCCAATGACGGGTCGCTGCGCTGGCGTTACGCGGTCGAGCCGAACCTTCTTGACCGCGGGGGCGGAAAGTTCGAGCAGTTGTGGTCGGTCTCGGATATCATCCTGACCTCGGCGGGCAAAGGCATGGATATCTGGGCTTCGATCCGGCACCATCAACGTTGGCCGGCTTGCGTGATGCACTTCGACGCGGGCGGAACGCACGAGCTGCGTTTTACCAACTACGGTCATATATATAAGTTGGGCACCATGCGTGTGAACGGGGAGCGTCTGGTGCTGGCGGGAGGCATCAGCAACGTTCACAACACATCGTGTCTGGCCATCTTCGGCGCCGACGATGCGCCGTGCGCGGCGCCAGCGGACGACCCGCCGCGCTTCGGGTACTACAACACGCCGAAGGGACGCCCGCGGCATTTCATCCTATTCCCGTCTTCGGAACTCAACGCCCCGTCCAACCGCCGCTACAACCAGTTGTTGAGTCTCACCGAGGTCGGTTCGCTCCTCCGGGTGGAAATTCGGGAAGGCCAGCCGCCGTGTTACTACATCTACGAATTTGCCGCCGATCTGAAGCCGCGTGTGGTCCGGCAGAGCGACGAATGCGCGACGCTGCATCAGGGCTTGGAAAAGTCCGGCGCCCTGAATCACCGTTTCGGTCCCGAGTGCCCCGAGCTTGCCAAGCCGGTCGCGCTCGATTGGTGGCAGCCTTCCACGGGGTGGCGGAAAGTCGAAGTGCCCTGGGCCACCAAACAAAACCTTCTGTGAGATCGAGTGTCACCCAAATGCTCCCGGGTTCGACGAGGTCGAGTACGGCGACCAAGCGCATAACGTGGCGCTGAGCAAGGGGACAACTTGGTGCAAATGGGTGCAAATCAGGGTTATCCCCTCTCTATCCCTCGACCTTGTGCTTTACTCGTCCCAGAAGCGCCGGTTTCGTTACTCGGCCGAAACAGGTTTGATTTTCTCGCTTCAATTGACGGCCGCCGGAATCGCCGTACGCCCGACGTGGAATACACCTCGGATCAAGGCGCGGATGGTGGCGCAAGGGAGACATTAAAAACGCATGAAGAGAATTGCTACATTGCTACTACTACTGTCGAGTTTGGCTTGGTCGCAAAACACCACGGCCACGCTCGTCGGTACGGTGACGGATACGGCTGGAGCGGCGGTAGCCTCGGCCAAAATCGCCGTCACAAATCAGGGGACACAAATCGCGTTCCAGACCACCACGAACGATAAGGGCGACTACGTGGTGGTGGATCTCGCGCCAGGCGTTTATGAGGTCAAGGTCGAGGTGCCTGGCTTCCAACCTGTCCGGATCACGGATCTGCGCTTGCTGGCTAACACCACACGGCGCGTGGACGCGCGGGTGCAGCCGGGAGCGGTGCAGGAAAGCATTACCGTGACGGCCCCGCCTCCGACGATCAACTCCGAGACTTCATCCCTTACTTACACAATGGACGCGCACGCGCTGAGCGCCGTGCCGCTCAACCAACGAACCATCGACCGGTTCGTCAAACTGATCCCGGGCAACGCGTCCGACTGGAGCTACTCGAATCCGTCGCTCTCCGGCAGCACCTATTGGGGCGGCACGGTTTTCACTCTGGACGGCATTCAATACAACGATACGGGAAACGGCGGTGCGTCCTATTCCGGCAGGACCGGCCTGTCGACATTTCCTTCGCTGGATGCGTTGCAGGAATTCAAGGCCGAAACGCTGAACGCCAAGGCTGAATTCGCCGGGTCGGCGGCCGTTTCGATGATCACCAAAAGCGGCACCAATCAATTCCACGGTTCGCTGTTCGAATTCAACCGCAATCGCGAACTGACCGCCCGCTCGTACTTTTCGGCCGCCAACTCGGCCAAGCCGCAGTACAACCGCAATGAGTTCGGCGGTTCCATCGGCGGCGCCATCATCAAGAACAAGCTGTTCTTCTTCGGAGCTTATGAAGGACTGCGGCAGCGCACCGCCACCAGCGTGTCGCTCATCCTGGGAACCGGCGCCATGCGCGAAGGCGATTTCGCGGGACTGTCCGCGATCAACGACCCGTCAACCGGCGCGCCATTCCCGAACAACCGCATTCCCACTTCGCGGCTTGATCCACGTGTTCAGACCGTGCTGAAGGGTTTCGTCCCGCTTCCGAACACGGCGGGAACCGGCGCCGCCGGCACCGGCTACAATTACCGCGCGGACCTTTCCAACAAGATCAACGTGGAACGGTACAACACGCGCCTGGACTACAACCACGGCAGCAAGGACGCCTTCAGCTTTCTGGGTGCGTACTCCACCGGAAGCCCCTACGAGGTTCCGTCCGGCAGTTCGCCGTCCACCTACGGCAACTACTCCGATTGCGGCTACACCACCCAGAGCCTGACGTTCAACTACAACCGGACCATCGGGCCGCGCACGCTGAACGAATTCCGCTACGCTTACATGAGCCACTCGAGCGCCCGCATCGGACAGAACAAGGATTTCAATCCGAGCACGCTTTTCCCGCAGATCACTTACCCGCGCAACTTCGGCGGGCTTCCCACGTTCTCGATCTCCAACTACAGTTCGGTGAGCGACCTGGGCGGCTCGGCCCCCGGTCCGGAGATCACGCAAGAGATCACCGACAACTTCACCTTCATCCGCGGCAGCCACACCTTCAAGACGGGCTTGGACTTCGCGCTGTCCCGCATCGCATCGCACTCCACAGTGAACGGTACTCTGGGCAGCTTCTCGTTCAACGGGCGCTATTCGGGCAACGCTTACGCCGATTTCCTGCTGGGCGATCCGGTCAGTAGCAGCGTGGGTTCGGAGTCGAACGCATATTTGATCTACTGGGCCCGTTATGCCGGCTACTTCCAGGACGATTGGAAGATCTCGCGCAAGCTGACTTTGAATCTTGGCGTGCGCTACGACCTTCAGACTTCATCGAAGGAACGCGACGGCCAGATGGTCGGCTTCGACTTCGCCAGCGGCAAGGCCATCATCCGCACCGAGGGCGGCCAACTTCCCAAGGCCACCATCATGCGGCTGTATAACTACTACACCTTCGCGACGTCGGAATCGGTGGGCTGGGGATCGGACATGATCCTGGCTGACCGGAACAACTTCGCTCCCCGTTTCGGCTTTGCGTATCGCCCGTTCGCCGACAACAAGACGGTCATCCGCGGCGGTTACGGCATCTACTACGCGATCATTCCGCAGTTCATCGGGCTGCGCAATCTGGCATCGAGTCTCCCGTTCGTTATCAGCCGCAGCTACACCGCTGATTCAACCAACGTTCCTTCGCTCACGCTGGCGAATCCGTTTCCGGGCGATGGCACGGTGGGAACTCTGATGGGCGTTTCGGCGCTCAGCGATCGCACGGCGCGCAACACCTATTCGCAGCAATACAACGTGACCATCGAGCGCGAACTGCCCACCAGCATCGGGCTGCGTCTCAGCTTCGTCGGCAACCAGGGACGGCGGGTGCCGATCTGGAATAACGACGTGAACAAGCCGGCCGTGATGGTGTCCGGCCTGCAGGCGCATCGTCCCTACCAGCCGTACGCGAACGTCACGACGCTGGACACGAGCGGCAGTTCGTCCACCCATCAATTGCAGGTTGGCGCCTTCAAGCACTTCCACAACAGCCTGTACTTCAACTTCAGCTACACCTTGAGCAAAATGTTGACAGACGTGCCCATGTCCTCGGGTCCGCAGAATCCGTATGCGCGGTACCTGGATCGCGGCAATTCCGAATACATCCATCGCCACGCGCTCTACGGCATGGCCACCTACACGCTTCCGTTCGGTCCCGGACAGAAGTTCCTGAATCTCGGGGGCATCGGTGGAAAGCTGTTGGGGAATTGGGACGTGGTCACCATGATGCAGTGGTTGTCCGGGGCCCCGATGACCGTTACGTTTTCGCCCAGTGCTGACGGCTGGTTCGCCACGCGCGCCAACGTCGTCAGCGGTCAATCTCTGTACGCTTCCACGCGCACGCGGTACAACTACCTGAACCCGAACGCGTTTTCGATTCCGGCTCAGTTCACTTTCGGAAACAGCTCACGCAATTGCGTGTTTGGTCCGGGGTATCTGGTGCCCGACATCGGCATTCACCGCAGCATCGCGATTCACGAGGGAATCAAGATGGAAATCCGCGGCGACGCGTTCAATTTCCTGAACCACGCCGGGCTGTCGAATCCGGCGACGAACCTGTCGTCTCCATCCACCTTCGGCAAGATCACCAGCGTTGCGGTGTCGGCCAGGGTGATTCAGCTCGGAGCGAAGTTGACCTTCTAACCGGCCGCGAGGCCGGAACCATCTCTGTCGTTCCACTAACGGAACCAGCGCGGGGCACATGGCGCTGGTTCCGATTTTTTGCTGCGGGGCAGGTTTACTGGGGGGGAGTACACGGGGCGGTGTGGGCCGCCCCGTGACTTCGGACGCGGGTACTACTCAGGACGTTCGTTGGGTTCGGGCATCTGCATTCCGGGACCGTGACCAGGTCCCATGCGGCGGCCCGGGCCGCCGCGTTGGCCGCGGGGCATCATGCGGCCTTCCCCAGGTCCGCCCATCGGCATCACGGGGTATATCAGGTTCAGCCCGACCGCCTGACGCGCGGCCGCGCGCTCGCCAGCCTGCTTACGCAGTTCCTTCAACTTGGTCTTCTGCGCTTCGGTGAGCACCGCCAGCGCATCCGCGTGAGCCTTCTTGCGGATTTCGGGCATGGCCTTGCGTTGGGCTTCAATCTCGAAGAGCAGTTTGCCAGCCGCCGTGGGATCGGCGGCTTTTTCGACGAGGCCGCGTAGTTGCTGCTCCTTGGTTCGCAACGACTCGGCGCCGGCCCTCATCGCCTCATGTGCCTTCTTGGCGATCGCTTCCAGTGTGGCTACCTGCTTGTCGTCAAGCCCCAGGAAGTCCTTCAATTCCTCTGGAGGCAGCATCTCCCCAGGTTGTCCAAACATGTGCCGCCCACCCGGCCCCATCGGGCCGCCGGGACCCGGCCCCTGCGCCAGGGCGCAAACCACAAACATCAAACCGATCAAAACTCGTAGCATCGTCTCTTTCCTTTCTTACTACTGATTCTCCCTACTTCATTAAACGCCAGAGCCGCGTAAGTGGTGGTAAAACCTACGGAAATCGTCCTTAACGTCCTTAACATTCAGGTTCGGGTTCTAACAGTCGAGGCCTATAATTAAGTTGGATGCGCCGTAGGGTCAGTTTTTTGCTGTTGCTTGTTTCGGCGGCGGGGGCCACGCTGTTGATCACGCTGGCGGTTTTACAGTACCGCTGGTTGAGCCAGCTCAGCGAGGCCGATGCCCTGCGCATGCGCCGACATCTGCACGGCGCGGCCATCCAACTGACCCGGGACCTGGACAGCGAGATTGCCCGCGTGCAGATGCAAATCCAGTTCGGGCGCTTGTGGTACCAGCAGGACATCGAAGGCGAGTTCGCCGAAAGATATGCGAACTGGGCCAACAATAACCCGAGTCGCGCGCTTGTGTCGGCCGTCTATCTCGTGTCGCGGGATGGCGAGCAGTTCCACTTGCGGAGGCTGAATCTCGAGTCAGGGAAATTCGCAGACGCTGCCTGGCCGGCGAATCTGGCCGCACTCGTCGAACGCTTGCGTGAACGGGAGCGTCCGGGCGAGCCGCCGGGACCGCCGGGGCCGGCGGGCGTCGAGGCTGACCCACTGATTCTGATTTCGCCGCACTTTGCCGCCCGGATGCCGCGTTTTGGAGAGCGGCGCGAGATGGGGCCGCCGGGTCCACGCGGCCCAAGGGTCTTCAGCATCATCGTGGTTGACGGGGATTATGTCTCCCGGACGCTGGTGCCCGCGCTTGTCCGTAAACACCTGAGCCGCGAAGGAACGTTGGACTATCACGTGCAAGTTGCCGACAACGCGGCCGCGGCTCCTCTCTACGACTCCGAAGTCAGCAACCCCACGGCGTTCATCGCGCAGCCGGACGTGTCGGTGCCGCTGCTCGCGTCGCGTCAGGGGCCGTTCTTCCGGCGTGACGGGAACGGATTCCGGCGTGACGGGAACGGATTCGGGCGGCCGAACGGCCCGCCAACACCGCGTGGAGAGCCGGAGGAGGGAGGCTGGCGATTACTGATCGTGCACCGCTCCGGATCGTTGGACGTCGTGGTTGGCGAGATTCGCAATCGCAATCTGGCCGTGGGCTTTGGCGTGCTCGCGCTGCTGGCCGGGGCGATTGCGGTTCTGCTGATTGCTTTGCGGCGGGCGCAATTGTTGGCGCAGTTGCAGCTGGAGTTTGTGGCCGGTGTTTCGCATGAATTGCGCACGCCGCTGAGCGTCATCCGTTCGGCGGGTGAGAATCTGGCCGACGGCGTCACCACGGGGCCTGACGCGGTGCGCCGTTACGGAGCGCTGGTGCGGGACGAAGGGCGCCGGTTGTCGGAGATGGTCGAACAGATCCTGACATTTGCGCGCACGCACGCGGCGTTCGAACGCCATCCGGCCCAGGTCGGCGAGTTGGTGGAACGCGCCATTGCCGCCTGTTCGCACGAATTGCAGGGTTCCGGTTGTGAGTTGTCCAAGGATTTGGATCCGGCTCTGCCGGCGGTGGACGCCGACGCGACGGCGCTGGTCCATGCGCTGCGCAACCTGGTCAGCAACGCGGCCACGCACGGCGGACGCGGCGAACCCATTCGCGTCAGCGCCCGGCACAACAACGGCGCGGTCGAAATCGAAGTTGCCGACAACGGTCCCGGAATTGATCCGAAGGACCTCGACCACATTTTTGATCCGTTTTATCGGGGCCACCGCGCGCGGGAAAACCAGACGCGCGGATTGGGCCTCGGTTTGTCATTGGTCAAGCGCATTGTCGAAGCGCACGGCGGCAGCGTGACGGCCGCCAATAACCCCGGGCGGGGCGCGAATTTCACCGTGCGCCTGCCCGCATCGAAGCCGGTCACCGCATGAGCCGCAAACGAATTCTCTTAGTCGAAGACGAAGCCGGGTTGGTGATGACGCTCACCGACCGCCTCGAGATACACGGTTACAGCGTCGAAAGTGCCGCCGATGGCGCCGCCGGGCTCGAGAAGGCCATCGCGGGCGGCTACGATCTGCTGATTCTGGATGTGATGCTGCCGCAGATGAACGGGTTTGAAGTCTGCCGCAAGCTGCGCGAGCGCGGATCGATGATTCCTATTCTGATGTTGACCGCGCGCGGGCAACTGGCCGACAAGGTCCACGGGCTCAAGACCGGCGCTGACGACTATCTCACCAAGCCGTTCGAAGTGATGGAACTGCTGGCGCGCGTGGAGGCGTTGCTGCGCCGCGCGCCGCAAGCCACCGTGACCGAGGCTCTCACCTTCGGCCCGGCGGAAGTGGATTTCAAGCGTGGTGAAGCTCGTGTGAACGGCGCGCCGGTGAGTCTGTCGGCGCGCGAGTTCCAGTTGCTGCGCTATCTGGCCGAGCGCCGCGGACAGGTGGTTTCGCGCGCCGAGTTACTCAAGGACGTCTGGGGATATACCTGCGCTCCGCTCACGCGCACCGTGGACGTTCACATCACTTGGCTCCGTCAGAAGCTGGAGGCCGACCCGAAGCATCCACGCTACATCCTCACTTTGCGCGGGACCGGCTACAAACTGGCGTAAGCGTCAGGACTCTTTTGCGAGCAGGCTTTCCAGAAGCTTGTCGAACTGGGCTGTGAGCGACGAATCCGCCGTGCCCGAAGCGAACAGCTCGAGCAGGCTGGCCAAATCGGTCGACGTCGAATCCGTGTACGAGGTGTAATCGGCCGTCGTTGTGGTGGAATCTTCCCGCAACGGATCGGTCGAGCCGGTTTCAGCGGCTTCGCGGAACTGGCTGGCGAGCTTGCCCAACGCGCTGGCTACCTCGCCGGTTTCATTCTCAGCCGCCGCCGAAAGCTTCTCCGCAATCTCCGACATCATCGATTTGAACTTGTCGGGATCGCTTTCGGCCAGATCGTCGAGCCGCGAAAGAAACTTACTCAGGTTTGAGAGTCCCACGCTGCTACTGGTTTCGGTGGAGGAGAGCAGGGAGGAAAGGCTCGATGACTGGCTGGAGGACTGGCTGGACGACTGCGCGTTCTGCAAAGCCAGCCATTGCACCAGAGCCGAGTTGGAACTGCTGCTGACACTCGATATGGACATGATTCTCCTTTGCGCCCGGCCGCCGGTGACGGGCCCTCCCTCGGCCGGTACTTCCAGCAAGGAAAGCACTTGTGGTTCCAAACGTGAAACGATCGGGAATAAGGAGTTAGCTATCACGCCGCGGCGCCGGCGGCAATAACGCGTCCGCGCCGCGACGTGAATTTGGCTGGGTTACTGCACGGCGATTGTTAATTCCTGGCTCGTGCCGTGACTTGCGGTACTGTAATCGACAACGTCGATCGCGATTGGAGTTTTCGCACCCCGCTCGCCGATCTCAGGTACTCTTACACGCGCATAGGATAAGCCGGTGATGAAGCCCGGGATCAGCCCCGCCTCTTCGGCAGTCACACTGCTCTCTCCGATGGTCACGATAACAGTCGCCGCTTGCCGTGATACTCCGGCGGGTGCCGGCACACCGCTGGTAACCGCGGGCTTGGTGACTCCCGCGCCGGTGAAGAATATCGTGATCAAATCACCAACCGCGGCTGGGTTGTCCGGTGAGTTCATCCGTCCATCCGCGTTCTGCGCGAAGGCTTGGCCGGTGCCGCTTCCATCGGCGCTCCACAGACCCGGATCATGCGCGACGACGTTCATGCGCATCGTGTTTGAACGCTTGCCAGCGTATTCGAGCTCGACATTCACGTTGGCGCCCGGTGTGAGCGAGAACGGCGCGGCGGCGACCACGGTTCCGTCCATCACCGACATGAGCGGGACGGGTTGCCCGTCGAACAGCAGGCGCGTTCCACCGATTTCGGTGGGCAACGGCGCGGGCAGATAGAGATAGTGTTCCTCGGCCTTGCCAGGCCGCAAGTCTGGCGCCACCACACGCAACAGTTCTCCCGGAGCGGCCGGCCCGCCATTGAGGCGGAAAGCATTCTGGACCGCGTCAATCGCCAGCTCCGGAGCATCGGCCGGGACCAGTTGCGCAACGCTGCCGCTGCCGCCGCCGACGAACCACACGCCGCCGGGGCTGAGCGAGTGCGCTTTCGCTGTTCCAACAGGCGTTGAGATGCCTGGTATGCCGACTACGTACGACACAGTGGCGGTCCGCTGTGTTCGCGCACTGCTCAGGCTGATGTTCGATGCAAAGTTGAGCGCGGTCCCGGACGAGTTTAGCCGCACGAGCACCGATTTCGGGTCCCCGTAAGCCGGACCGCTCTCCACCGGATACCTAGTCGGGAACGGACTCGAATTGCTGGCGCCAAGGATGTAGACGTTCGAATCCGGTCCCACGGCCAGGCCGAGCGCGACGTCCACGCAGCCGCCGCCAATCAGTGTCGACCAGATTATCTGCTTACCGTCCGGACTCATCTTCATGGCGAAGATGTCGTCGTTGCCGTGGGAGCAGATGATGCCAATCGTGTCGGTGACCACGCATCCGACGGAATAAGCGCAGTTCGAACAAATCTGGCGCTGGAGCGCGCTGGGGGTGGTGGGGAAGTCCGCCGATCGTGTGGTGCCGGCCACGTAGACGTTGCCGTTGGCATCCAGAGCCACGCCCGCCACCATGTCGTAGTCGCTGCCGCCCAGGTAGGTCGAATAAAGCCGCGTGCCGTCGGGAGCGAATTTCGCCAGGAAGCCCTCGCGATAGCCCTCCGGACTCGACTTGATGGCATCGGCGGTTACGGGCATTTCCCTGGAGTGGA
>CAZDIZ010000056.1:0-7161 GCA_964505625.1 uncultured Solibacteraceae bacterium | reverse complement strand
CCCTCCGGACTCGACTTGATGGCATCGGCGGTTACGGGCATTTCCCTGGAGTGGATCGCGCCGGCGATCCAGACGTTGCCGGAATCGTCCAACGCGATACTTCCCAGACTCTGCATGCCCGTGCCTCCCAAGCGCCGGACCGATAACACGCGCGAGCCATCGGCGGAGATTCTGGCCACGAAAACCTGCTCCACCTTTGTCTGTGTCGTGCTGTCAAGGGGTGCGAAGTCCGGCGATGCAGTCACGCCGGCTACCGCGACGCTTCCGTCGGGCGCGACGGCGATGGATCGCACGCGGTCGGCACCCGCGCCGCCGAGATAGGTGGTCCAGAGCAGCACGCCGTTGGGCGCGATCTTGGCCACGAAGCCATCCACGCCACCGCCGTAGAAACGCTGCGCGGAGTTTTCCGTTGTGTCGAGGTCTTCCGACGTGGTCTTGCCGGCTACGTAGAGGTTGCCCGACGCATCGGCGGCAAGTGCGAGCGCTTCGTCATCGCCTTGTCCGCCAAACAGGCTGGACAGCGTCGTTTCGCCGGCCGCGTTGCGCGCAAACAGGTAGATGTCCTTGCTGCGAGCCGCGGTGGCGATCACCCGGCTTCCCGTCCCGAACGCGGCTGAGTAGGTGTAGCGCGACAGCGTCATGCGGGTCCAGGTCTGTCCGCCATCGGTGGTGCGCCAACTGGCTGCCGAGGCAAATATCAGCATGCGGGATGGGTTGGCCGGATCAATGGCGATGGACCACACCGTTTCTCCCGAGGCGGTTTCTTTTGGACCGATGCTGGTCCACGTTGCGCCGTCGTCGGTGCTCTTGAAAACGCCCAGTTCACTCGACGCATAGACGGTGCCGGCAACCGACGGATCGGGCACGGCCAAATTGACTTTGGAACCGGGCACCGGCAGTTTGGTCCAGGAGGCGCCACGATCCGTGCTGCGGTAGAGCGCGTACCAGGGGAACGAATACAGCACGTTTTCGCGCTTCGGATCGAACGCCACCAGCGGGTAGGCCGAACCGCGATAGGAGTCGTTGGGCACTTGCAGGTCGATGGGTTGCCAGCTCAACGCGCCATCATCGGACCGGTAGGCTTCGGTGTCCAAGCCCGCGATGAGCGTTTGCGGATGGAAGGGGTCGATCACCAGATAGTCGATATGCGCCACGGCGGAGCTGTCGATTGGGAGGCCGGTGTTCATCAGGCCCCAATGCGCGCCCCCGTCCGTGCTCTTCATGACGCCGAACGCTCGGCTGCAAAGGTAGACGATTTTGGGATCGGTGGGATCGAAAACAATAGACCCAACCTGGAACGGAGAGACGAATTCGTCGGCGACTAGAAACAGGCCTTGCGGCGAATCGGTGAACGGGGCGCCCGCGAAGATCTTCAGCCAAGTGCTTCCGTTGTCGGTGGATTTGTAGACGCCGTCATTGGCGCCCATCAGGAATGTGCCCGGCGAGGAAGGCACGGCGGCCACCGCGCCGATTTGCAGGGCCGGCAGGTTCGCCAGCGGTTTCCAGGATGCCCCGCCATCGTCGCTGAAGGCGATGTCGGTGCCGGAATTCGAGCGGCGAATGGAATTGATCAGCGGAAGATTCTCGTTGGCGGTGCCGGTGGCGTACAGACTACCAGGCGCATCCGTAGCCAGCGCGGCGACGGAATCCGCGCCTTCGATCTTGAGTTCCCAATTCAGCCGGTGTGTTTCGGCGGCGGCGAGAGGAATCGTAAGCAGGAAGGCAAAAGAGAGCGAATAAAGGCGGAACATGACAGCCTCCTCGGCCCATCATAACAGTACGGGACCGCCATTCCTGACGGCCCCGCGGTCCCGCCGGCTCAGCGCAACGAGAGCGTCAATTC
This sequence comes from uncultured Solibacteraceae bacterium, assembly GCA_964505625.1. Taxonomy (GTDB): domain Bacteria; phylum Acidobacteriota; class Terriglobia; order Bryobacterales; family Bryobacteraceae; genus JAJFUV01. The sequence goes on along the minus strand of CAZDIZ010000056.1, from coordinate 5,318 downwards.
CTGACTGACCGTCGAGCCTATGCCAGAGGCATTCCAGACCGCGATTTTCACAGGCACACTGGGACTGCTATAGCCGAGGTTCGGCACTTTTACGCGCGCATAGGCGAGCCCGGTAAGGAAGCCCGGGATCTCTCTAGTCTCTTGCGCCGAGACGCCCAGCCATCCGATGGTCACCATGATACTGGCCGCCACGTCCGGAGCTGGATTGGGCGCCGTAGAGCCCTCCAGCGAAGCCGGTGTGGTGCTGCCCGCGCCGGTGAAAAAGACAGTGATTACGTCGCCAGCCGATGCGGGATGATCGGGCGAGTTCATGCTGCCGTCGGCGTTCTGCGCGAAAGCCTGACCCCGGCCGCTGCCGTCGGCGCTGAGCATGCCCAAGTCGTAGCTCACAACCGGGGCGCGGACGGTATTCGATCGGGCTCCGGCGCTCTCCACCTGCACCGTCACGGTACTGCCGGGTGTGAGCGAGAACGGCGCCACCACCTCCGCCGCTCCGTCCGTGACTGCCTTCAGCGGTACCGCGCGTCCGTCGAAGAGCACGCGGGTCTGGCCGGCTTCAATAGGAAGGGGCGCCGCCGGATTCAGGTAGTAGTCTTTCGCCTGTGTGGGGCGCAGATCCGGCACCGAGAGACGCAACAACTCGCCCGGAGCGACGGGGCCACCGGTGAGCCGGAACATGTTCTGGATCGTTTCGAGCGCGATGGGCGGCGGGTCGGCCGGCACCAACTGCGAGACGGTTCCACCCGCACCTCCGACAAACCAGACGCCGTCAGACACCACCGCCTGCGCGCTTCCCACGCCGATATTCGACGCAAAGCGCAGTGCGCCGCCGGACGGGTCCAGCCGCAGAATGACGGGCTTGTAAGCGCTGTAGGAAGGTCCGCTCTCGATGGGGTACTTCACCGGGAACGGGCTTGAGTTGCTGTTGCCCAGAACGTAGACGCTGGCATCGCCCGCCACGGCCACCGCGAGAGCTTCCTCATAACATCCGCCCCCCACCAGTGTCGACCACAGAACCTGCTTGCCGTCAGGCGAGAGCTTCATGGTGAAAATGTCATCGTTCACGTACGAACAAACCGTTCCAATGATTCCCGTGGCGACGCAGGATGCCGGATAGGGGCAGTTCGAGCACAACTCGCGCTGGTAGGCCCCGTTGGTCGTCGGGAAGTCGCTGGACCGGGTGTTGCCCACCACGTACACGTTGCCGAGTGAATCCACGGCCACTCCGGCGGCTTTGTCCCATTCACTGCCGCCCAGGTAGGTCGAATAGAGTGTTGCGCCGTCGGGCGCGAACCTCGCCAGGAATCCGTCCGTGAACCCCGTCAAGCTCGATTTGATGGCGTCGGCGGTAACGGGCAGGTCTCCGGAGTAGGTCATTCCGGCGACCCAAACGTTCGCGGAACTATCCAACGCGATACCTCCCAAGCTTTGAAACCCCGCGCCTCCCATGCGGCGGACGGACAACATGCGCGCGCCGTCGGCGGAAATCCTGGCCACGAAAACCTGTTCGACGCCCGTTGGCGCCACGCTGTCCAGCGGTGCGAAGTCCGGCGATGTGGTGATGCCCGCCACGGCCACGCTACCATCGGGCGTCACGGCGATGGACTGCGCGCGGTCGGCGCCGGCTCCACCGAGGTAGGTGGTCCACAGCGGGACGCCATTGGGAGCGATCTTGGCCACAAAGCCATCGCCTCCTCCGCCGCCGTAAGCGCGCTGCGCGGAATTCTCTGTGGTGATGAGATCGGCGGATGTGGTCTTACCGGCTACGTAGAGGTTGCCGGCCGCATCGGCGGCCAGGGCGAGCGCTTCGTCGTTGCCTTGCCCGCCGAACAGGCACGATAGCGTCGTATCACCGGCCGCATTGCGCGCAAACAGGTAGATGTCGGTACTGCGCGCGGCGGTGGCAACCACCCGGCTGCCTGTTCCGAACGCGAATGCGTAGACGCGCCGCGAAAGCGTCATGCGCGTCCAGCTCTGCCCGCCATTGGCGGTGTGCCAACTGGCCGCCGAGTTGGAGATCAGAATGTGAGACGCGTTCGATGGATCGATCGTGATTGACCACACCATGTCTCCCCAGGCGGTTTCCGGCGGACCGATGCTGGTCCAGGTAGCGCCGTCATCGGTGCTCTTGAAAACACCCAGTTCGCTCGACGCGTAGATGGTGCCTGCGGTGACTGGATCCGGTGCGGCCACGTTTACCGACGATCCCGGCACGGGCAGCTTGGCCCACGTGGCGCCGCGGTCGGTGCTGCGGTAGAGCGAGAACCAGGCGAACGAATACACCACGTTTTCGCGCTTCGGATCGAACGCCACCAGCGGATAGTCTGAACTGCGGCTCGATCCGTTCGGCACCTGGAGGTCAATGGCCTGCCAGCTTTGCGCGCCGTCGTCGGAGCGATAGGCCTTGCTGCCCAGGCCGGCGATGAGCGTTCGTGGATGGAAGGGATCGATGGCCAGGTAGCTGATGTGCGCCATGGCGGAGCTGTCGATTGGGAAGCCGGTGTTCATCAGGCCCCAATGCGCGCCCCCGTCCGTGCTCTTCATGACGCCGAAAGCCTGGCTGCAAAGATAGACGATCTTGGGATCGGTGGGGTCGAAAACGATGGACCCAACCTGGGTGGATGGGGAAAGGCCGAAAACGGCTTCGACTACCATGCCGACCGGAACCCCGAACGGCGCCCCGGAGAAGATCTTCGACCACGTGGCGCCGTTGTCGGTGGACTTATAGACGCCGTCGCTGGCGCCCATCAGGAATGTGCCCGGTGAGGAAGGCACGGCGGCTACCGCGCCGATATGCCCGTTCGGCAAGTTCGCCAGCGCTTTCCAGGAAGCGCCGCCGTCGTCGCTAATGGCGATGTCGGTGCCGGAATTCGAGCGGCGAATGGAATTGATGAGCGGAAGCGCGGTGTCGGGGGCGCCGGTGGCGTACAGATTCCCGGACGCGTCGGTGGTCAGCGCGGCAATGGAATCCGCGCCTTCGATTTTGGTTTCCCAATTCAGCCGGTGAGTTTCGGCGGCGGCGAGGGGAACGGTGAGCAGGAAGGCAAAAGAGAGCGAATAAAGGCGGAACATGACAGCCTCCTGCGCCCATAATAGCCCCTCGCGGCCCATGCGTGTGGCCGCCGGCCGCCGCCGCCAAGTCGCCCACATCGGCCCACCGGCTGGCGCTGGCCATGGCGTACCTGCGTCTGAGGCAGATGAACAAAGCGCTGCCGCTGCTGGGGTAGGCCGGCGCCAGCGAGCCGTCCAATCTCGAACTGCGCATGACCTACGGGCGCGCGCTGCGCGACGCGCATCGTTACCCGGACGCCGCGCAACAGTTCTGCCGGGCCACGAAGCCGTAGCCGACGCGGAGAAGACGGTGGCAGCACTGGAAGCCATGGAGCAGACGCCGGCCAAGGACCGCTCGCGCTACGAGTTCGCCTTGAAGACAGCGCTCGACACCACCCGCGACAGCCTGGAAATGTCGCTGGAAGATTTAGGAGCCCGGCGAGCCAACGTCAACGCAAAGGATCGCCGCGACCGGGACGAGCGGGAAGCGGCCATGCGCCGCGAAGAACTACAAGAAAAGCGCACCGCCGAAAAGAAAGAAGCCGAAACCAAACGCAAAGCCCCCACCCTCCGCCGCAAAGGCGAAGTGGTGCCTCCGAAACAGTAGGAGGCGGTCACACGGGTTTGCGTAACCTGTTCGGTTTGCCCATGCCAACGAAGTGCGGGGCTGCTTTCAAGGTGCGATGGTGACGCGCTGGATGCCGACGAATTCGAGACTGTGCTCCGGCGCGCCTTGGACTTCCAGACACAGTTCAATGGCCTCGCGAATGCGTTGCGTGACCTCGTCGAGAGACCGTGCTTGCGTGTGGCATGCGGGGATCGACGGGACAGAGGCAACGTAGTAGCCTCCCTCGTCGCGCTCAATGACGACATCGAATTGGGCTGGCACGAGCGTTTCCTCACCTTCGATTGTAGACAGCTCGCCAGCCATCGCAGAAAAGCTGCAACGGCCAAAAAAACATGTGGTGCTTGGTACGCGGTCGCAACGGCGTTCAGGGATATCTTCCCGTCCGTCTTGTCCCGGCCGTCCGACGCTGCGATATAATCGGGCCTTACAATATCACATCCGCTGAATGAAAACGCCGTGCCCCTGGGCCAGAGCAACCGTCTGAGGTTTCCCGGCCAAGTAGGGGACGGGGCCCCTACTCTGTATCGTAGTTACCTTCGCCGATAGCTACGTTCGCCTTTCGGGCGATGATCCCTCGCGGATCTCGATGCCGTTGATGAACTCGTCCACGTCTTTCTGGTAGGTTTCGAATTCCGCAGCAATACAATACGCTACAACCTGAAGATTGCTTTTCAAGCCGCCATGGTAGTAGCCAGCGAACCGAATAGGAACCGAGTTCTGGGTCAGCAGGTACTCAACATACAGGACTTCGCGACCATTCACCACCCGGCGGTCGTCGAGTGTAAGGCGTACGTTCGGGTCCACTCGTTGCGCATTTCGCAGCACCATATCTTTCATGGCTGAGGTTCGTATTCCGCCGGTCTTGTCTGCAAGCATCCAACCCAGCACGTGCTTGTTTATGTGGTTAAGACGGATCGCACCGGGCTCCCTGCTATATTCGACCCATCTTGCTGGATCCAACCATAGAGTGGCGTCTCCAAAGTCGGCCGGGATCGCTCTAGTGGCCGTCGAACTCTTGCGGTACTGCTTGCCTTCAGACTGCCGACGGCCACTCTTTTCGGTGCTCCTGTCTTGTCCGTACGCGGTCGCGCAGGCCAGTGGAAGAAGGGAGAAATTCCGCCTTGTCAGCATCGGTCTGATTTTAGCGGACGTCTCGCCTTCGGACAAGCCAGATGGGCATGGGTTTGCTGACGAGATTATGCGACTGGTCAGCCGCGCAACTGCTATCCGGCAGACGCCTTGCCACAGCACTGACCCCTTCCAATTGAAGGTGTCACTGGAGAATGTCCCAAAACCGTATCAGGTAATCCATGTTGACGTGTAGTTGCCAACTCCCCCCGGCTTGCCAGATCCGGCCGATGGAGACATCAGATGGCGTCGAATCACACGGCGAGACGCGGCTACTTGGGGCGAAACAGCAGCAGATCTAGACTGAACGTTACTCGCATCGCTTCGGCTGGCTGCGATCGCATCGGCCGATAGATCGATAACAGTACGTCTTGCACGGCGGCGGCATCGAGATCGGCCGTGGTGGCCACCGAGCGCCGGTCGATGAGCGTGAACTCTTGCGCGAATGTCTCAACGGTCCGGTCCACTCGATCTCGGCCGGCGCCGCGCAGTTCGATGAAATCCTCCGGCG
>CAZDIZ010000055.1:27442-33277 GCA_964505625.1 uncultured Solibacteraceae bacterium | reverse complement strand
ACACCCATCCGGTCGAGTGGACCAAAATCTACCACCCCTACCCGACCTTCGCCCCACCCTGGTAGCAAGCGGCCGCACGCGCCTTCGCCGCCGAAAAAGCGAAAGTTGGTCGCGTGCTGGAATGGGGCGAAATGGCGTGAGATACTGACGGCTGGCGGTAACGCGGACGAAAACAGAGAAACGGTGACTGTACCCTTTTGGTCGACATGAACAGTTACATTGGAGTAATTCTCCTTACGGCCACACTGGCGTCAGCGCAGGAGCGGTTCGGGGCTGAGAACGAGAGGCTCAAGGGCTTTACGAAATCACCGACCGAGCACATCATGAACCAACATCCTGGTGTGATCTCCGTGCGCGTGCTGCAAGGCCGGATCACCGAGGAGGCTTCAAACACCGGAGTACCTGGTGCGCTCGTTGAAGTCCGCAAAGCGGATCCGGATGCAAAGGTCCACGGTGCCACGTCGGACGATAGCGGACGATTCCGCCTGCGCAAGCTTTCGGAAGGAGAATACGTTTTCAAAGTCACCCGTGATGGCTTTCAATCCGTATTCGGCCGCTTTCGCATCTCGAAGCATGCGCCCTCCAAAGCGAGGTTTGATGTCGAGCTGAAGCAAGGAGTTTAGCCGCCGATTCCCGCATGCGGATTACTCAACGTCCGTGCTCCCGCCAAACGCGAGCGGAGCGGCGGACAACGGGGCCAACGGTGACAGGCGCTGTTTCTATCAGATAAAAGGAGGCTGTCTCCTTTTGCCGTCCCCTTTTGCCCCCTTTTGCTCTTTTGCTCTTTTGCTCATTTTTCACGATTTCGAGATTTCGCAGCCGGTCACCGAAACTTGTCACCGTTCGTCTGCGGGGACCGTTTTACGGATTCATACACGCGCCGGCGCACAGTATCCATCCATCTCACAAGGTCAGCATCCTTCGACGCACAGCAGGCACCGATCTCCGATCCCTGGACCGCCAAGGAAAGGCGATCCCCGCCCATCTCCATATCAATGCAGTACCGCGTCCCATCCAGTTGCACTCTAACGACCTTGCTCCCATCCAGTTCCATTGCCTGCCGTCCCACTGTGATCGCGGAAGATCCAATCCTATCCAACAGTTCAAAGAACCAACGGCGCATCTGGTCACCGCTGATGGGAATCCGACAGCTCTCCACGACGGGCAATGCTTCGGCACCACCCACATTTCTCGTGTCCTTATGCCGTTCAAAGAATTCGCGCAGTGGCGCTCGTAGCGTCTTATATTCAGCCTCACCATTGGAAAGCAGATCATAGCTCAGAACGATCTGAACCTCCGGATGAAAACTGGGTAAGTAACGGAGAACAACCACGAACCTCTTCGGTTCGCTGAACTTAGGCCGTGGAAAAACGTTATCGACCAGCCGCATGTAGTCGTCAGCGGAACTGGGAGTTCCAAAACCAGACAACATGCATGAAGCAAGCGTCGTACAGCAGAACAGAAATAGGAGTCTTAGGGGCATGGCTTTTGCCCAGTCTAACCCGTCACGCAACTTCACTGTCATCGTAGTTGACGCATCCTACTCATACAATCCAGTCCTGGACATCGTAAACATGTTGATCGCGTACTTGTCGCCGATGTTCTTGTCGGTCTGGGAAGAACTAAGAGCTTGTTGAAATAGGCCACTTCAGGACAGTGCGAAGTGGTTTCGCGGGAGGACCCGAAGCGTTACACCGGAAGAAGGGGGCAGCCGAGCTTACTCCGAATTCAGCCTGGACAGCCTCTTCCGCGGCCCGTGCCTTACCTGACCTTCGCGCCAACCTGGTAGCGGGCCGTCTTGCCTGCCCTTGACACCGCTTCGACGGCGGCGGCGCCAGCAACCACGGCTACGGCTAGGAAGGCCATCAGGCCCAGAGTGATGTTGGTGTAGTTGAGCAGAGTTGGGTCGGCGGCAGACATGGCCTCTCCTGGCGGTGAAACCGCACACTGTGCTCATCGGCGTCTGCCGCCCATCACCCTAATCAAAGTTGCTGTTGAATGGGAAAACGATATGGCCGTTGCTGGCGGCCTCACTTCTTCATCGCATCCTTCAGCTTGTGAACCAGGCGGTCGGCGACTTTGCGCGCGCCGCCGCGCTTCAACGCGCCGAAGAAGAGGCTGCGGTCGCCGGCCTCGTTCGACCAGATCACCGCCTTGCCGCCACGGTCGACGATGGTAATGGCCGCCGAAGCGTTGTCGTGCAGACCCAGATAGCGCCCCGTGATGGCCGCGCCGGTTCCCTTGCGCTCCTCACTGGCGCCGGTCATGATCGCGTCGGCCTCCTCTTTCGCCAACACCACCGTCAGCCGTCCGGCAAGCTGTTTGCCGATTTCGGCGCGAATGTATTGGTCCAGGTCGTTGTCCATCTTTTCGATGAAGATCTTGCGCACGTCGCGGAGCGCCACACTGCTGGCAGGCGCGGGCGCCGGGGCCGGGGCTGCCGCCGGTGCATCCGTGGCGCCGCCGCCCTTGCGGCGGATCGCTTCGAGCAGGTTGGCATTGCCGCCCGCGGCTTCGATCTCTCGCGCAATATCCGGAGTGGCCTGGAAGCTCACACCGCGCGTTTCGATCAACTGTTCAATGCGGGCCGGCGGCGTGCCCACTTGCAGCAACGTCAGAATCTCGCTCTTGGCCAGTGGCGCGGCGGCCGGCGCTGGAGCGGCGCCGCGGAAGTTCTTCTTCACCGCCTCGATCAACTCGTTCTGAGCACCGGCCGCGCGAAGCTCGCGTTCGCCGTCGGCGTCGAGCTGAAAATCGACGCCGCGCTTTTCGACGAACTGCGTCAATTCCTGCACGCTCAGCCCGCCGATCTTCAGCGCGTCCACTAGCCCCTTCCTGGTGATGGGACCATTCGCCGGCTGCGCCCAACCGGCGCACGACAACACCAAAACCAACAACACTCGCGTGAGCATAGACCGCATACCTTGGACTCCTTCACTTTCCTTCCAGGGCCTTCAACGCCGCCGCGCGCTTTCGCGCCTTCTCGTCGGCCGCCGAAGCCTCCCCCAATGCCTTGAGCGCCGCCGCGCGCCGCTTTTCGCGCTCATCTTGCATAGCCATCGGACGCTGCTTGGCCTCCGCGGGTTTCCCCTCGATCAAGTCCTGCGCGGCCGTGGGCGCCACACCAACCGACTGGCCCGGCGCGCTGGCTGCCGACGCTGGCGCGGTGGGGGTCAACATTTGGCCAGGACCGGCCGAAGGCGCCGTTGGCTGAACCGGCTGCGCCGCCTCCGTTGCCGCCGGAGGCACGCTCGCGCGCCGCAAGTAGAACAGACTGGCCACCGCGACCAGCACGATCAACAACGCCGCGGCAACGGCCACCAGAACCCAACGGCCGGGACGCGGACGCGCTAGCGGCACGGGCAGCGCCACCTCCGCGGCAATGCGCGTAGCGGCGACCGGCGCACCGGACATCTCGACCATGCGTGTGGGCTTTGCCGGCGCGGGCACTTCCATCGCATCCGTCTCGATCGAGCAAGCCAGCAAGGCCGCGCGGAACTCGCCGGCGGTCGCATAACGCTGGTCAGGTTTCTTGGCGAGCGCCTTGAGCAGCACCGCTTCCAGGTCCTCGCCCATCGCGGCCAGCGTGCGCGGCGCGGGCACCGGCACCTCCACCTGCATCTTCAACAGTTCGTATTCGCTGGTGCTCGAAAACGGCGTACGGCCGGTGAGCATCTCGTACAGCACGATCCCGAGCGAGTACAGGTCCGAACGGATGTCGGTTTCCTCGCCCTGTATGCGCTCCGGCGACATGTACTCGATGGTTCCCACCAGGCTGCCGGCTCGCGTCATGCGCGCCGAACCCAGCACGCGCGCGATGCCGAAGTCCATCACCTTGATGGAACCGTCGCCGGCAAGCATCAGATTGGCGGGCTTCAAATCGCGGTGCAGAACGCCTTGCCGGTGCGCATAGTCGATCCCGTCCAGCACCTGGCAGAACATCGGCACGGCGACCGAAGGCCGCATGGCGCCGCCGGAACGGATCACGTCGTCCAGCGCGCGTCCCGCGACATACTCCATGATCATGAAGTAGTCGTCGCCCTGCCGCAGGAAGCTGTAGAGCGTGGCGATATTAGGGTGCAGCAGTTTGGCCAACGTGACGGCTTCGCTACGGAAACGCTCCACCAGTTCCGGCTGGCGCGCCAACTCCGGCCGCAGCATCTTCACCGCCACGGGGCGTTCCAGCATGAGATCCACGCCCTTGAACACGGAGCCCATCCCGCCTTCGCCGAGCTTTTCCAGAATCTTGCAGTTGCCGATGATCCGGCCCGTCATGACATCACCTTGGCCTCGCGCGTTCGCGGCGCGCCGCCCACCACTTCCGCGTTCGCCATCCCGAGACTCACAACTCCAACAGTAATATTGTCGTACCCACCGCGCTGCTTTGCCAGAGCAATCAGGTTCTCGCACGCCGCTCGCGGCGCGGCGGCAAGCACATGATCCTTCATTTCCTCATCGGTCACCAGATCGTGAAGCCCATCCGAACACAGCAGGAAGATGTCGCCCGCGGCAACCGGCAGCGCCTCGCGCCACACCGACACTTCCACCAACGGACGAATCCCCAACGCGCGCAGCAGCACGTTTCTTTCCGAATGTTGACGCGCTTCGGCCATGGTGATCAAACCGCGCCGCACCAGGTCCATGACCGCCGAATGATCCTCGGTCATCAAGTAGATCGCACCGCCGCGAACCATGTAGAGCCGGCTGTCGCCCACGTGCGCCGCCAGCGCTTCGCAACCGTGAATCACCAGCGCGACGCAGGTTGTGCCCATACCGGCGCAGGCCGCGTCTTCGGCCGCGCGGGCGTGTATGGCCGCGTTGGCGTCGTGAATCGCGTGCACCAGCGCCGTGGACGGTTCCTCGTCGCGCTGATAGTACTGCGCGCTGATGGTATCCACGGCCAGTTTGCTCGCGATTTCTCCGGCCGCGTGCCCACCCATCCCGTCGGCCACCACGACCAGCGTGCCTTTGGCATCGAGCACACTCTGGTCCACAGGCTCCAGGTACCGTCCGCAATCCTGGTTCACCTTGCGCTGGCAGCCGATGTCGCTCATAACGGCGATCGTCACATCGAGCCGCACACGTGCCGGCGCGCGCTCCGGCGCCCGTCGCAGTAATTTGGTGAGCCATTTCACTGCCGGCCACACTCCATCACATAGGTGTAGTTCGAACGCTCGGTGACGTCGAACCGCACATCCACATCGGCGCATCCGCCGCGCTTCAGGGTCAAGCGCACGCTTTCGCCGCTGCGTGTCCTTACTTCGAACGGCGTTCGCCCCACCATGCGTCCCTCACGGTACACTTCGGCGGCGGGCCCGGCCACATCCACCGTCACGATCTTTCCGGTGTCGCCGCCCTGCTCCTTGCGATCGTCGCGGCTGGGGCCGGAAAACACGGCCACCGCCACCAGGACAACGATGAGCACCACCACTGCCGCCATCGCGCCCATGACCCAGGGCTTTCGAACCAGCGCCGCATAATCAGTTTGCGGGCGCGGCGCCACCCGAGGCGGCGGCGCGCCCAATCGCTCCAGGTCGCGTTTGAGTTCACCAGCGCTCTGGTAGCGGTCCGACGGCCGCTTCTTCAAGCAACGCGCGACCACGGCTTCCAGCTCCGCGTTCACCGCCGGATTCAGCGTGGACAACGGAACGTAGTCGGCTTCCACGATGCGACGGTACAAATCGCCGGTCGACGCCGCTGAAAACGGCGCGCGTCCGGTGAGCATTTCGTACAACAGAGTCCCCACGGCCCAGATGTCACTGCGCGCATCGGCTTCGGCGCCGCGCACCTGTTCCGGCGCCAGGTTTTCGAGCGTACCCACCACATCGCCCGGCT
>CAZDIZ010000055.1:20442-27342 GCA_964505625.1 uncultured Solibacteraceae bacterium | reverse complement strand
CCGCGCACCTGTTCCGGCGCCAGGTTTTCGAGCGTACCCACCACATCGCCCGGCTTGGTGAGGCGCGCGCTGCCGGGCGCTTTGGCGATGCCGAAATCGAGCAGCTTGATCTCGCCCGCCGAAGTGATTTTGATGTTGCCGCTCTTGATGTCGCGATGCACGATGCCCTGCGCGTGAATCGCCGCCAGCGCATCGCAGACCGGACAGAGGATGCGCACCGCCTCCTCGCTGCTCAGTCTTCCGGCGGCGCGCAGGCGTTCGTAAACCGTTTCCCCATCGACGAATTCCATGACGATCGCGGGCCGTCCGTCCAGCGAAAGAAACTCATGCAGCCCCACCACGTTCGGGTGGCGCAGGCTGGCCTGAATGCGCGCTTCGTTCAGGAACCGCTCGGTCAAATGGGAGCCCTGGGACGCCTGGTGCAACACCTTGATTGCCACCACGCGCCCCAGCCTGGTGTGTATGGCGCGATACACCTCTCCCATTCCGCCCGCGCCGAGAAAGTCGACCAGGCGATAGTCGCCGATGATCCGGTTGGTTAATGGCGCCATGGCGCCGCGCCCGCTACTTGATGACCTTGCCGATGCCCATCAACTCCATGCCGTAGCGAATCGGCACGGCGAACGAGATGCGCACATCGGTCTGCCGGGCTAGCGTGAAGATGGCAATCACGCGGCCCTGATCGTCAAACACCGGTCCGCCGCTGTTGCCGCCGCCGGTGGCGTTGATGGTCAACTGATACAGGTCGCCGAGCGTGGACACGACATCATCGCCCACGGCCTCCTGTCCGCGGATGACGCGGCCAATGTTACCCACCGTGACGGTCGGATCGGGCACCACGCGCGCCTCGGCACCCGGATTGAGCGGGTCCTGGGACCGCGTGCGCGCCACCACCATAGGCGAAACGCCCGGGTACCCCATGGCAATGGCCGCGTCGCCCGGCTTCGCGGTGTCGTAGTTATCGTTCAATTCCACTTTGCGCAACGAGCGCGGGATGTCGATCTTCACCATGGCCACGTCGATGCGGTCGGAAACGCGGGCCAGCTTGGCCGGAATGCGAATGCGGTCCTTGGCGAAGGTCACGTCCAGGTAGTCGTTGCGGCCTTCCACCTTCTTGCCCGAAAGCGGCTTGCCGCCGATGCGCACCGAACTGGCATCAAACGTCCCCTGGATGATGAACTTGGCGTTGGCAGGGACCCAGGCTGGAAACTGCTGGGCCGAGATGGCTTTAAGGTCGGTGACTTTCATCGAGCCGTCGAAGATCGCCAGCAGTCCCACACGGTCCTCGGCTGGGAAATCGTAGCGTGTGTGCCAGCTCGCGGCCACGTGGCGGTTGGTGAGAACAAACCCATCCGGGCTCACCACAAAGCCCGAACCCGAATGGTTGCCGCCGATGGCCTTGTACTTGCCTTTGCCGTCGTCGGTGGTGAGCATGGGCTCGATGGCGCCGCCGCTCAAAAACGCGAACACCGGCAGGTAGTCACCGGCTCCGTCCACCAGTGGCTTCATCCGGCCGCCTGCTCCCTTCTGGATGTTTTGAACGTAGACCTGGTTAAGCTGCCGGCCGCTCTCCATGTCGATGATCTTCCAGCCGACTTCAAAGAACACCACGCTCTCGGTGTTGGCCTGGGCGATTTCGGTGGGCGACAACCCGCCCTTGCCTACGATCACTTGCTGCACCGTGGTTGTCGGCTTGCCCCGCAGAAACAGAACCACACCCACAACGACGACCACCGCAAGCAGCACTCCCGCCACCACGTACATCTGTTTCCGCGAGCTCTTTTGCGTTTCGCCGATCATGCGCTCGACGGTGGCCTTGCCCACGGTGGTTCCGGCGGGAGGCGGCGGTGGCGCCAGTGGCCCGCCTTCCCGCGTGGCCGGCGGAGCGCCAGGAGCAGCCAACGGCACGCCCACGCGCGTAGCGGGAACCGCGCCTTCGATCTTCGGTTCAACGTCGAATTGGAACTCCGGGCCACCAGGTCCTAGCTGCACAACATCGCCGGGCGCGACAGCCGACGAACGTTGGATTCGCCGCTTGTTAATGAAAGTTCCGTTGCGGCTGTTGAGATCGCTCAAAATGAACTGGCCGGGATTGGCCGCGTCGGGTGCGATTTTGAGGTGCTGCCGGCTGACCAGATCGTCACGATCCGGATCGTATTTCACCTCGCAGCTCGCTTCGCGGCCGAAAGTGATCTCCTTCACCAGTTTGAGGGGGAATTCTTCCACCTGGTTGGTCTTTGAACCGCTCAGGTGCCTAACAACGATCCTTTGATCCATGTATGCCTCTCCTTACGATGGCGTTCAGCAGGTTGCTGAAGAACCAGGGAGACCACTCCGCCCCCGGAAACAGAGTTGCCGGAACCGTCGAGTTCTCTCACGCGGGGCAGAGCCGTCTTTCCCGTCCGTCAGCAACCCGTTAGGATTCGTGGATATTATAGGGTGTTTAATCGGTCCCAGACTAGAGTCTCGACGTAAATATTACTCTAACGGCGGAAGGATGGAATGTTGAAGCGATCACTTTCGAACAAGCAGCCCCATGCAACCCGCAAACAGCCGGATCTCGGCGGTGAGTTTACCGTGTGCGCGGACGTGCTCGCGCGGCTCGCCGATCGCGACGTTCGCCTGGAGCGGCTGCGCATCGAAGAGACTGCTTTGACACCGCCCGCGCTCGGCAACTTGCAGATCTCGGAGTGTCTGTTGCGGCGCGTCGTGCTGGCGAACTCGACCATCGCCATCGCCCGCTTTCGCGACGTGCGTTTTGAAGATTGCGACCTGGCCAACGTCGAAGTGCGCGCCCTGGAGGCGACGCGCGTCGAGTTCGTGAACTGCCGCATGACCGGTTTCCGCTCGGCCGAAACCAAGTGCCAGGACCTGCTGATCGCCGAAGGTGACCAGCGCTACGCGCAGTTCCGTTTGGCCAAGTTCAAAACCTCGGAGTTCGACTCGTGCAACTTCGAGGAAGCCGACTTCCAGGGCGCCGACCTCACCGGTTGCCGAATGCGCCGTTCCAACCTCACCAACGTGGAAATGACCGGCGCCAAGCTCAAAGACGCCGACCTGCGATCCAGCACCATCGACGGCCTGCGGCTGAACGCCTCGGATTTGCGCGGAGCGATCGTCGATGCCGCCCAAGCACTTTCGCTCGCACATCTGCTGGGCATCCGGATTCTGTAGAATACCTTCGTGCGCCTCCTTACGCTTTTACTTGCTCTGGCCACGGCCGTGTGGCCCGCCGAAACTCTGCGCGTGATGAGTTTCAACGTCCGCTACCCGTCGAAAAACGACGGGGCCAACCGCTGGGAGCACCGGCGCGACCTGCTGGTCCAAACCATCAAGCTGAAGAACCCCGACCTCATCGGCACACAGGAGCTTTACGAAGAGCAGGGGCGCTACATCGTCGAGAAGGCACCCGAGTACGCGTGGTTCGGGATCAGCCGGCGCGGCAATCACGAAGACGAACACATGGGCGTGATCTACCGCAAGGGCCGGCTCATGCCGGTCGAGTCCGGCAACTTCTGGCTATCGGAGACGCCCGATGTCCCGGCGAGCCAGTCCTGGGACATGTCCCTGCCGCGCATGGTCACTTGGGCGCGCTTCAAGACCTCCAGCGGCAATCACTTCGTTTTCTACAACACACACTTCCCGCACCGTGAGCAGGACGAGCAGGCGCGTCTCCGCTGCGCGCGCCTGATTGCGTCGCGCATCGCCGCGCTCGACAAGAACGAACCGTTCCTCATCACCGGAGACTTCAACGCGCCCGGGGGCGGGCCTGTACAGGCCGTGCTCACCGCCACACTCACCGATGCCTGGACCGCCGCTGCGAAGCGTACCGGCCCGGACGGAACGACCCACAGCTTCAGCGGCAAGTGGCAGAGCGGCCACCGCATCGACTGGATTCTCTTCCGAGGACCCTGGAAATCACTTGAAGCCGAGACCGTAACCCACAACGACAACGGACGTTATCCCTCGGACCACTTCCCGGTCTTCAGCGTGCTCCAGCTGAGCGGCCGCTGATTTCGACGATCTTGTAGACCCGCAGGTCCGGCAGCGTGAACTCCACCGTCCCGCCTTTTTGCGCGAAGGCGAGGCGCTGAACTGGCGCGCCGTCCGGATCGATTACGCGGACCTCGGTCACCGCGCGAGCCGGCACACGGACCGCAACCTCGCGCGCCGGTTTCGGCATGTAGTTCACCAGGTGCGCCACCGTCTGTTCCGCTCCGGCGCGCTCGCGACGGTAAGCGGACACACGAACGTTAGGATGTCCGCTTCCTGCAATCGCCGCCAGCGGACGCCCGGTCTTCTGTTCCAGCAGTGCGAGCAAATCGCGCTTCACGCGACTTGGAGGAAGCGGGTTTTCGCCATCAAGTACTGCCTTCAGTGTCGCCGTTATTTCATTGATATCATTCGCGTCGTCTTCTTTCATCATGTAGGCGGCGAAGCGCGGGTACTCGATCAGTTCGTCCAGGTCCTGGAAGCTCTCGGTGGCGCCCGCGCTTGTCGAGCGGGGCTGGCCGTCGGCGTTCCTGCGTCCCGAATCACCTGCGTCGATCCACACACCGCCGCGCGCCCGGAAAGCGCGCAGAGCGTTCAATGTCGCACTCGACAGATACTTCAACGAAGGTGTCACAACCGCCTGGTAACGCGCGAGTTTTCCGCTTGCTACCTGAGCCGGCGTTACAAAGTCGAACAGGATGTGGCGTTCGGACAGGTAATCGGTCAGACGGTATGCCGCCTGCAAGTTCGCGCGGTGCATCCACAGAAGCTGGTCGTAATCGAACACCACCGCGACGTTCGCCAGACTGTCGTAGCCGTCCCAGAGCGCGCTATGTTCTTCGAAGAAACGGCGGTACTTGCGCCGGACTTCGGGCGCAGTGTACCCGCCCTGGATCAGTGCACCTCCGCCACCCGCTCCGGCTTCGGCCATGGCCAACTCGATCGCGTCCGCTTCCTGTGCCTTGTAGAGCAGCACCCCGGCGCGGAATCTGGCGGCGAAAGCCAGCTTGTATTGCAGGATGTTGTGGATCACATAGCCGCCGACAACGGGTCCCGGGCGCTGCATCTCTTCCACCAGGAACAGATCCGTGGCGCGCGCCCAAGCGAACGGGTTCATGCCTTCACGCACGCGCTTCTGCACGCCGTCAACATGAGCTAATGGCCCTAAGTTCGGAACGGCAAAGAACTTCGGATTCGTCTTGCGGCCTTCGGCGGCCACCGCGGCGAGCAAGTCCGCGCTCGAGTCGCCCCAGAACGCCTGCGTGTCCACCCATAGCGCGCCGTCGCCCTGGACGCCCAGCGCGATCCTCTCCAACTCCGAAAAGCCGAAACGCCGCAGGCGTTCGGCCGACGTGTACTTCTTCGCCAGATACTCGTGAAACCGTCGCTGGCAATGCGGGCAGTAGTCGTGCAACGTCATCACGTCCACGAAGATGCCGTCGTAACCGCAACGCGCCGCATTCGCCGTCGCTACCAGCAGGTGTTTGCGCCACGTGGGGTTGTTGGTGCACATCGAATACACCTTGAACGGTTGGAAACCTTCCTCGGGGCGGCTGCGGCGGATGCCCTGAAACGGAGAATGCTTGCGCGCCAGCAGCACGTCTTCTCCGGGTTTGGCGGGATAGCCGAATTCAGCGTAACGGTCCCAATGATCGAAGAACTCGAAAATCCCTGTACGCGTTACGTGATCTCCGAACGCCAACTCGTTGCAGATATACGGGATCACCAACTTGACGCCGGCCTTGTGCAAACCTGCGGTATAGGCCTGCAGATCCGCGATCCTCGCGCGCATTTCCTCGGCCGTGAGCAGCTTGAACAGGTCGGCCTTCACACCCGAGTAGTCGCGCTTGGTGCCGAAGGTGGACGAAAACGGCAGGTCCTCGCCTACGTGCAGCAAATCCGGCGGCGCATCGGCGATCATCTTCAGGTACTTTTCCGAGCCAACGTGCCCGGAGCCATATTCAATGTTGTAAGTGAACGGAGCCGACGTCTTCCACTCACCCGCGGAACACACTAATACTGTGAGGACAAACAGGACCGCACGATGCATCTGCCACCTCCGGTGGACGATCAGTGCAATTGGATTATGTGACGGCCGGGCCCTGTGAAATGCTGTTTGCGGGGACCGGAAACAGTGTGAATAACCACATCAGCTTCCATGGCTGGAATACTGATTTCAAGAGCTTTATTCTTCTGCCATGAAACTTCTATAGGACCTTTTGGCGTGGGGACAGTCCCGCGCGCAAACTCCAGATCGGCCCACTTCGGCTCGATCAGGACTTTGGCGAACCCTGGAGCGGTGGGCTTCACTCCCAACACTTCCTCGGCCATGATCAGCGCTCCGCCTCCCACCCAACTGTGGCAGCAGGTTCCATCCGGACCGGTCTCCGGCGCGCTGCGGTCGTCATAGACTTCCCAGAAGGTGGTGGCGCCACGGCGTATTTGCCCGCCCCACCAGGCCCGGATCTCGTCGAGCACGGCGGTGAGCGGCCGGCCCGCCGCCAACCAGGAACACAGCTCGAAGTATTTGAAGTACGGTGTCTGGATGCGGTCGATGTCCGGTTTCTCGATGCGATCGAGAATGGCGTTCCAGCTTTCCTTGGGCGCGGCCTGACTCAGGATGGCGAGGAAGTTGGCCTGCCGGGTGATGAGCTTGGACTGCCCTTCGGGAGTCCAGCAATCCATGTACGCCTTTTCAGCGTCATTCCAAAAGCGGCGCTGGCAAGCCTCGCGTGCGCGTTTAGCAAGCGCGCTGAAGTGATTGGCTTCAGATGTGTTACCGGCTAGTGTGGCCAGCTTCGCCGCGGCGTCCAGACCCTGTATGTACCAGAGGTTGAGCGCGGCGATTTCATCGCGGAAGTCGAAGCGGCCCCAGTCAATGAAGATCCACCAGTCGCGGTTGTCGGC
>CAZDIZ010000055.1:3786-20342 GCA_964505625.1 uncultured Solibacteraceae bacterium | reverse complement strand
CGCGGAAGTCGAAGCGGCCCCAGTCAATGAAGATCCACCAGTCGCGGTTGTCGGCTTTTCCGATCAGGCCGTCTTCGGCCAGATACGGCTCGAACCAACGCAGCGCGCGCCAAGCGTGCGGCGCGAGCTCCAGCGCCAATTTGCGGTCGCCCGTGTACCAGTAGTATTCCCAGATGGCGATCGACCAATGCCACAGCATTTCGACGATGTTGTGCCTTGTTCCGCTCGGAGAAAGCGTTTTGAACCAGCCATTTGCATCCTGCAACCTCGCGAAGTGTCTGAGGCCCTTCGCGATCAGAAAACGATCGCCGAAGAAGTAGTAATTCCACAACGCGGTGGTGCGTATGTCGCCGGCGTACTGCCCGCGCTCGCGCACCGGACCATCCTCGTAGTGGTCGTGCATGACCAGTTCGGTGGACAGGCGCGCCACCTTCCAGATCTGATTGAGCATCGGGTCGGAGCACTCGAAACTCCCGCGAAACTCGACCGGGTAGGCGATGCGCGTGATGCCCACCAGGCGGATTTTCAACGGGGCACGGAGGCCCTGGACGTCCAACAGCAGGTACCGGAACGAGCGGCGGTCATAGCTCTGCCAGCGGCGTGCGCCCCGGCCCAGGATGATGCGGTCGGCCTGCAGGGCGGCGCGCAGCATGTCGATCTGCTCGCCGGGTTTGAGGAACTCGCTGTAGCCGACGTCGACCAAGCCACCGTCCATGGATTCGATCTCGATGAACGGATAGCCGACCACCTCTTCGGGGAACTCGATGAGCACTCGAGCCGAGGTACCCGCGGGAGGCGGCGCAATGGTGGCGACGGTCGCGTCGTCGCGCAGCAGGTTCTCGGCGTCCGCCACCAACCCGGCCGGCGCGTCGGATTCGACCTCCAGGGCGATGCGCGTGGCCACGTTCGGGTTGGGATTCGGCATGGATTCGGCCTGCCGGACCATCCAATCGTCGGGAAGGCGACCGAGTTTCGAGTGGATGACGCGCTTGGGCGCCACCACGCGCTGGCGCTCCGGCGGCACCTCGCGCGGCAGCATGACGGTGAACGGAGGAGCGGGCGGCGTGCCGAACTCGCTCGCCCAGCGCCAGCGCATGGGCGGATTGGGATCGTTGCGCGAGGGTTCGTGCGGGTTGGTCTTCCAGTCCAGGACCTCCTTGCGCAGGTCGCAGTTCTCCTGGAAACCGTTGGCCCAAATGGTCTGCGGCGCGTAACGCGAATACCAGCGCGGCAGGGCGGCGCGCCAGGTGTTGTCGGTCGCGATGACGGTTTCTCGTCCGCCCGCGTCGGTGAGGTGCGCTTCCAATAGGAACCCGCCGGGACCCGCGCCGTAGAAATGCGTTCCGATGCCGAAGTTGTAAGCCAGCGCCGCGATGATGTTCTCTCCGGGGTGAAACAGCTTGGCGAGCTCGTAGTAGTCGTAGAACTTGAACGGCGCTTCATTCGGCTCGGGACCACGGCCGGCTTCAACACCGTTGATCCAAAGCTTGTAGACGCTCGAAGCGGTCACCCAAACGTCGGCCGTGCGCGGTGCGCATTCGAGATTGACGACCTTGCGCAGGCAGACGTAGATGTTGGTGGTTTCGCGATTGTAGTCGTCCCAAATCCAACGCGCGCGCCACCGGTCGAGCGTCTTGGGGATCCAGGCGGCGTTCGAGAGCCGTGTCGGCTCAGCGGCCGGAGCGGTACCCGGTGAAACCAGCGGAGCGGCAGCCGCCGTCGCCAGCGAGTTACGAAGGAAACCGCGTCGAGAAGGAGATGGCATGTGTTTTCGACATCATACAGGAGTCCGGGCCGTCTGTCTCGGACCCCGCCGAGTAGGGCGAGCTTTCCAGCTCGCCAAGCCCACTTTCCAGTGGGCTTAAGCCGGCTGGAAAGCCGGCTTGGCCGCCAGGAATGGCGGCCCCACCGGGATTGTCAGATCGTCGGCGAGATTCCACACTAGATTTGAGTAATGGACCCGAAAGACTCCGATATACGGCACGTTAGTGACACAGCTTTGATGGTGGCGGCGTGCCGGGCGCTGGAAACCGCGCCCAAGTGCCATCTGGAACGCGTTCCGGCGCACTTGAACGACGACTCGGCTCGCCGCGCGGTTTATGAACGCGTGGGCATGGATTCGTTCAAACAGTTTCAGGACGTACGCGCCGAAGACCATCCGGACGGCGCGGGGATTCTGGACGCGGTGCTCGCGGGTGGCTGGACACACCTGAACCGCCGCCCCCGCCCAAAACCACGGACGATCCGAGCGGTGTGAACCTGTTCAGCCGGATTAGCGGCTGACCGGCAGTGTCGCCGCGTTGGCTTTCACGCCGTTCTGTTTGATGACCACGGGCAGGTCGCCGGTTTGCGCATTGGCGGGCACCTGACAGTTGATCTGGTAGAGCCCCACGCCGCCGGGCGTGAGGCCGGCGTAGTAAACCTGCGCCGCCGCGCCGCCGATGGTCACCGTTGGTTGCACCTTGGACGGAGAGAGCGTCGTCGAAGGTGCGCGTTCGCCGCTCGCCACGGCCGGGTCCGTCGCTCCCATGCCCACCAGGTACAGCACAATCCATTCGTTGGGCTTGGCAGGGCTAGCGGAATTGATCAGTGAGTAGTCGCCGTGTTGCGCAATCACGCGACCATCGGAATAGACGGCAACTCCGGGATTCACGCCGGTGAGCCGTATCTCTTTCGGCCGCGAGTACCTGCCGTTCACGATCACCACGACGCTCTGGTAATCGACCACCGCCAGCTCAGATGGGATCTGCACGTTGATCTGGCCGGGACTGGCGAAGAACAGCGGGGCTTCGATGCCGCCGATCAACACACGCGCGCCGCCCAACTGGCGCGGCAGCGGAACCACCTGCGCCTGCTCGGTGCTGGCAGCCAGATTGAATCCGTAGATGGCGGCCACCGTGCCGGGAGCGACGCTCGCGCCCAGCACAGGGTTCAGGTTGTTGACGATGGCGTAATGGATCACTACCGGGTCGCCGGAATTGGCTTTGACCGAACCGGTGATGGTGCGGGAAACAGGAGCGAAACCGGTCTTGGCCGCGCGCAACGTAACCGAGACGAAATCGTTGGCGGTGGTGGGAAACCAATCGGCCTTGTAGAGGCCCTTGGTCGCATCCGACAGCGCGAGTGTGGCGCCAGGTTCAATGGTTGAGAACGACGCTGTAACACTCGCGTCCGTCACCGGCTTGGCGCAGTTGTCATAGACGCGGGCTTTGAGTGAGGCGGCCGCGTCCACCGGGAAGTGGAAGAAGGTAACTGGCTCGCCCGGCACCAGTATGAGTTTTGAGGCGACGCATACGGCGGCTTCACGGCGGCCGTCCTTGCTCGCGGAAGACGCACCCAACGTGCCCGGTACGATCATGGTGGTGGACACGTTCCAGAACCTCTCCTGCGCCCACGCCTCGAAAAGCGTCACGTAGGCTTGTTGGGTGTACTCACCCGCTTGAAGCGCACCGGTATTCGCATTCACTGTGACGATTGTTTCCTTCAGCGGCTCCGCCACCCCGGCGGGCTCATCGAGGCTGAGAAAATTCGTACCGCCAGAAGCAGCTTTGATGTTAAATGCGATGGGAGCCACACCCGGATTGCTGATGCGAAACTGATTCTGCATCGACTTCAACTCGTCCGTCGAGTTCACAAAAAGGATGCCTTCGTTGACGATGGAGGGCACGCCGAGATATTCGGCCGGCGTCTTTGTTCGCGTGTACGTACCCGAGGTGATTTCGAACTTGTGATAGTACGGCGAGTTGGACGCACCGGTGCCGGTGATCTTCAGCACGCCCGACAAGTAGTAACTGCCCTGGGCGCCCGGCATCGGCTTTCCGGAAGCCACGATGCGGCAGGGGTACGTTACGAACTTGATCGGAACAGAAGACATGTAGTTCGGCAGAACACCCGAGGGCGTCTGTAGCTCGGCTGCATCGCCAAAGCCCTGCAACTCGGCTGTGAAGTTGATGGGCCCCTCATCCACATTCCCGAGGTCCACGGTGAAAGGAGCTTGAGTGCCACCGGTGTCAGTGGCGGAACAGTTCCCTTGTTTCGTCGTCCAGTTCGTGGATGTCGTGAGCCGCCCCTTACGCAGTTCGCGGCCGCGGAAGATGTTGACCGGAATGGAAGCGTTCCACTTCGGCCCCGTCAGGTCGATGGAGCCGTACCAACCGCCGTATTCGAGCTTGGACCCGTCCACAGTCGCCGTGAGGGTCTGCATCTTGCCGGCGGCGACCGTGAACTGCGTTGGCGAAATAGTGAGCCACGGCGTATCCGGGTCTACGCTGGCGGTAATGGCGGCATCGCCCTCGCCTTCGTTCCAGACCATGACCGTGGCGGTACGCTGAAGCGTTTGCCCCTCCTTGGGAATGATGCTGGCTTCCAGAAACGCGGGCGAGTTGAGAAGCGAAATGACGCGGTCGCGAACCTCGAATTCGACGTCCACGGTCTGCACGGTCTTGCCGGTGGGCGTGACGGTGATTGTCGCTGTGTACTTGCCCGGCGTGAGGCCCTTAGGATCCGCTTCGATGTCGATTGACGCGGGCGTTTCGCCGGAAGTCGCGCCGAGCTTCAGCCATGCCGGCGCGGCGCCGCCGGAGGTTCCCGACGCGGCAACTTGAAACTTGACCGGCGCCAGATTGGCGGTGGCAACACCCAACGGAAGTGTCACGGCGGACGATCCGGTAATCGCCTTGAAAGCGAGTTTGCGCGTGGACGTGTAGAAGTCGCCGGGCGGAAACATGCTGACGTGGTAGCTGCCGGTGGCGGTACTACCCTGCAAGCACGTCACTTGAATAGTGAAAGCGTAGTCGCCTACGGCGGAGGGTGTTCCTTCCAGGTAGCCAGAGTTCGCGCCGAAGGTTACGCCGGGCGGAAGCGCGCCGCTGGTGATCTTGTAGGAATACGGGCGCGAGCCCTCGCTTTCGTTCCATCCACCGGTGACAATCTTCGCCGCCCAGTAATCGGAGACGAAGCCGTCCATCAGGACCGGTCCGGACACCAGTGTGATGGGCGGGTTCACTTTGAGTTCCATACAGCCTTGCGTGAAGTCCGTCCCACCGTGAGTGAGCTTGTAGCAGAGCTGGTACTTGCCCTGCACGGCAGACGTTCCGGACAACAGCCCCGTGGTGGTGTTGAACTGGATGCCCGACGGCAGTTGGGTGCCGGACATGATTTGCCACACATAGGGCGCACAACCACCCCGGGGAGCAAGCTGCGTGGCGTAAGGACGATTCACCACAGCCGGCGGCAGTGTTGTTGGCGTGACCGAGACGGACGTGCATTGTGAAAACAACGTGGCGAGCGAACCGCTCAGCAGGAACAACCCCAGAAAACTACGCATTACAGAAGCCCTCCGTCGAACCTGGATCAAGAACATTGTACTCCGCAATTCCGCAATGCGGGAACGCAAAACGAACAGATCCCATTGTTATCCTGAAAACAGGAGGGTGGCCACGGTGAGAAAAATGCAAATCTGGACGTTGGCGCTGGTATCTCTAGGGCTGGTCGCGACCGTGTGCACGGCGCAACTGCCCAGGTTCCGGCCTGGCTTCAATCTGTTTTCGAAAGCGCAGGACGTGCAACTGGGCAAGGAAGCGGCCGGCGAAATCGAGAAGCAGGTCGAGGCGGTGGACAATAAGGAACTTAACGCATACATCGCCGCCATCGGGAAAAAACTGGCCGCGCAACCGCAGGCCGAGGACTATCCTTACACCTTCAAAGTCGTCAACGACAAGAGCATCAACGCTTTCGCGCTGCCCGGCGGACCGGCGTTCGTGCACACGGGTCTGATCGCGGCCGCCGACAACGAAGCGCAGATTGCGGGCGTGCTGGCACATGAGATCGTGCACGTGGCGCTGCGCCATGGAACCAATCAGGCGAGCAAGGCAAACCTGATTCAGTTGCCGGCGCTGCTGGCGGGTAAGGCCGTGGGCGGCGGGCTGCTGGGACA
This sequence comes from uncultured Solibacteraceae bacterium, assembly GCA_964505625.1. Lineage (GTDB taxonomy): Bacteria > Acidobacteriota > Terriglobia > Bryobacterales > Bryobacteraceae > JAJFUV01. The sequence continues at coordinate 14,407 of CAZDIZ010000055.1, read as the reverse complement.
ACTGGGACAGCTCGGGATCGGGCTAGGCGCGAATTCGGTGCTGCTGAAATTCTCGCGCACGGCCGAAACACAGGCGGATTTGCTGGGTGCGCAGATCGCCGCTGGAGCCGGCTACAACCCGATTGAAATGGCGCGCTTCTTTGAAAAGCTGGAAGCGTCCGGCGGTTCGCGCGGCCCGCAATTTCTGTCGGACCATCCCAACCCCGGCAATCGCATGAAAGCCATCGAGGACATGACCCAGCATCTGCCCGCGCGAAACTATACGACCGACTCCGGCCAACTGAAGCGCATGAAGGCCATCGTTGCGGGACTGCCGGCGCCGAAGCCGCGTGCTCAACCGCAAGCCAAGGCCGCCGCGCCGTCAACGGGCGCCGGAGTGTCATTGGCCGACAGCCGGCCCAGCGGCCGTCTGCAACCGCATCAGGGCAAGGACTTCCGTATCTCCTATCCCGACAACTGGCGCGCCGCGGTTAGTCAGGATGCGTCGAGCGTGACCATCGCGCCTCCGGCGGGCGTGCAGAAAACGCAGAACGGCCAGAGCGTGGGCTACGGCGCGATTCTGGCCTACTACCGTCCGAAGACCGCGGGCAACAGCCTGTGGCAGGGGACCGAGGAACTGGTGGCGCAATTGCGCGCCAGCAATCCGCAGATGCGCTCGGGCCGCGAGATGCCGAAGCAAATCCGAGTGGGGGGCAAAGACGCCATCCTGACCGAACTGTTCTCGGATTCGGTTTTCCAGGGCCAGACGGAAATGGACCGTCTGGTGACGGTCGCGCATCCCAACGGGATCTTCTACGTCGTGTTAATCGCCCCGGAAAGCGAGCGGCAGTACGTGGACAAGACGTTCGATCAGATGCTGCAGACGTTGCAGTTCAGCTTCTGAGGGAGAACGAGCTACCCTGGATTTCTCACCAGCCATCTGTTCCAGCCGGGTTGCGGGACGGGCACGAAGTTTCGCAAAAACAACGAAATTCGAGCCAGCCCCCATTTCGCGCTCTGTGCTTACCCGGTCATCTTCTGGCCCATGGCGATGGCGTTGACGGTGAGCAGTAGTTCGCGCAGCGTCTCTTCGCGCGAATCGTCGCGCCAAACCCTCAGCAGGCGTACCTGCTCTTCGTGCAGACGCAACAGCGCGCTGCGGCGCAGGGCGATGGCGAGCATCAACCGAGGACGGCGCACTTCGCCGGATTCTCCGAACAGGTCGCCGATGCGGTCGCGCGTGAGTTCGTATTCGCTCAGAATTGCGGAGAGGAATGTGTCGCGCACTGACGAATCTTCCACCAGCGTGGCGTACATACGCATGATGTCCGTGTTCGCCATCAGCAGCGCGGCGCCGACGTTTTGCAGCAGGTAGGCCAAAAACGGCCAACCGCGAATCTGTCCGCACAAATCGCTCCAGTCGCGCGGGTGTTCGGTGCGCAGCCAGTCCAGCGCCGTGCCCACACCGTACCAGCCGGGCAGATGAAAGCGCGCCTGACTCCAACTGAACACCCAGGGAATGGCGCGCAGATCGTCGATGGTCTGCTTCTCGCTACGATGCGCGGGTCGCGAGCCGATGCGCGTGCGCTCGATGGCATCAATCGGAGTGGCCTGCCGGAAAAATGTCACGAAGCCTTCGCGCTCCACCAAGCGACGGTAGGCCTGGAAGCCGTGCTCAACCACCGCGGGCCAGACGCCTTCGAGCGGATGCGGCACTTCTTCCCGGTTCTCGTGCAGCAGCGTGGTGCGTGTGACGCCGGCCAACAGGCGTTCCAGGTGATAGGTGGCGGTAACGCGGTTGGCGTACTTCTGCGCGATCACTTCGCCTTGTTCGGTGACGCGCATGCGTCCGGTGAGCGAACCGGCGGGCAGCGCCTCCAGAAACGCGTGCGTCGGACCGGCGCCGCGTCCGATGGTGCCGCCGCGGCCGTGGAAGAACGCCAGCCTCACCTCGCGCTCGCGCGCCAGCCGCGCCAGGTTGCGCTCGGCGCGATGTATGCCCCAATGGCTCGCGAGGATGCCGCCATCCTTGTTGCTGTCGCTGTAGCCGAGCATCACCACCAGTTCGCGCGCACCGCCGCGCCCGCGCCGTTCAAGGTAATCGAAAGTGCGGCGCGTGATGCCGTGCTCGAGAAACGCCGCCACGATGTCTTCGCTGCGCTCCAGATCGTGGATGGTTTCAAACAACGGCGTGACGGGAATCTCGGCGGCCAATCCACTGGGGGTTTCGACCAGCAAGCCCGCTTCGCGCATCAACAAATAAACGGCCGCCAGGTCCGCCACGCTGCGCGTCTGGCTGACGATCAGAGGCCCGATGCCGTCGCAGCCGTAGCGGTCCGCATGCGCGCGCAAAGCGCGGAACAGGCCCACGGCGTGGCCCGCTTCATCCGACAGGCGCATGTGGGGGCCGGTGAACGGGCGCGGCGTTTCCAGTTCGCGATCCAGGAACTCGATGCGCTCCTGGTCGCTCCATTCAGAATAGTTCCAGCGCGGAAACGCCGCCGCGCGCAGCAACCCTTCCACGGCGCGGTCGTGATAGACGCTGTTCTGGCGGATGTCCAGCGTGACCAGGTGAAATCCAAACACGCGCACCTGCGCCGCGAGCGGACGCACATCCATGTCGGCGATTTCGTGCGCGCCCACCTCGCGCAGCGACGCTTCGAGCACTTCGAAATCGTCGAGCAGTTCGCGGGGCGAGCGATACCCACCGGCGGTTTCCGATCCACCGTTGACACGCTCCAATCGTGCCAGCATCAGATTGACGAATTGCCGCCAGGGTTCACCGGGGTTGCGCGCCAGAGCCGTGCGCCCGGCTTCGCCAACCAAGCTCGCCATCTCGTGTATGCGCCGCCGCAGATTCCGCGCCGCGGTGCCTTCGGGTTCGGCCAGACTCACCCGCGCGCCCAAGCGCCGCAGACGCTCCTCGATGACCGCGAACGCGCCCTGCCGCAAACGCTCGAGGCCGTGCCTGGTCACGTCGGCGGTGACAAACGGATGCCCGTCGCGGTCTCCGCCCACCCAGCTTCCGAAACGCAGCCGTGGAAGACGCGGCGGCGCGTTGTGAAACGTGGTTCGCCAGATGTGCTGGAAACGCTGATCGAGCAACTCGACCACGTCCGGAAACACGTGCTCCATGTAATAGAGCGTGTTGCGGAACTCGTTTTCGACGTTGGGCCGTTCCAGGATGATTTCGCCGGTACGCCACAGCCGTTCGAGCGCGGCTTTCAGACGATGCTCGAAGATGGAGATCTCGACGTCGGTGAAGTGGCGCGCGTCGCGTTCGACCAGCATCAGGTAAATCGCCCGATGGTGTTCGAGCACGGTGGCGCGCTTGGCTTCGGTGGGATGGGCGGTCAATACCGGTTCGACTGAAATCCGATCGAGCGCGGCGCGCACGTTCGCTTCGTTGAAGCCGCGCTGCACCAGATCGCCCAAATTGTAGAGCCACAAGCCGCGCTCGCCTTCTCCACGCCGCGGGTCTTCGGCGCGCCGACGAAACTGGTTGGCGGTGTTCTCCTCGACGATGTTCAGAAGTTGGAAAGCGATGGAAAGCGCCTGGCAGTGCCGTGCCGAAAGCGGCGCCGCACCGGTGGAGCCGGAGTCGAAACACGCCTCGACAAAATCGGCTAGTTCGCGTTCGCCTTCGCCGCGCAGCGTGGCGCAGAACAGGCCACGCAGGTATTCAAAGTCGGAAGTCCATTTGGCGAAGCCTTCCTGCCGGGTGTCGTGACCATCCATAGTTAGCGCGCGCCTCCGGAGGGAACTGAGGGCGGAGGCCCCACAAACCGGGTCACCTCCTGCGCGGTGCCGCCTGACCCGGTCACCTTCAGCCGTACGTCGACGTCGGCGGTGCGGCGTGCGTAGCCGATGCCCCCGGAGAGCAAATGTTCGCGGTCGAGCGGGATGCTCACTTTCTCACCACCATCGTTGATCTCCAGCAGACCACTCTTGGCCTCGCGCACCGCGAGCGTCGCGCCATCCCATTCGACACGCAACTGGCCGCCCTGGTCGAATGCGTGCAACGCGAGCGCCGGTGATGCGCCCCGCCCGAGCCACAGCGAACGGCTGGTCATGCCCAGGAAGAATGCTGCCACGCACAACAGAAGGCCGACAATCCATCGCGTTTTACGGCTGCGGCGAGGCTCGATCCTCCGCAGGAATGCGCCCAGCTTCTCCGGATCGGACGAAGCGCGGTTCTCCGACGCGGCCATGATGCGTAGTGGCTGGTTTTGGTCGCGAACAGGTGCACGACCGGGCGTCTTTCCCGGCATGACGGCCGGGGGCTTTCGCGCCGGAACCGGTTCGAACACGGCCTCGGGTGCGATGGGTGAAGGCGGTGCGGCGCGCCGAGCAGTGGGCTCGGCTGCCGCGCGGGCCTTCACCGGTAGGACTTCGAATTCCTGGTAACTCTTGTCGGTACGGATGGAACCGTCCGCTTCCCGAACGAAGAAACCCGCCGTAACCGGCCCAAATTTCTCCGGACGCAGCACCAGCGCCACCTGCCAAGGGTGCGGGAAGAAATGGTCATGGATTTTCAGGTCTTCTTCGGAAAGCGAGATATCGGCGCGCGTGTGGGAATGGTACCAGCCAACCGGTTCCAATCCCGGCGTACCAGCTGGCGCGGCGAGCATACGCTCCAGATCCGCCACGTCTTTTTCGGAAAGCGTGAACGACGGTCCGCGCGCGTGTTCACACTCGAGGGGGCGCTGCGCCTCGATCCTCAGTTCGCCGCCGGAACGCGTTCCGTACAATATCCCGCCGACTTCGATGCCGCCGCGTGAAAGGCGGTGCAATCCGTCGACCACCAAAACCCGAATATCGCCTAAAAGCGCGCACGAATACTCGATCGCGGGTAGACCATCACCCGCGCTCCAACGGCCATATTCCGATGGGGCTTGGTCCGGCATCACACGAAGTATGCTACTAACATGCTAGCAGGCCGCTGAAAAACCCAGGGACTGACTGCTCTGCCCCCGATGCGGCATGTCACGGATGGTTCACTGTAACCCGCTGTAGTAAGGCGGCAGGTTCGCTGCGATCTCGCCCGAAACGTACCAGTCCTCCACGGCCCACGCACGTGCGCGTACGTAGCCTTTCGACTCCAGCAGTCTGCGTATGTTCTCGCGCTTTTCTTTTTCGAAATTGTGTTCGATGGTAAATGCTCCGACTTTGTATTTGTCGAATGACAACCCCAGCAGAGCCTGGTACTCGGCGCCTTCGATATCGAGGCTGATGTAATCGATATAGGACGGTGCGTTGGCTTTGGCGAGTACTTCGTCCAGCGTGGCCGTGACCAGTTCGACTTCCTCGTGTTTTCGCGTCAGCGCGTTCTGAAATCCAAGAGACTCTGAAATGCCGCTGAGATCGTCGGACAAACGAAAGCGCACTTTTTGGCCACTGGTGCTGTAAATGGGTTGACGTACCACGTGGCAGGTCCGTCTCCGCATGTTGGAGGCAATCGGATCAACGCAGATGCCGCGCCAGCTCAAATCCTCGAGTAGTCGAGTGTTCGAAATACGCTCGCCGTCGGCCGAACCGACATCCACGTAGTAGCCGTTGCGCTTGCCCGGTGCGACAACTTGAGTCACCCACAGATCCTGCTCAAACTGGGCGTAGGTCTTGCGAAACCGGAACAGCCGTCCCAGGCTGGCCAGCGCCAGGTCCGATCGCAGTCCGACGCGTCCGCACAGTGAAGCCCACCTGCCTTCCGGGTTGGCGGTCGGATGGAAAATGACTTCCCGCTCATAGAAACGCCCAAAGCGTATGCTGGCCACAGAGGTAGCGATCAGCACAGCCAGCAGCAATACTCCCCGCAACACACTTCTGACGCTCCCCGGAACGCGGGCCGATATGGACATGGGACATATTGTACATGCGCGCGATGGTTGACATTGTCGAATGCACGGCGGATGTTGGATGATAAGTAGAAACCATGGGTGACTTCCGCGCTGGGGTGAATCGCTCGTTCTACACGTTGGCGAACGCGTTCTTCCTTGCTGTCGACTCCATCCGTGCACGCAAACTGCGCAGTTTTCTGACGCTGCTGGGTGTGATTATCGGCGTGGGCAGCGTGGTGTTAGTGGGCGCGGCCATCGAGGGACTGGGACTCTACGCCGAACAAAGCACATCGAAGATCTTCGGCAGCGAGAGTTTCCTGCTGTCGCAAGTTGGCACGGCCGGCAATATGCGCCAATACCTCGAAAAACTCCGGCGCAATAAGCGTCTGCGGCAGGAGGACTATCAGTATTTGCGGCTCTCGACCGGCGACAAGATCCTTTATAGCCCTTACCGTCAGCGATCCGAGGAGGTCCGCCATGCGGGTCTCAAGTACGAGGATGGCGTGGTGCTGGGCGCCGGCGCGAACCTGCCGGAGATCCGCGACGTAACACTCGTCGACGGACGTTTCTTCACCGCCGAGGAAGAGCGCACCAAGCAAACGGTGTGCGTGATCGGCTACGACGCGCGCGCGGCGCTGTTTCCCGGATCGACCGCGGTGGGACGCACCATCAAGATCCGCGGCATCGATTTTCTGGTGGTGGGCGAGCAGGAGCGCCTCGGTTCGGCGTTCGGGCGCAGTCAGGACAATCAGGTCTACATTCCGTATCCGGTGTTCACGCGCCTGTTCGGTACCGGCCAATCCATCGCCGTGTTCGCGCGCCCGCGTCCGGAACTGGGTTTAAAGCTCGATGACGCCATCGACATCGCGCGCGTGGCATTGCGCACACGCTTCAAGACACCGCCGAACAAACCCGACACTTTCGACACGGTCACTCCCGATGCCGTGCGTACCATGATTGACCAGATACTGGGCATGATTTCGGCGGTGGTCGTTCCAGTGACCTGTATTTCGCTGGTGGTGGGCGGCATCGTGATCATGAACATCATGCTGGTGAGCGTCACCGAGCGTACACACGAAATCGGCGTGCGCAAATCGCTTGGGGCGCGCCGCTTTGACGTGATGCTGCAATTTCTACTGGAGAGCGTGTTGATGTCAGTGGTGGGCGGCTTTCTGGGTCTGGCGCTGGGCGCGGCGTTGACCGAACTGCTTTCGCGCGCCTTCGACATCAGCATGCGCATCACGCCGTTCTACGTATTGCTGGCGGTATTCGTGTCGAGCGCGGTGGGCATTGCCAGCGGCTGGTATCCGGCTTCGCGGGCTTCCAAGCTCGATCCCGTGGCGGCACTGCGGGCGGAGTAAACGATGCGGCTGACTTTTGGCGAAAACGTGCGCATGGCAACGACGGCGGTTTGGACGCACCGCTTCCGTTCACTGCTGACGGTGCTCGGCATCGTCATCGGCATCACCACGGTGGTCACGGTATCGAGTCTGCTGACCGGCCTGCGCAAGGGCATCGTGACGTTCTTCGAGGAACTGGGACCGGACAACGTATTCATCGCCAAGACCAGCGGCGATCCCAACGCTCCGCGAGCCGCCCCGAAGGAGATGCGCCGGCGACCCATTCAACCCGAATACGCTGCCATCATTCAGAGGTTGTGCCCGTCAGTGGAGGATGTCGGTATCACGCTTTACATTCCCACCACCGTCGAGCGGCGGGCCATGGTGGTCCGCGTGGCGGGTTACGAAACCGACAACTTTTTCTTCGCCGGTTCGACGGCCAACATGGCGATGATCTCGCCGCGTGAGATGCGCATGGGTCGCGTGTTCACGGCCGAGGAGGAGCGCCGCGCGGCACGCGTCGCCACCATCGGCGCCAACATTTCCGAGGCGCTGTTCCCCGATGGGCGAGCCTTGGGCCGCCCCATCATGGTGGACGGCGCGGAGTACACAGTCGTCGGTGTCTTCGAGAAGGCCAAAGGCGGCTTCTTTGGAGAAAACGGGCTGGACCGGCAGGTCAACATCCCGCTGGCGACATCGCGCATCCGCTACCCGCAACTGGACCGCTTCGTGATCACGGCCAAGGCGCAGTTAGGCTTGCGGCAGCGCGCCTACGAGGAGATCGAAAACATCCTTCGCCGCGTGCGGCGTACTCCGGCGGGCGAGCAGAACGATTTCAATCTCTCGACCGCCGATCAAATCATCAAACAGTTCGATTCGGTCACCGGCATGGTGGTGATGGTGTCGATCGCCATCTCGGCGCTGGGGCTGTTGGTAGGCGGCATCGGCGTCATGAACATCATGTTGGTCAGCGTTACCGAGCGCACGCGCGAGATCGGTGTGCGAAAAGCAATCGGCGCGCGTCGCGGCGACATCGTGGCGCAATTTCTGATCGAAGCCATCACGCTCACCGGCGCGGGCGGCGTGCTGGGTTTGATCTTCGCCATCTTGGTCACATTCTTGGTGAGCGCACTGGTGCCCTCGCTGCCTTCGGAAGTTCCAGCCTGGGCCGTGATCGCGGGCTTCTCGACATCCGTGCTGGTGGGCCTGTTCTTCGGCACCTGGCCGGCATTGAAAGCCTCGCGGCTGGACCCGGTGGAAGCGCTGCGTTACGAGTGAGCGCTACCAGACGGTTAGTTCAACTGGTGCGCCGATCGAGACGCCCAATGTTGTTGCCGCTGAAGCCTGGTTGTAGACGATCTCGTAGTAGCCGGTGCTGCCGGCTATCAGCGCCAGTTCTCCAGATTTGATTTCGGCGAACGTTGCGGCCACGCGCGTGGCGCGTTCGAAGCCGGCGTTCATCGCGAAGGGGCGCGCCGATAAGTGGGCGAACTCATCGGCACGGAAATTGGTGATGATGTTGCCGAAGTGATCGATGTGCAGGATCGCCCCGGTCCAGATGCGCTTGCCCGTGCGCACGGGCTTGTGGAACTGGCTTCGCAAATAATCATCAATGCGCTTTCCGAAACGCGCCGGCGGCGTGCCGCTTGCCAGGTGCGCGGCGATGGGCGCGAAGACGTCACGGCCGTGGAAGGTCGTGCTTACTTCCTCCAGCATGTAGCGGCGCGCGGTGGCGGCACGCACCACGCACTTGCCGTGCTCGTAGATCATCGAAAGCAAACCGTTGTCCGGCGCCACGAAGTACTGGCCGCCGCTTTCCACCACCAGCGGACGCCGCGATGTACCCACGCCCGGATCCACCACCGCCACGTGTACGGTCTTGGGCGGGAAATACCCGGCCGCGCTAGCCACAAGAAAGCCACCCTGCGCAATTTCGAATGGCTTCACGCCGTGCGTGATGTCGACGATGCGCGCGCGCGGCGCGATGGCGAGGATCACGCCTTTCATGGTGCCGACGAAGTGGTCGTCCAATCCGAAGTCGGTGGTGAGCGTGATTAGCGGTTGGCGCGCGGTCGCTTGCGGCATAGGCTGCTAAGATGGAAGTAACTTCCCGTGGATCGCTTCTATTTCGACCATAACGCAACCACTCCCGTGTCCGATGGCGTACTGGACGCCATGGTCACCTGCCTGCGCCAGACGTGCGGCAACGCTTCCAGTATCCATTATTATGGGCAGGCCGCCAAGCAAACTCTCGAACAGGCGCGGCGCGAGTTGTCCGACGCGCTCGGGTGCCTGGCTCGCGAAATCGTCTTTGTGAGCGGCGGCACTGAAGCCGATAACCTGGCGATCCTGGGCGCAGCGCGCAATGCCGCACACGTCATCACCACGGCCATCGAGCATCCCGCGGTGATCGAAGCTTGCCGCGAACTCGAGCGCTGCGGTTGCGCGGTGACATGCGTCGCACCGGGGACGGGCGGCGCGATCGATCCGGTTTCGATACGGCGCGCGCTGCGCCGCGAAACGGCGCTGATTTCGGTGATGCACGCCAACAACGAAACCGGCGTCGTGCAACCTCTGGAAGAAATCGCTGCCATCGCGCGTCAGGCCGGTGTGATGATGCATTCGGATGGCGTGCAGGCGTTCGGCAAACTGCCGGTGGATGTGCGCGCGCTGGGCGTGGATCTTTATTCCATCAGCGGGCACAAAATCTACGCGCCGAAGGGCGTGGGTGCGCTCTATGTGCGCGGCGGCACCGACATTCACCCCATTCTGCGAGGCGGACACCACGAACGCGACCGGCGGGCGGGAACCGAGAACATCGCCGGTGCTGTGGCGCTGGCCACCGCAGCGCGCGCGGCGCGGGAAGACCTGGACGCCGAAGCGCGGCGAGTGAGCGGTCTGCGCGAACGTTTGGAAACCGGCGTCCTGAAGCGCATTCCGGCGACGGGCGTTAACGGCGCCGGGGAACGCAGGGTTCCGAACACCACCAACATCTGGTTCGACGGCGTGCAGGGCGAAGCGCTGGTGATCGCGCTGGATCTGGCGGGATTCGCGGTTTCGACCGGGTCGGCGTGTTCAAGCGGATCCGTCGAACCCTCGCACGTGCTGCGGGCCATGGGGCTTTCCGATGCACGTGCGCGCGCCAGTGTGCGATTTTCCTTGGGCCGTTCGAATACCGCCGAGCAGGTGGACGCGCTCATTGAAGCTACTGTCACAGCCGTGGCCCGCTTGCGCGGCGTATCGGCCACCTGGAGCGCACGTGTCTGAAACGGGCACCATCGCCGTGGCCATGAGCGGCGGCGTGGATAGCTCGACCGTGGCGGCGATGCTCGCGCGCGGAGGCGCGAAGGTCATCGGCCTCACCATGCAGCTTTGGAATCAGCGGCGGTTAGCGAAAGACCAGGGACAAACTGCCAGTGGACGCTGTTGTTCGCTCGATGACGTTCACGATGCACGCCGCGTGGC
>CAZDIZ010000055.1:0-3686 GCA_964505625.1 uncultured Solibacteraceae bacterium | reverse complement strand
CGCCGCGTGGCCGAACGTCTCGGCATTCCTTATTACGTGTTGAATTTCGAAGAGCGCTTCGAACACGACGTTGTGCGCCCGTTTCTGGACGAGTATCTGGCCGGGCGCACGCCCATCCCCTGCACGTTGTGCAACAACTTTCTTAAGTTTGACCAGTTCTTGGAAACCGCGGCGGGCCTGGGCGCTGAACGCATCGCCACGGGCCACTACGCGCGCATCACGCGCGACGAGCAAACCGGACGCTGGCAGTTGTGGCGCGGTTGCGATCAAGCGAAGGACCAGACGTACTTTCTCTTTGGCCTCACGCAGGAGCAGCTTTCGCGCACACTATTTCCGTTGGGCGGCATGAACAAGCCGCAAGTGCGCGAGCTGGCGCGCCAGTTGGGACTGCCGGTCGCTGAAAAAGACGACAGCCAGGAAATCTGCTTTGTCCCGGACGGCGACTACGCCGCGTTCCTGAACGCTTACATGGCCGAGCGCGGCATGCCGGTGGAAGCGGCGCGCGGCGAAATTGTCTCGACCAGCGGGCAAGTGATCGGCGAGCACACTGGCGTGCACCACTTCACCGTGGGACAGCGCCGGGGCCTGGGTGTGGCCACGGGTGAACCGCTGTACGTGATTGCGACCGATCCGAAAACGCAGCGCGTCATCGTCGGCGCGAACGACGAACTGCTGCGCGGGCGCCTGACCGCGTCTAGAATGAATTGGATTTCGATTGAGACGCCCGGCGCGCCCGTGCGCGGCGAAGTCAAAATCCGCAACAAGCACGTGGCGGCTCCGGCAACCATCACGGCCATCGAAGGCGGAACGCGAGTCGAAATCGTGTTTGACGAGCCGCAACGAGCGGTGACGCCGGGCCAGGCGGCGGTGTTCTATCAAGGTGAACTGGTCCTGGGCGGCGGCTGGATCGACTCGCAACTGTAACTTAAGGGAACCGCAGCCGGTTCGCGTGCGTTGTCCAGGTGTTGAGGTATATGAACGGCGACTACGCTATCGAAACCGAGGGCCTGACCAAGGTCTTCCGCTCGCGCTGGAAGCGTCGTGAAGTACGTGCCGTGGACGGCATCACGATACAGGTACCGCGCGGCACCACTTACGGATTGCTCGGACCGAACGGCGCCGGCAAGACCACCTTCGTGAAGTTGCTGCTGTCGGCGGTGCACGCGAGCGGCGGCTCGGCGCGGTTGTTTGGACGCGACTCGCACATTGCCGAGGCCCGGCGCCCGGTCGGGTACTTGCCTGAGAATCACCGCTTCCCCACCTATTTCACTGGCGAGGGCATGCTGGACTTCTACGCCGCGCTGAGCGGCATGGAACGCACGCCGCGGCGCAAGCGCATTCCGGAACTGCTCGATCTGGTCGGACTCGCCAAGTGGGGCAGCGTGCGCATCGGCAAGTACTCGAAAGGCATGCTGCAACGGCTGGGACTGGCGCAGGCGCTCATGCACTCCCCTGCCCTGCTGCTGCTCGATGAACCTTCGGACGGCGTGGATCCCATCGGGCGCCGGCAGATCCGCGAGATCCTGCACGAACTCGAGCGCCAAGGCACCACCATCTTCATCAACTCGCATTTGCTGGTGGAAGTGGAGCTGTTCTGCCGCGAGGTGGCCATCCTGCGGCAAGGCAAAGTCGCGCTGGTGGGCAATGTGAAGGACCTCACCGCCGGCAGTGGTTACAAACTGGTAGCCAGCGGCGCGGGCGAACGGTTGATCGAGGCGCTGCGCGCGAAAGCCGCCAGCATTGCCACGCAAAACGGTTCGGCCGAATTTCTGTTCGCGACGCGCGAACTCGCCAACCAGGCCATCGACCTGCTCCGCGCGGAACAGTGCGTTATCGAAAGCCTGAGCGTGTCATCCAGCACGCTCGAAGAAGTGTTTGTGAGGACCGTCGATGTCTAAACACGACCTGACCGCCGGCTGCGCGCTCATCGCCGACACCTTCCGCGAAGCCATGGCCCGCAAGATCTTCTGGGCGTTGTTCGGGCTTTCGACGGCGATGATCCTGTTCTTCCTGTTCATCATGAAGATCGACGTGGTCGAGGGCGCCATGGCCACTGTGTCGCTGTTCGGCCAGACCAACCGCAAGATGACCGACGTCAACCGCCTGGTGCGGCAAGTGCACGGCGGCATCGCCACGTTCCTCTACACCTGGGGCATGGCGCTGGCGGTGTTCGCCAGTTCCGGCCTGGTACCCACGGTGCTCGAACCTGGCCGCATCGAGTTGCTGCTGTCGAAACCCGTGCGCCGCTATCAGATTCTGCTGGGGCGCTACCTGGGCAACCTGGCCGTGGTGGGGCTGAACGTCACTTACCTGATCGTGGGCGTGTGGCTGGTGTTCGGTTCGAAAACCGGCGTGTGGTCGCCGGGATTCCTTTACGCCATCGCGACGACGATTTTCATCTTCGCGGTGCTGCTTTCGGTGGTGGTGCTGACGGGCGTGTTGTTTGAGAGCGCCGCGGTGAGCACCATGGTTACCATCGGCCTGGGCCTGGTGAGTCCGATTCTGGCGCAGCATTCCATCGCTGAACGGCTGCTCAGTTCCGAGTGGTCGCGCTGGTTGTGGCGCGCTCTGTATGAGACGTTGCCCAAGGTGTTCGACGTCGGGCGCATCACGCTGAATCTGGTGCGCGGCGACCGTATCGACACGTTCGCGCCGCTTGCCACCAGCGGGTTGTTCGCTCTTGCTATGATGTCGCTCGCGCTCTACATCTTCTCGAAGAGAGATTTCTGATGCGAAAGATCGCCCTTGTTGCCGTTGCGTTGTTGATACTGACCGCGTGCACACCGCGCGCCTCGCAGACCATCAAGATCGACCCGGCGCTGGCTACGCTGATTCCGCCGGATGCGATCACCCTGGTGGGCGTCAAGGCAGACACGCTGCGTTCGACCGAGTTCTACAAACGCTGGATCACGGCGCATCCGCAGCCGCAACTCGAGGAGTTCGTCAAGAAAACCGGCCTCGATCCGCGCAAAGACATCTGGGAGCTGCTGGTCGCAAGCGACGGCAAGAACACGGTCGCCATGGCGCGCGGCAAGTTCTCCGCCACCGGCCTTGAACCCACGCTCACCGAAGCTGGCGCCCAGCGTATCGCGTACAAAGGCTACAACCTCATCGGTAACGAACAGGCGGCTGTCGTCTTCATGAACGCGACTACGGCGCTGGCCGGACCAACCGCAGCGCTGCGCGCCACGCTCGACCGCCGCGAGAGCGGAGCGAAGCCACCTAAGGCGCTGCTGGACCGCGCGGCCACCATCCCGGCGACGAGCCAGGTCTGGATCGCCGCCACCGGACCGTTCGACAAGCTCACACTGCCAGTTACACGCACCGGCAACCTGAGCGTGCCGCCGCAGATGTTCGGCGCCATTCAAGGTGTCACGGCCTGGGCCGACCTGAGCCAAGGCGTGGACCTCACTGCGAAAGTGGAAGGCGCAACGCCCGACGACGCCAAGAAGCTGCAATCGGCTATCAAAGGGCTGATCGGGATGGGGCGGCTGTCCACACCCACCGAAAAGCGCGAGTTCCTGCGATTGTACGATTCGGTGGCGGTGGAGCAGCAGGAGCGCGTGGTTCAGGTTAAGGCAAACGTGCCGATGGATCTGATCGAGAAGCTGGGGCGGTAGGCAGGCAGGTAGGGCCGCCATTCCTGGCGGCCAAGCCGGCTTTCCAGCCGGCTTAAGCCCACTGGA
>CAZDIZ010000054.1:0-33702 GCA_964505625.1 uncultured Solibacteraceae bacterium | reverse complement strand
ATCACCGGACGCAGGCGCGCCAACGCGGCGGGGTTCAGATACTGCTCCATAACGGGACCGGCAGCGATGGCCGGCATCGTCAGCGCGCAGATGGCAAGCGCGCGCGAAGCTCGCCGCCCGGAGGCACGCAGTCTGTCGGTTACGGAAATGGAGTTCATTCTATGATCCTCAAGGATACCGGAAACGCCGGCGGGAGCGCCGTCGTCGAGGCGAACCGGCTCGGAACCGATCAATGGATCTGATACCCTCTGTGGAGTGAGGTTTTAACGTGGCACGAGTTTTGGCAGGCTTCCTTCTGGCAGCGGCTCTCCCGTTTCTGGCAATCGCTCAGAACATTCTCCTGGTGGCTGGTAACGGTACATCGGGCTACAACGGCGATGGCATCCAGGCCAAGAGCGCCCAGCTTTTCAACCCTCGCGACGTAGCCTTGGACAAAAACGGCAACCTATACATCGCGGACATGTACAACCATCGCGTGCGCAAGGTCGATTCGGCGGGCGTCATTACCACGGTGGCGGGTACCGGAAACCTGGGGTTCAGCGGAGACGGGGGATCGGCGCTGACCGCCGATTTCAACTACACACGCGGCGTCGCGGTGGACAAGGACGGCAACCTGTACATCGCGGACATGTACAATCACCGCATCCGGAAGGTGAGCAAAGGGATCGTGTCGACGGTAGCGGGTACGGGAGCCGTCGGCTACAACGGCGACAACCTGCAAGCGACGAGCGCGCAGTTGAATCTTCCCGCTTGCGTGGCAGTGGAAAGCAACGGGGCGCTCTATATCGCGGAGGAAGATGGCAACCGCATCCGTAAGGTGGACACCAGTGGCATCATCACCACCGTGGCGGGAACCGGCACCGCCGGTTACAACGGCGATGGCGCCAAAGCCACCAGCGCTCAACTCAACGCGCCGGACGGAGTGGCTTTCGACGGGACCGGTAATCTCTACATCGCGGACAGCTCGAACAATCGCATCCGCAAAGTGGCATTGGACGGCACCATCAGCACGGTTGCGGGAACTGGCGTAGCGGGGTCGTTGGGCGACGGCGGCGCCGCCATTACCGCGCAGCTCAACCGGCCGCGCGCGATATTGGTGGACAGCGTGGGAAATCTTTACATCGGCGACACAGCGGGCAACCGTGTGCGGAAGGTTTCGACCGCCGGCGTCATCTCAACGGTGGCGGGCGACGGGACGGCCAGTTACTCGGGCGACGGTGGGGCGGCGACGGCGGCGCGGGTGAATGGCCCCCGTGGCATGGCCATGGACGCGGGGGGCACCCTCTATTTCGCGGACGCCAACAACTACCGCGTCCGCGCCATTGTACTCGGACCACCCGCGGAAGATCCCCGGCCGCAAGTGACTGCCGTGGTGAACGGAGCTAGTTTCCAGGCCGGCATCGCGGCATCCACCTGGATCACCATTATGGGCGGCAAACTCTCCCCAATCACTCGCGCATGGAACGCCGCCGACATCGTCAATGGCAAACTGCCCACGTCGCTGGACGGCGTGCGCGTGAATGTGAATGGCAAGCCCGCCTTCGTCTACTATGTCAGCCCACAGCAACTTAATGTACTGTCGCCTGCCGACGATACAACGGGCGAGGTGCCGGTCGAAGTCGTCACGCCTCAGGGGACGAGTTTGCCTGTCTCCGCCCGGAAGGCCTTCTACTCGCCGGCGTTCTTCATGTACTCAGGCTCCACCGTCGTAATCGGCGTGGCCGCTGACGGCACGCTGATCGCGAAGGCGGGATTTCTTCCGGGCGTTACCACGCGTCCCGCCGCGCCGGGCGAGGTCATCATGCTCTTTGGCACCGGCTTCGGACTCACTAATCCGCCGTTGCCACCTGACAGCGTTGTAACGCAAGCCGCGCCGCTTGCCGCCAAGGTTATCGTGCGCATCGGTGGCATTCAAGTGCCGGACGCGGACATCACGTATGCGGGACAGGTTGGATCCGGGCTGTGCCAGTTCAACGTGAAGATACCCTCCAGTCTCCCGGACGGAGATCATGCCCTTGTTGCCGAGGTGGGCGGCCAAACCAGCTTGGCGTCCGGTGTTCTGTCCGTCAGGAAATAGCCGACACCCCGCCTGCCCACGTTGCCGTTCCGGGAATGCGGTCTAATGGTTGGTAACGGATCCGTTTGAGCGGGTGAGTGGTGGATGGGCCGCACGCTCCCGCGTCACATCTCTGGAGGCAATCATGATCGAATCCTCATCGACAGTTGTATCTGCGCGTACCGGACGCCCCGACGATCTGGCGCGATATCTGAATCTGAAACTTGCCGCGATGGGGTTTTCGACTGGGCCGGGCGCGCTGGACCCTTATTTCATCGAGCTGGCGACGCCGCTGTTGCGCAATTATCGTCACAAAGACCTGTTGCTCGGCCAAGTGCTATGTCCGGCGGATGAGCGCATACAGTCGTTTCTCGATCGCGAGTTGGGACCGGTTTGCGCGGAAGGCGTTCCGCGATTGCCTTCCGGCACGTTGACGTTGGATCGGGCCGGGTTGGCGCGACTGCTTTCGCTGCCGGCCGCGGGTGATACGTTTGAGTCACCCTATGTGCGGTCGTACCGGGTGCGGCAGGGTGTACTGCACAATCCGATCCACGACCGCCGGACCACAAAAGGAATTTTCCACATCGTTGAAGGCGAACTTCCGGTGCCCGCCGGCAAAACCGTAGCGCCGAAAATCGCGTTCGCGCGGATTCTGGAAGTCGCGCTCAATCCGCCCGCCGAGATTCTCGATCTGCCTTACACGGTGGGTCAAACGAATCCGGCCCGGCGTTTCGTCTCTTTGCTGCTGCGCCCGTTGGTGTGCCCGGCCACCGGAACCGACCCGGCGAAGACCATGGAGATCCGCTTCTTTGCGCCCGGCAGTCTGGTGAGCAACCTGGATTTCGTCGAGGGCATTTTCGGAAACGGCGGCGACCCGTATCTTCCCGACAACGACGCGGCACTAGACCCAATGCACTGGACCGGCCACACCGGCTGCGTTATCCTGGCTCCGCATCTGGTGGGCATGACTAAACGCGCCTTCGGCCTTCCGCGCTGGGACGACGCCAGTGAGGCCGTGCGGCGTTCCGGCATGTGTTGGAAGGACGAACAGGAGCCATACAACGAAGGGCATCCTTTCAAGATCACCTGCCGCGGACTGGACGGAGTGATCGTCACGATTCTGGCGGACAACTACTTCGGCTACTGCAAAAAAGAAGTCAAGACGCAGATCAGTTATGCGGCCAACTTATTCGGATGCGCGGAAGAAGAACACGCCGGAGGCGCGCTGGCTTTCGCCAGTTACATCCTGGGCCAGGAGTTTCATGCGGGCCGAACGGTGCGAATGGCCAGTCCGGCGTTCGATGAGGCGATGGTTCTTTTGGGCGACGGTGTTGAACCCAGGGAAGAAGGATACGCCGTGGACCGGCGCTACCCGAACGTCTTCTACGTTCCCGGAGACGCCGAGTTCGCGGTCCGCGACGCCTGCGTGCGTTGGAAGCAGGGAAACGAGGCGCGCACGCTGACGCTGCGCGCGGGATGTGAGTATGTGCTGCCAAACGGCTATCGAGTGCGCCTGGAGAAGCAGGTGGAAGGCTCACGCTGGAGATTGATCGGCGTGCGTCCGGACAGCACCATGTGCCACAAGCCTTGCACGGTGTCCGGCGGCGGGAAGTCCGAAATCTCGAAGGCGATCTCCAACGCGATTTTGAAAGGCCCGATTGTAGTGAAGGAGTACCGCCGCGATTCCGATTACGTCGACGCCATTCTTCGAACCGATTTCACCACCATCTATCGCGATCCTCCGGGTGAATTGGCGCGGCGTCCGTTGCTGAGTCCGGAGCGGAGCCTGGGATCGGTGATCAAGCTGCTCACGCCTTCGCCCGACTACACCGACGAATACAATCGCTGGCTGCGCGATCTACCGCAGACACTGCGCCAGTATGTTTGCCTGATCAAGCAGCATTACCGGCCTGAATGGGGTGGACGGTGGCGTGACCACTTCACGGTGGACCTGATCAACGGCTTTCCCGGTCATGAGTTGAAACTCGACGATGAGAAGCTGGTGGGCAGCTATCTGCGCGTCGGCTTCGACGACGACGGAAGCTGGCGCATTTTCAAGCTGCGCCCGGACTTCAACCCGGCCGTGAAAGTCCAAATGGAGGACGATATCACCGCCTCGGTAGTGGTGCCGCGCGGAACTCTAAATGGGTTGGACCCGCATTATGAGCAACCCAGCGTGAAGTTAGTAAGTAACTGCGAGGCACTGTTATTCCAACGTCCGGACGAAGCTATCCATCGTGGCTTTGACAAGCAAGCGGAGGCTGACATCGCCGGGCCGGATGTGTTTCTGTCGAACTTCGAGCCGCTCAGCCGGCGTCAGGCGCAGGAGCTGATCGATCATGTAGTGGAGTTCGATCGCTTCTCCGAACCGATGAAGCGCGTACTTACCGACGCGGTTGAGCAACCGGGGCCGGAGTGGGTGGCCTCTTCAGCGCACGCGCGTCTGGTGGACGGCAAGCCTTCGAAGAATCCGCGCTATCTGCAAGTGCGCCCGGATTTGAGTGCGCCGCGCGAAACCTATCTGGCCGAAGTGGCCACGCGGCTGCACCGGCGCGTGCCCGCGAGCGAACCGCTCTACTATCCAGTGAACGCAATCCTCGCCGGGCGCCGGGGCAACCCTCCCGAGCCAAACGTTCCCCCGCTGGCCGTCTACAATCCGATCCATTACCAGGAAGTGCCCGAACTGTTCATGGATTTCATTTGCAGTCTCACCGGCAAGTCGCCGTCGACCACCGGGTTTGGCAGCGAAGGCGCACTGACTAAGCGGCCGTTCAATGCGCTGCCGCCAGTGATCGATTTGAACAACGCGTTGGTCAGCTCGATTCTGACCGGTAGCGCAGGGTTCACAACCGCGGCCGGTCACGTGGGGCCGCGCAAGCGCGTCGATCACGACTTCAGCATGTTGGTACCGGAGCTATGGTGCCGCATGACGGTGGGCGAGCGCGATCCGGAGTTCCTGATCGCCAACGGCTACCTGGAAAAGCTGAATGACTTTGACTTCCAGGGCAAGTTAGTACGCGCCAGCCGCTTGGGTTATCGCATCACCTTGTTGTTTGTCGACCACTTCTTCGGACGCATTTTCGAAACGCCGGATGCGGTACTGCCGGAGGACTTTCTGCAACCGGAAAAGCAGGCCCCGGCGGTGTTCGCGGCGGGTGTGAACGCCATCGTCGACTCGCAGCGGCTGGTGGCCATGGAGTATTTCGACGACGGAACCATCGACGCGGCGTGCCCGCCGCTGAAGGCTCTGCTGCACATCATGGCGCACGGCGAGTACGAGGGCATGACGCTCGAAGATCCGGCGCTGCGGGCAATGTTCAAACGGGAAGCGATGATCGCGAGCGACTGGTATCGCGAGCGTCTGCGCGTACAGCAGCAACGGGACGTGGCATTGTGGACGCGGCACGCCGCTGCGCTTCGAGCGGCCGTTGAGCGCAACGGCGATCCGGAAGGCGCGCTCGGTCTGCCTGCGCGGCTCGCACACGCCGAGCAGCAATTACAGGACGTCGCGTCACCGCGACATTTGGAAGAACTCGCCGGTACCATCGGTGCCGACGTGCGGCTGGGGCGTCCGGCCTGAAAGAATCGCGCAGTTCAGGAGCCTGTCGGAAATAGATTCGCCTGCTGGTTGGCATGTAACGGTAAAACACTTGTGCGCGGGGAGCGGATGTTGTAAGTAGGGAAGCAGGAACAAGCGGTTCCGGCCGTGCTCGCTCGATCAGTTGTATTTGCTGCCGCCGTCGCTGCAGGATTGGCTGCCGGCGCGACATCTGACACGGCTCCTCGCTGAAGTGGTGGAGGAGTTCGATCTCGGCGCCATCTGCGTGGATCACGAACGCATGGATGGACGCGAGCAAGCCGCCTATCATCCGCTAATGCTGACGCGCATTCCGCTTTCTCGTCGCCGATTAGCATCCGGATCACGATACCATCGCGGCCTTCCGCCAACAGCATCTGGAGCGAGCGGCCGCACTGTTCGCGCGGGCGCTGCGGTTGTGCCAACGCGCCGGACTGGTGAAACTGGGCAACGTCGCGCTGGACGGCACCAAGATCCAGGCCAACGCCAGTCGTGAGCAATCGTTTTCGCACGCCCGTCTGAGCGAGCACGAGAAGCAGTTGCAGGCCATCGTGGAGCGGTTGCTAGAGCAGACCGAACAGACCGATCGCGAGGAAGATGAACGCTACGGAAAGGGACGCCGCGGCGACGAGCTGCCGCCGGAGTTGGCCGATCCCGCGAGTCGGCTGAAGAAGATTCGCGAGGCCAAGCGGGCCTTGAAACAGGAAGCGGCGGAGCCACTGGAGCAAACCCAGCAGGACTATTCCAACCCACGCCGCCGCGGCCGTCCGCACAAAGAGGAAGCGAACTCGGAACTCAGTGCAGCCGAGCGTCAAAACAACTTTACGGACCCGGACTCGCGCGTGATGCACGACAACGGGCTGGTCTGTTTCCTGCAAGCCTACAATGCGCGAGCGCCTGCGGGAGGAACCGTGGCGAACGCTTTACAACCAGCGGCGAGAGATTGTCGAGCCAGTGTTCGGACAGATCAAAGAGACGTGCGGGTTGCGGCGGTTTGCCCTCCGCGGTCTGCAGAAGGTGAAGGCGGAATGGCAAGTGATCTGCCTTACGGACAATCTGCTGAAGCTGTTTCGCTACGGCTGGACGCCACAAACCTGCTGACGCGGAAGTACGCCACGAACGGACCGGCGACCGGCGGTGCTACCTCGTCGACGAGCCGGAAGAAAATGGACGTGCCTCCTCAACGGTCCGCGCAGTCACTGGATGGCCGCGGTCCAGATTTCACTCCGACAGGCGCTCAGGCTGAGCGATTTTTTGCCACGCACGGGAAAAATCAACGGAGAGAGCACCGGTCAGAAACCGGCGGCACGAAGAGCGGGTGCTGGTCATAACACCCAATTGCTTCCGTTCCGAACTCCTATCGCGACAGACGGCTATCTGTGGAGAAAAGGCCCAAAGTGGGCCAGAACAACGCTAGACAGGACCGCCACAATCGGGAGCAGAACCCACACGCTCAACCAGACGGCACGAGTCTTGTGAGTGGGCCAGAATCTGCGACGGCGCGGAGTCTCGTGCGCGACCATGGTATTAGTCTAGTGGATAACATGCTCGAACGGGGCACAAGCAAGAAACGGTGCGCAAATCAGCACCGCCTCTGATCCCTCATCCGCGGGCGTCAATAGACAGCTCAGCGTGTGTGCCGCTACGCTACACAAATGGGCAATCCGACCGAGGATTTGAACGATTGCAGGTCGCTCTTTCTAACTGACATTCAGGAAACGGGATTCAATTCGCTGACGGTCATTGTCTCGGAAGGCGTACCGGCCGGGGACGCCGAAGCGATTGAGGTGGGTGGCGTCGTCATTCCCAATTGCACGCGAATCGAGCCTACTGACCAAAGCCGCGTATTTGAGCTCGCCTGGAAAAGCTATGTTGGTTATGCAGTCCTAAACGAGTCGTTTGCGTCCGTCGACGACGCTGAACAGTTTGAGGGGAAGCGCTTCAGGGTCTATTCAAAGTCGCACTTTCTGGACTACATGTCACAAGCGACCTTTGCATGCAAGGAGCACCCGGGTCCCACGCAGCATTACTCTGTCGCTTGCGAAGACCACATTATCGAGGTGCTGTCCGTTGCTGCTCCAACGTTGACACGAGTGCGCTGAGCCGGCATCTTTCCTGCGACCGCAGCAAATCGCGCAGTTCAGGAGCCTGTCGGAGTAAAACTGCGCCGGCGGCAGAAACGGGGCGGGGGTTGATGCGCGCGAGTGCGCGTGCAACAGGACCGGCTGCGGAAGCGGCATCTGATTCGACCCCGCATGTTTTGTTCGGAGCGCGTCGCCGCTTCTCCCGAACCCGGTTTGGCTGTCTCGGCCGTTCGATGCCGAAACAATTTCAGCAGGTTGTGCGTCGCGCAGATGAATTTCCACTCGCAGCTTACGTTCTCCAGGCCGCGCAGCCGGAATCGGCGTATGTTCCGCGCTTCCTTGATTTGACCGAAGACCGGTTCCACAGTCGCCTTGCGTCTTCCGTAGCGCGCCTTTCCCGTTTCACTCGTCAGCACCTCCCGCATTCGCATCGCCTCCTCGTTGCGCGGCGCCTTGGGCGGCAGCGGCGCACCCGGCGGCGCCAATTTGGAATCCGGAGAAATCAGCACTTGCACTCCCTCCAGCGATGCATCGTGGAGGCTCGCCGAATCCCAGTATCCGGCGTCAGCCGTAATGGTTTCGGGCTTCTTACCCGTTGCCTCCCGGACGGCCGCCGCCATCGGCAGCAACTGTTGCCTGTCAGTGGTCTGCTGAGTCACTTCGGCGGCGACGATGACTTGCGCGTGGTCGTCGGCCGCGACCTGCGCATTGTACGCCTGCACGAAACACTTCCGCGCGTTGTCCTTCATCACGCGCGAATCGGGATCCACGAAGTTATACTGCCGGGTGGGTTCGGCCGCCTGCGTCTCCGCGCGGCGCAACCGGTCGCGGCCGCGTTTGCGCTCGCTCCGTTCTAACGGGGTCTGCGAAACCGCTTCCCCTTTCGTGGGACGGCCGCGCTTGCGCGGCTGGTACTTCTGCGCCGCCGCCAACTCTTCCTGCGCTTCTCGCTCCAACTCCAACCGGGCCTGCCGCAGTCGCTCCAGACGGCTCTGCGCCTGCGCCAACTCCGACGGCAGAGCGTCGCCGGCCTGGCTCTTGCAGCGTTCGTCTTCGGCCTGATCCGTCAGAATGGCCTCTTTGAGCAGTCGCTCCACCGTCTCCTTCCAATCCTGTTCGCGCTCGGCCACCTTCGCGTGACCCACGGAGCGCCGGGTGCTTGCGTTGGCCAGGATCTTGGTTCCGTCGATGGCCACATTTCCGAGTTTCACCAAACCGGCTTTGTGGCAGAGTCGTAGCGCCTGCACGAACAGTCCCGCCAGCGCTGCCAGATGACGCTGGCGGAAATCGGCGATGGTGTCGTGATCCGGGTGCTGGTTGGCCGCCAGATAGCGGAACGCGACATCGTCGAAGGTGGCGCGCTCGATGCGCCGGGAACTCGTGATCCCCAGGCAATAGCCGTAGAGCAGCAAGCGGGTCAGCAGCAGAGGGTGATAAGCCGATTGGCCGCGCCCGTCCTTGCGTTCGTAATCGGCGTAGATGGAGGACAGATCGAGCTCGTTCCTCACGTCGGCGACGAAGCGGGCGAGATGGTTCTCGGGCAGCCAGTTCTGCAAGGATGGGGGCAGCAGATAGAGTTGATCGAGGTCGCAGGTTCGAAATCGCTTGCCCACGCGCCTATGATACGGATCTGCTTGGCTTTGTCAAGTACTTTACAGTAGTTCTATCTCCGACAGGCTCTCAGGCTGAGCGATTCTTGCCCGCCATCCTCAGGGCGAAATCGAAGGCGGTGGTGAAGCTGCGCGTCGAGGCTGTTCCTTGCCAGGCGATGTCGAAGGCGGTTCCGTGGTCCACCGAGGTTCGGATGATCGGCAGGCCTAGCGTTACGTTGACTCCGCCTTCGAAATCCAGGAGCTTCAGCGGGACGTGACCCTGGTCGTGGTACATGCAGACGATAGCGTCGAAGCGCTTCTGGCGCACGGCCATGTAGAAGAGCGTGTCCGGCGGGAATGGACCTTCCACCGCGAAGCCGCGCGCGCGCGCTTGGGCGATGGCCGGTTGGATTTCCTCGATCTCCTCGCGTCCGAATGCTCCGTTTTCTCCGGCATGCGGATTCAGTCCCGCGACTGCGACTCGCGGCGACGACTTCAAACGGGCAACTGCCTCGCAGGTCAGCTCGATGATGCGCGCCACGCGTTCTTTCTTCACGCGGTCAATCGCCGCGCGCAGCGAACAGTGCGTACTGACGTGCGTCACGATCAGTTGCTCGGAGGCCAGCATGATGGTCACGTCGCGCGCGCCGCACACCGCTCCGATCAATTCGGTGTGTCCGGTGAACGACGGGTCGGAGAGTTGCGTCGCCTCCTTGTTCATGGGCAACGTCACCATGGCGGCGATCTCGCCCGCGAGCGCGGCGCGAGCCGCCGCGATCACGTAGTCGCGCGCCGCGGCTCCGGACTTTGCGCTGATTTTGCCGATGGCGAGGTCGGTTTCGCTCAGCAGCTCCAGGTCGACGACGTTCACCGCGCCATCCTGCCAATCCGATGGCGTCTTCGCCGCGCGCAGCGGAACGTTGTAGCCAAGGCGCCGGTTGCACGCATCGAGCACCGCCAGGTCGCCATACACCACGAACTTCGCGCGCAATGCTCCATCGCGCCAGGCTCGCAGCAGAATCTCCGGGCCCACTCCACTGGAGTCGCCCATCGTGACGCCGAGTATCATGAACGCCCTTCCACTATTCGCCGGATGGCGCCCACGAGGTCCGCGCCGCCGAAGCCGCCCGCTTTCGTGATCAACGTGAGATTGCCTACGCGCGACAATGGCACTCCGGGCAACAGTTCCTCACACGCCATGACGACTTCAATTCTAAGCGTCGTGCAGATCCGGTGCAGCGTGCTGCCTCCGAACACCAGCAACGCGTCGAACGAAGACGCGCCCAGCGCCTGGCACACCGTGCGCGCCAACTCGCGGGCGACGTCGGCCGGATGCCCCATGCCTTGCTCCGCAGTGGTGATGACGGTCCAGTTCTCCAGATTCGCCGCGATCGTGCCGCGGCCGTGCCATTCGACGACGTTCCAACCTTCGCGAGCGGCCCAGCGAACCTGCTCACGGCTTGCCGGATGGCAACTGCCGTTCACCACCAAACAGCGCTTCGGTTGCGGCCGCGTGTAGGTGGAAGCTTCGGATGCGGTCCAGTGGCGCGCGAATGCAGCGGGACCGGCGGCGATGGCGTTGACAGAGGCAACGCGCAAAGCCTGGGCCACCGCTTGCAGGTCCTCGTTCCGCGTTCCGTCGCATACCACGATTCCACCTTTGTCGAGCGCCGCCGGTAGTTGATCGGGATGCGGCACCACCGTTACCGGCACATCGCAAACGCGCAGCAACTCGGGGATGCGTCCTTCGGTAACCGGATTGAGCGGGTCGCGCGCGAAGGCCGTTTCACGGAGCGGTTGCCCATCCACCAGCAATTCTCCATCAACTACTGTGCGGCCCAGATCCGGGTAGGCGGGCACGTAAACGAGTGGGCGTCCCGGCCACATTTGCATCAGCGCGCCGAATTCGGCGGCGATGTTACCGCGCAGGGTGGAGTCGGTCTTCTTGTAGATGCGTGCGGCGCCGGGCTGCGCGAACAGACGCAGGCGTTCGCCGGCTTCTTGCGGCGCGAGCGTCCGGGTTTCGGTGTCAATCACCAGACAATCCGATTCCGCGAATCGGGCGGGATCGGGCGGCTCCACGCTCAACCACACCGGCACGGGTCCGTGTGCACCGGCCCACTGCGCGCCCACTTCCAGAGCGCCCGTCGCGTCATCGGCCAGTGCGAGGAGTCTCATGTCTCAGCGGAACGCCCACCATAGCACGAGCGTGCAGGCGAACAGCAGCACGGCCCAGGGGCGATGGTCCGCAAACCATTTGGCGCCGTTTGTCGTCAGCGCGAAAACGTTGCCTTCGACCTTTTCCGGATGCGGCGGCGCCGTCCGCAGACTCACAACAATCATGACCGCCGCCGCGAACAGCCACACCACCAACGTGCGGTGCATGAACGAGTGCATGTAGGGATGCGAGAGCAGCGGCAGCGACCAGCCGAGCGTCTGATCCAGGAAGCAGATGAGTCCCAGCCCGAAGCCGGAAGCTCCGCCCGCGATCGCACCCGCCGTGTTGCCGCGCTTCCATAGCAGTCCCAGGAAGATCACCGCCGACAACGGCACCGAAAGATACGCGGTGATCAATTGCAGGTAATGCCAGATGGTGACCGAAAGGCCCACCAGCGGCGCGGCCATCACACCGAGAATCGCCATGAGCACGGTGACGCGACGCCCGATGGTCAACTGGTCGCGCTCGGAGATGTTCGGCCGGAAGCGCATGACGAAATCTCGGACCACCAGCGTCGCGCTCGAGTTGTAACAAGCGCTCATCGAACTCATCAGAATGGCGATCAATCCGGCCAGCACCACGCCGCGCAGCCCGATCGGCAGGATGTCCTGCACCAGGCGCGGATAAGCCGCGTCGTAGCGTTCCAGGTTCGGATATAGAACTCGCGCGATGACGCCCGGCAGCACCAGGATGAACGGGATCAGGAGCTTCAGGAAACCCGCGAAGATGGCGCCCTTCTGCCCTTCGGAAACCGAACGTGCGCCCAGCACGCGCTGCACGTTGGTTTGATCCATGCACCAGTAGAACATCCCGGTCAGCAGATTCGACAGCAGGAAGCCGGTGATGGGCAGTTCGGCGTCGAGCGGTTTCACCATCTGCAACAACGACGGCGGCGCCTTGGCCACCAGCGCGCTCCAACCACCCACCGCCGTGACTCCCGCGATCGCTAGAATCACGCTGCTCACAATCAGCCACGTGCCCTGCACCATGTCCGCGTAAACCACGGCGCGCAGGCCGCCCTTCATCGTATAGATGGCAGTGAAGGCCGAAAGCACGATCATGACGGCCATCTGGTTCCATCCGAACAACCAGACGAATAACAGCGAGCCGGCCCACAGATCGATGGCGTTCTTGGTCAGAACGTTCAGCACCAGCAGGTTTCCCGAAAGGAACGCGCGCAGGCCCCAGCCGAAGCGGCGCTCCAGGAATTCCGGGATGGTGTAGATCTTGCTGCGCAGATAGAGCGGCGCGAACAGCGATGCCAGGATGATGAGGCACCACGACGCCACCCATTCGTACCCGCCCGCCACCATGCCGATGCGGTAGCCATCGCCGGCCATACCGATGACGTGTTCGGCGGAAATGTTGGACGCGAGCAGCGACATGCCGACGAACGGCCAACGCAGGTCGCGGCCGGCGAGGAAGTACTCGCTGTCGCTCTGCTTCTTGCCCGCCGCGCGAAGCACGGCTCCAACCACCAGCAACAGGCTGGCTATGATGATTACCGAATCAATCAGACCCAACACGCTTGAACGCTCCCGGAACTTGGACTCGTGAACCTCGTGTCATTGTACTGCGGCGGCACCTCGCAACCGGATCTAGTACCGCAAATACTTGTGGCGCGTCGCTCGGAATCTTTCCAGTCCGGTTTTCCAGCCCGTTTCGATCGACGCCGGATCGGTGTGTTTCTCAAGTTCGATTCGAGTCCGATCAGTGCCCGCGAGGATGTCGAACGGCATCTTCTTGTTCTCGTATTCAAATGGCGGACGGCGCCATGCGAACTGTTTCGGATAGAGTTCCATGGCGGCTGCGAGCACCGTCAATCCGGTGAGATACGGCCGAAAGTGCTCGCGGTCCAATACGTGGATCTGAATTCCTCCGCAGAGTTGGCCCTGCCACTTATCGAACACCGGTTTGAACCACAACGCGCGGAACCGCACCGCGGGCAGTTTCGCCGCGTTCAGACGATCGGCGAAGCGATACGCGTCGATGAAAGGCGCCCCGATGATCTCGAAGGGATGCGTGGTGCCGCGGCCTTCCGACAAATTCGTGCCTTCCACCAGGACGCTGCCCGGGTACACGGTGGCCGTATCCAAGGTCGCCATGTTTGGCGACGGCATGACCCAAGGCAGCCCCGTCTGGTCCAGCCAGCGATCGCGCGTCCAGCCCCGGACCTCAATCACATCGAGCGCCGCGCCCAGATGAAATTCCGTATTCAAGAACGCCGCCATTTCGCCGGCTGTGAGCCCGTGGCGCATGGGGACCGGATGAAGGCCGACAAAGGACCGGAAGTCGGGATCGAGCACATTGCCTTCGACGTGAACGCCACCGATAGGATTGGGCCGGTCGAGCACGACAAAGCGCAGTTTATGTCCGGCGCATGCCTCCAGTGCCAGCGTCATGGTCCACAAGAACGTGTAGGCGCGTGTGCCGACATCGAACAGATCGCAGAAGACCACGTCGAGGTCCTTGAGCATTCGCGCTGTGGGTTTGCGATGCTCGCCGTAGAGGCTGTAGACCGGAATGCCCAGGCGCGGGTCCATCTCGTCCTGGGTCTCGATCATGTTGTCCTGCTGATCCGCCCGGGCGCCGTGCTGCGGACCGAAGAGCGCGGTGAGGCGGATGTCGCGGCAAGCAGCGAATCGATCCACGGCATGCACGTAGCGGCTATCCACCGAAGCTGGGTTGGCGATCAATCCGGCGCGCATGCCGCGATAAGGCCGGATCTGATCCTGAAACAAACGATCGAGCCCCGTCTGGCAGGCTGAAGCCAACGGAACCGACACCATGGCGGACACGAACTCACGCCGGCCGATTTCGAATCGCATGACGCTAACAGTGTATCGGAGCGAACACCGGACCAGCCGGGTCACTCCAGCCGAATGGTGATCTCCGGCGATGGCATCACCTCAAATACGTTCCAAGCACCGTCGCGCTTGAGCGCCAACTCGCGATGCTCAGGCACAACCGTCGCTTTGCCGAACGGTAGCAGCGCGGTGTTCACCCGCACTTTGACATAGCGCGGCGTGTAGCGGTCCACGTAGCCGCGCGCGGCCGGCGCATTGATATCGTCCATCAAGTGGATGAGGAATTTGCCGTTTTGGCGGCGCAACCGGAAACGATAGCGGCCACTGGCATCGCTGAGCGAGTAAATCGTTTGCGGAAGCACGCTCGCGAGCATCGCATCGAACAACTCGGGTATTTCCAGAAGCGCGGATTCGCTAAGCGCCGAAGCATACGCCGTCCTTCTGCGTACCAGCGCCGGCACTTCTCCGCGCAGTGGCGACGCGATCCAGCCGGCGACTTCCGCATCAACCGGCCGCAGATGCCAGAACGGGCTCTTCACGTCGTGGCGCTTGCCGTCCCACACAATGCGCGCCGATGCCAGCCGGAACGGCCCATCGCAATGTGTTCCAAACAGCGAGTCCGCGTCGACGAACCTGCCGCTGTGGCCGAGCCCCGCACCCCGGCCCAGCGCCAGCACATTTCCACCGCGCTCGGCGAATGCTCGGACCTTCTCCGCATCGCGCGCGCTCAGGCTCACACGGTCCGGAATCACCAGCAGCCGCACGTCGTCCCCGATAGCGTCCCACTTCTGCGCGCCGAGGCAATTGAGCAAACGGCGAGGCAGATAGCCGTGACGGCGAAGGTGCCCCTCCAATTTCGCGATGACCTCGCCATAACCCTCTGGACCGCCCGGCCATTCCACATCCTCGGCATCCGCGGTACCCAACACGATTCCCACGTCATACACTGAGGTGGCACCCTCCAGATACGGCCGCATTCGCCGCAGCCAGCGTCCGCTCGCATCAAGCAGTTGCATGGTCGGCTCGTCCAGAGTCCCGTCATGTCCCAGCGCGAGAGAGTGGTACAAGTTCACGCCCGCCGAAAGCGTGTTGGCCAACTCGAGCGTCAACTGGGCGCTCGTCTTCGTGGTCGGCGGCGGTCCGCCCGTGAGCGGCGTGAACCAGGTATCCGACAGCATGGTGAGCGATTCGGATGGCTTAGTGAACCATCCCAGGTACTCGGCCTGCTTCCACTGTGTTTCGATGGGCCAAAGTTCCGCCGTGAAGTAGTCGAGCGACGGCGCCATGCCCAACGCGCGCCGCGGTCCCATGTGCAGCGGGTCGACGATGCGGTTGCTTGCCACCACCGCCGAGGGCTTCAGCTTGTGTATGCAGTCGGAGGTGGTCTTCAGCCAGGCCGCGATCGAATCCACCGAGAAACGCAGGTGTTCGGCTGCCGTGGCTTCGTCAATCGGCTTGCCGTACTGGCTGCGGAACGCTTCGGCGCTCCACTTGTCGAAAGTGAAGGGCGGATACTCCGGCACATCCAGCCAGAACCCGTCGACGTCGTAATCCTGGATCAGTTCGCGGATCTGCGCCAGCGCCTTCTCGCGGTACGGCGAGTGGACACTCATGGCGTTGGCGGGCCACGGATGCATGTACCGGATAGGAGCGCCGCGCCGGTCGACGGTGGTCCATTGCGCGAACTCCGGGTTACCGTCCATGAACGTGTTGAAGTAGACGATCAACTTCAGTTTCTGGCGATGGCATTCGGACGCTACCAGTGCCAGGAAGTCGCGCTCGGTCCGATAGCCGGTGGTGCGCGTGTGGTGGAACACCAACCCATCGATCCACTTGTCGTAGAAGATGAGGTGCGCCGCGCCGGCTTGCTTCACTCGCGCGACCAAAGAGCGCGCGTCGAAGTCGCGGCCCAAGTCCTTGCGCCATTCTTCGATGGTGTAACCGCTATGCTCCGGGTCCTTGATGAAACCTGCCATGACACCGATTTGCGGCGTCCGGTAGTACTCCATCGCACCAAGGTCGCGCGGTAGTTGCTGGGCGAGACAGACCGCCGCGAGCCCGGTGAGTACGAATACACATTTGCTGGTCATGACTTGTGATCCGGCAATCCGAAATATACAGCAATCGCAGCCAGCATTCAGGGAGGTGACAACAGGAGACAGACAGGAATTTGCCCAGTGGCGCGTGCCGGTCACTTTTTGTTCTCGCTGAATGCGTGTATCGGCACAGACGGGACAAATAAACTTCTGGTGTTTTGGTCCGGCACATCACCGTTGTTCGTATTGAAAGATACACCAGGCATCTTCCACAAAGAACCGGAGAAACCATATGACTGTTTTCGTGAAACTCTCTCGCATCCTGCCGCTCCCGCTGGCCGCTGCTTTGTTTGCCGGCCAGGCGTGGAGCCAAGGCCAAGTAATCTTCTCTAGAACTCCGATTGACCTGAAGAACCCCGTTGGGCAGACGGCGGCGTTCAAGTCGGGCGAGCCGATCTACGGCGCCGTGATCCTGACCGCTCCCGTCAAGACCTTGTGCGGAACCACCGTGTCGATGAATGCGACCAAGGAAGCCGTGGAGTTGAACTACTACGTGGACAATCAATACAAAGACTCGGGCGCGCTCACCGCTAAGGGGCCGTACTTTTTCGAAGCTAAAGCTATTCCGCTCGACGTGGCTCCGGAACCCGCGCGCATGACCGCGTACCGCGACCCAAACTTGGAATACCGCAGCTTCGGCCAGAAACGCGACGGCGCATTAACGTTCAGCGCGGAACTGGGAGCTCTGCCACCGGGTGCCCATACGTTCAAGATCGAGGTGCAGACCTGCAGCCAACCGGTCGCCGAAGGTTCGTTCCGGATCGAAGGCGCGTCCTACAGTTACTACGCGCAGCTCGTGCCCGCACTCAGAAGCGAGGAGACTAAAACCGTCGGCATGTCGGCGCCGAAGCGCAATGACCCGGCGCTCACCACCGCCATGTTGAGTGCCATGAAAGCATCGCCCAGCGCGGCCTGGAAGGATCAGATTTTGCGCATCGTCATCATCGATCCGGACTGGTTCATCGAGCGGCATCCGATCTCGGGCGCCATCCTGTTTCGTTACATACGCGCGCAGGTGGCCGTCAAAGGCGGAGACGGCAAGTGCAGCTTCTACAAGCTCTCGACGTTCAAGCAGGATTACATCGGCGGAAGATTCGGCGCCACACGCTATGACGGCCACGGCGACCGCCAGGCGATCTCCTGCGAAAACGTGAGCAAATAGGGCGCGCGCATCCTGAGCGTTACATCTTCGGCGCAACGAGTCCGTTCAGGATCTCCGAGGTGATCACTTTGCCCAGCAGGAAGAACTTGCGCTCCGGATGCCAAAGGATGTTCCGGCCTCCGCGCGTGGTGAAACTGGTGTAGCCACCGATATCCACACGCATCAGCGGACCGATGCCGTTGCCGCCGTTGTCCATGAGCAGACGCGACTCGCTGAACCAGATGGGTTGCTCGGCGCGCGGACGGAATTCTCCCACCGCGATGTAAGCCGGCCTACGGTTGCCTTTCGGGCCGCCAGAGTTGCCGGGATCAATGCCGTTGAACGCGGGGTGATGAATCAGGAGATAACGGCCGTCGGCCAATTGATACACGGGGCAACAGAAGATGGGCTGCAGGATCGGCCGGCCGTGATCCTTGCGCAAAAGCGGACGCGGAGCGCACCACGTCTGGCCGTCGTCCGGCGACACCGTGTACCAGATGTAGCCGGTCATGGTCCGAAGCGCGCAAAACAAACGGCCATCCGGTAGGTAGACCAGGCTCGGTTCCTGACAGACGCTCAAACTCGGGTTGAGATAGTGGCCGACGCGCAGCGCCTGGTCACCGGAAGCGAACCAGCGAATACGAATATCTTTTGGTTCGGGGTTGGCGTCGATATTCTCGAAGCGCATGAACTCCGTCACGGATTCATCGCTCCACGATGCTTTCTGCACTGGCTGTGTGCGGACCGCGCGGCTCACCCAACGCGTGAAGCCCGTGAGCCAGCGGCCGGACGGCTGGCGTATGGGCTTCTGCCACACGATCCAATTGGACGGATAGCGCGGGTCGGGATGGTCGTAGATGCTGCGCTCCATGGAAATGGTTTGCGGCTTGGACCAGTTGCGGCCAGCGTCGTCGGAATACACGCAGTCCATGGTGCCGGTGACCTGATGATGGTAGTCGGCGATTCCCTGGTATTGGTTGTAGACCACGTAGATGCGTCCGGATTTTGAAATCAGCGGAAAGCCCCAACTGGCCTGCAAACCCGCGCCCGGCCGCGTCGATCCGGCCAAACGCATCGGTGTCTGCCACGTTCTTCCTTCGTCGGCGCTGCGGGAGAACATGATGCGGTGATCGCCCGCGCCCTCGGACGTGCTTTGAGTCCAGAGCGCCATCAACGATCCGTCGGGTCCGTCGAAAACCAGAAAGTGCTCGTTGCCGTTGTCAAACGTGGAGCCGTCCACGCTCTTCGGCACGTAGACAACGTAGTCAGACTGGCTGCGGCGGATTTCGCGGTCGAGGGTGACCTGTAGTTCCTCCCCGGCGGCGACACCGCGCAAGAAGGGAGAAGCAGCAGCAACAGCCGATGCTCGCAGGAACGTGGCTCGCTTCATATGAAGACCATCGTAACCGCATTCCCGGCTAAGCGATTTGGGTGGGCGCTCGCCAAAGACCGGTTGGTGGAGGTATGATCTACTCTTCCGATGGAAGAGAACCTCCAACAAGAAGCGCCCCAGGTGCGTGTGTCCGTAATCGTCGTCTCCTACAACTCCGCGCCCGCACTGCGGCGTTGCCTGGAAGCGCTCGAAAAGAGCCAGCCCCGCGAAAGCATTGAGATTCTAGTGGTGGACTGCGGCTCGCGCGACGACAGCCCGCGTATCGACGCGGAGTTCCCCGACGTGCAGATGCTCCGCATGCCGCGCCACTTTGGCTTCACGCGCGCGCGCAATATCGGCATTCGCACGGCCGCGGGTGAGTACTTGATGTTGCTCGACGCCGACGTGGAGCTCGCGCCTGATACTATCGCCATGCTCACGCGGCATCTGGACGAAGACCGCGAAGCTGCCGCAGCGTGCCCACTGCTGGTGGACGCTCAGGGCCGCAACATCGACCAGTTCTTCTATTTGCCTACGCCGCGCAATATCGGCGATGCCGCGCGTTCCGGGAGCTTGCTGGTGGCCACCGACGTGGATTTCGCCGCGCAGGCCGTAAGCGTCGAGCATGCATCAGCGGCGGCGTTGATGGTCCGCACCTACGTCGTCAAGGGAATCAATTTCCTGGATCAGCGCTTCCCGCATTCGTGGTCCGACGTGGATCTCTCGTTTCAAATCTGGAGAGCGTCGAAGAAGATCGTGTTGCTGCCGGCGGTGCACGCGAAAATTCACGGCGACACGTTTCAGCCGGCATCGCTCGGCGGTTCCACGCGCGCCATCGTGGAGGCCGATTACGCGTTGGGCGCCGCATCGTTTGCCGGCAAGTACTTCGGAGGCATGGCCGGCCTGCGCTGCCGCGTGGCGATTCTGCTCCGCACGCTCTCGCAGGCTTTGGGCGCTCTGTTCCGCGCGCGCGACATCGGCCTGGCGTTTTCGCGCTTCACTTCCGTACTCATGGGGCAACGCATCGACGGCACCCAGGGCGGCATCTGATCCTGTAGACTATTCCCATCATGTCTTTGGGAAGCCCCTGCTTGAGCCGACGCGAGTTGTTTCTTGCCTCCGGCATCCTACCGGGCAGCGCGTTGCTGGGTCCCTCCACCGCGCGTGCCGATGCTCCGCTCACGCCGCTAAACCGGTTCCCGCGAATGGTGCAGGAGTACTTCGTGGAACGCGTGCGCGCCGTGGACCGCGCCAACCGCCGCGCCATCGCGGCACTCAAAACCAAAGCCGACGCGGAAGCCTACGTAGCGGACGTGCGCAAGCAGATCTCCGTCTGCTTCGGCCCGATGCCCACGCGGACGCCGCTCAAGGCGCGCATCACCGGCCGCGTCGAGCGCGACGTGTACGACATCGAGAAGATCCTGTTCGAAAGCCGCCCGGGAATGCTGGTCACGGCGAATCTCTACGTCCCCAAGGGACGTAAGTTTCCGCTGCCCGGCGTGGTGGCTTCCTGCGGCCACTCCGACAACGGCAAGGCCGCCGAAGCCTACCAGTCCTTCGCGCAAGGACTGGCGCGCATGGGATACGTGGTGTTGATCTACGACCCCATCAGCCAGGGCGAGCGCTTGCAGTACTTGAAGGCGGACGCACTCACCTCGCGCATCGGCACCGGTGTTCGCGAGCATCTTTACGAAGGCAATCAGCAGGTGCTGGTGGGAGAAGTGTTCGCTACATGGCGTGCCTGGGACGGCATTCGCGCGCTCGACTATCTTCTCACGCGCAAGGAAGTGGACCCCCGTCACGTGGGCATCACCGGTAACTCCGGCGGCGGCACCATGACGACATGGCTGTGTGGCCTGGATCCGCGTTGGACCATGGGCGCGCCAAGCTGCTTCGTCACCACCTTCCTGCGTAACCTGGAAAACGAACTACCCGCCGATGCCGAACAGTATCCGCCCAAAGCGCTCGCGCTCGGTTTGGATATGTGCGATTTCCTGTGCGCCATGGCCCCGAAGCCGGTGATTGTGCTGGCCAAGGAGAAGGACTTTTTCGACGTACGTGGTTCCGAAGAAGCCTACCGGCGTTTGCAGCACGTCTACACGCTGCTGGGCGCGCCCGCAAACATTGGCTACTTCGCCGGACCCACCACACACGGCTACTCGAAGGAGAACCGCGAGGCCATGTACCGTTGGTTCAACCGCGCGACGGGCATTTCGAAACTCACAGAGGAACCGGCGCTCACCATCGAAAAAGACGAAACGCTGCGGGTGACGCCGGAAGGCCAGGTGGCCCCGCTGGGTTCGCGCAGCGTGGCCGATTTCACACGTGAGAAATCGCGTGCGCTCGCGGCTCGCCGCTCGCCGCTCGCCGGCGCCGCGCTTAACGCCGCGATCACGGAAACGCTTAAGCTTCCGGCGCGAACGGGCGTGCCCGACTATCGCATCCTGAGACCTCTCACCAAGCGCCGCTATCCGCAAAAAAGCGGGTCGGTCTTTGCCGTCGAAACTGAACCCGGCATCCACGCGCTGGTTTACAAGCTCGAAGAAGAGCCATCCTCATCGCGGCCGAAGAGCCCCACCGAGCGCGCGCTGCTGTACGTCTCCCACGAATCGGCCGACGCCGAGTTGCGCGAGGAGACGTTGCTTGGCGATCTCATCGAGGCTTCCGCGGGCGCCGCGATTCTGGCCTGCGACCTGCGCGGCATCGGCGAATCGCAGCCCGACACCTGCGGAATGAACATGTTCGGACAGGCTTACGGCAGCGACTATTTCTATGCCGGATACTCGTTGATGCTGGATCGTCCCTACATCGGCCAACGCACCTACGACCTGCTGCGCGTGCTCGATTGGCTGGGCGGGTTCGGGTGCGGCGACGTTCACCTCGCCGGAAAAGGATGGGGCGCCATTGCCGCCACCTTCGCCGCGCTGCTTCACGCAAACGTACGGCGCGTGACGCTCAAGGGCGCGCCGCAGTCGTTCGCCGAAATCGCGGAGTCCGAAGATTACCGCTGGCCCCTGGCCGTCTTCCCGCCGGGCGTGCTCAAGCGTTTTGATCTGCCGGATTGCTACCGCGCGCTGGAGCACAAGCACCTGCGTCTGGATTCCGTTGCGCATGCTGCGGGAATTGGGTAAGATTGCCTGTACATCAAACGTGCCCTGGCACGTGGAGTAAATGAAGGCAGTCAGTTTGTATTGCAAGCAAGTCGGTGTTCGCTACAGTACGGCCAACGGTTCAGTGCGTGCCCTGGAAGATGTCACCTTCGATACTCGCGCGGGTGAATTTCTGTCCATTGTCGGTCCCAGCGGCTGCGGCAAGTCCACTTTGTTGCGCGTGTTGGCGGGTTTGACCTCGCCAACGAAAGGACGCGTCGAACGGCGCGATCCGGGCAACCACAGCCGCACGCCGCTCATCGTTTTCCAGGAACACGGCCTGTTCCCGTGGATGACGGTGATGGAGAACGCCGCCTTCGGTTTGGAGATGCAGGGTGTCGAGAAGTCCGAGCGCGAATCGCGCGCCCGCGAATTGCTGGACCGCTATGGATTCCAGGACCGCGAGAACGCCTATCCGCATCAACTATCGCTCGGCATGAAGCAACGCGTGGCCGTCATCCGCTGCTTTTTGAGCGATCCGCCGGTCATGCTGATGGACGAACCGTTCGCCGCTCTGGATTGCCAAACCCGTCTCACGCTGCAACAGGAACTGCTGGAACTGTGGGAGCAAGACCACAAGACCGTGATCTTCGTAACGCACGACATGGACGAGGCGCTGCTGCTGAGCGACCGCGTGCTGGTGCTGAGTTCGCAACCGGGCACGGTGAAAGCCGAGTTCCCGGTTCCCTTCCCTCGCCCGCGCCGCGCCGAGTTGACGCTCGAAGAGGAGTTCCTTTCGCTGAAACGGTGCGTGGCGCGTGAACTGGGCATGCGCGCGATGCCGATGGCCTGCGGCGCATGATGCGGTTCCCACGCAACGCGAATTGGCTGTGGACCGCCGCTCCCTTCGCCATCCTGGCGGCCGTTTGGGAGATTCTGGTCCGGCTGGGCGCGCTTGACTCTCTATTCTTCCCACCGCCAACGGTCCTGGCAGTCACTGCGGTCGAAGCACTGCGCGACGGCTCGCTACTGAAACACGTGTCGGCCACGCTGCAACGTTTGGCGGCCGGATTCGGCATCGGCGCGCTGGCCGGATTGGCGTGCGGTTTGTTGATGGGTGTGTCGTCGCGGATGCGGCGCATGTTGGAACCGCTGGTGTCCGCCCTCTATTCGACGCCCAAGCTCACGTTGCTGCCCATGTTGATGCTCTTCTTTGGAGTGGGTGATGCGTCGCGCATCTTCCTCATCGCGGCGAGTTGCTTTGTCCTGTTGACCGTGCATGCGCTCGACGCGGCGCGCGCCGTCGATCCGACTCACATTCAGGTGGCGCGCAATTACGGAGCCGGCCGGATGCAGATGCTGCGCAAGGTCTACATCCCGGCGACGCTGCCGATGATTTTCACGGGCCTGCGCGTGGCCTTGGGCCGAGGTCTGGTGATCACCGTGTCGGTGGAACTGCTAACGCCGTCCGATGGACTGGGAAGCATGATCTGGGTTGCCTGGCAGTCATTCTCCACCGAGCGGCTCTACATTGGCGTGCTGACGACCGCCTTGATGGGCGGCCTCTGCCACGCCGGCTTGCGACGCCTGGAGCTGCACGCCATCCCCTGGCGCGACCGTGGTGGCGAGGTGTAGCCCGCACGGCGTTATCAGCACTTTTGAAATCCACCCACGCTTATACCACTATCGAATCGCAAGCAACCAACGTCCGGTTTCTACCGAGTAAGAAATTACCGTCAACACCTCGTACCATGTCACTTAGCACGTCATACTCTGCCCGCGTCTTGGCTAACTATCAGAAACTTCACATATGGCATCGTTCCTGCCAGGAAGTACGCGGAGGTGAACCCGATGCGGTCTCTAGTCATGGCATTGGTTTTCGCCGGGGTGCTGCTTTCGAGCAGCCCGGCGTGGGCACGACAGAGCTTTTTCGCGGCCAGGATGGACATGCAGTCCTGGAGCGGTACGCTGGTCGACGCCAGGTGCAAGAAAGCCGACCCCACCAAGACTTGTGAGGTCGCCGAAGACACCGAGTACTTCGGGCTTCAGACCGACGATGGGAAGTACGTTAGCTTCGACTCGGCGGGCAACCTGCAGATTAGCAACGCCCTGTCGAAGCGCGAAAAGAAGACCGGAGCCATCCGCGCCTCGGTTACCGGCAGTATGAACGGCGACATCGTCACCTTGAAGGACATCCAACTTCAGTAACGGTTCGCCGCGGTCTTGCGTGGGGGCGCCTCCGCCCCCACGCCTTTTCGTTCGAGCTCGACGCGCTCGCCAAAGGCACGAACCGGGCGAACGGCCAGGCACAATCAGCCAGAAAAACGGTATTGCAGCGGCGTTATCTGTACTAGAATAGGGTCCAAACGTCCGGTCACAATCTTTGCGCCGGACAGCGGAAGGAGGGCGTCGCCATGACTCCCCGCCTGTGGACCTTCTTGCTTGCGCTCGCCGTGAGCGCGGCCGCCGCCAACATCACACCTGAGGGTGCGCTTGAAGCCGGACTCAGTTCGTCCACCGACTTCATAGTCCCCGCCGGTCCCACGCTCCTCACATTGCAGCGCACTCTTGCCGACCCGCCCGGACGCCCCGGCCTCTTCGGCGCCCGTTGGCGCATGAACTGGGAGGATCGCGCTCCCGGCTCACTGCTGCGCATCCAACGCGACGCGCGCGGCATCATCTCCGGCATCGAAGGTCCGGCCGGAGCCGCCATTCGCTTCCGTTTGGATGCGGCCGGACACGCCGTGCACGCGGAAGCCAGCAACGGCAACGTGGTCGACTACACTTACTCCGGCGACGACCTGATCGCGGTTTCCGCAAACGGCGGCCCCGCCACGCGCTATGCTTACGATGCTTCAGGTCGCCTGTCGCGCATCGACGACCCGCGCACCGGCGCCGTCCAAATCGCATGGGACGCACGTGGACGCGTGACCACCGTGCGCTACGCCGACGGCACCGCCGAACGCGCCGAATACGACGACACCTCCGGTTCCGTGCGCCTCATCGGGCCCACTGGCAGCGCCACCACCATACTCCAACTGACTGGAGGCCAGCGTCAACAGATCACCGATCCACTCGGCAACGTCACTTTGATCGACTTCGACAGAGAGCGCCGCCCGGTTTCCATCACCGCACCCGGCGGTGCGCGCGCCAGCTTCTACTACGATCCCAGCGGACGGTTGACCAACGCTGACACGGCGGGCTACCAGACTACTTACAGCTACGGCGCCGAAGGCCGCATGGAAGCCGTCCGCATGCCCGGCGCGCAGCAGACTTTCGAATACGATCAAGGCGGTCGCCTCACTGGCATTCGCCTCGGTGGAGGCCTGATCGCCTCCTACCGCTACACGCCCGATGGACAAGTGGCTGCCGCGCGCGAAGGCGCATCGCTTGAGCAGTCCTACACCTACCATCCCAACGGCCAGTTGAAATCCGTCGCGAATCCGCTCGGCGAAGTGACGCAATTCACCTACGATGCGCGCGGCAATCTCACGGCGGAGATCAATCCCGCCGGCGCGGCCTGGAAGCGAGCCTACGACGCGCAGAACCGTCTGGTAAGCATCACCGAGCCTTGGGGCGCCACGACGCGCTATGAGTACGACGATGCCGGGCATTTGGTGCGCATGGTGGAAGCGTCCGGCGCCGCGCGCCAGTATCAGTACGACGCTCGCGGGCGTCGCGTCACCGAAACCGATTCGCTCGGAAACCTCACGCGCTTTCAATACGACGCAGCCGGCCGGCTCAGCCGCGTAACGTCTCCATTTGGATCGGCGGCGTTCACCTACGACGCCGCGGGCCGCCTGGTAGAAGAAAGCGGTGGCTTGATGGCGTCGCATCGACGCGTCTATGATGCCGCGGGCCGCCTGATGAGCGAGCGCC
This sequence comes from uncultured Solibacteraceae bacterium, assembly GCA_964505625.1. GTDB lineage: Bacteria > Acidobacteriota > Terriglobia > Bryobacterales > Bryobacteraceae > JAJFUV01. The sequence continues at coordinate 7,791 of CAZDIZ010000054.1, read as the reverse complement.
GCCCCGAAGGCCTGGAAGTCACCTATCGCCGCGACGCGGCGGGCCGCGTGACAGCCATGGAGGATTCCGTGGGCCGCAAGCAGCAGTGGCAGTATGACGCGCAACTGCGTCCCGCCGCCGCGACTGACGCGCTGGGCTCAACCACGCGCATCGAATACGATCCGTTCGGCCGCGTCATAGCCGAAACCGATCCGCTCGGCCGCACGCGCGAATTCGGACGCGCGTTCAACGGAGACATCCTCGCGTCGGTCGAACCCAACGGCGATCAGGCTGGATTCAGTTACGACGGCGCCGGCCGCTTGACTTCTGCTCGAAGGCCCAGTGGCGAGCGGACCACTTACTCCTACGACGTCCTCAGTAACTTGATTGCCACGCAAGATCCGCTGGGACGACGGTCGCGCCGCACTTACGACATTGCCGGCCGCCTCGCCACTTCCACCGACGCCATGGATCGCGTCACTCGTTACACACACGACGCCATGGCGCGCGTGAGCGAGAAGACTCTCGCGAGCGGCAAGCGTATCGCGTACCGTTACGATGCCGCGGGGCGTCTGCTCGAAGCCGACGACGGGGCCTTCCCGGTTCGTTACACCTTCAATGCAGCGGATTCGATCACGCGCATCGACTATCCCGCCATCCGCAAGGCAGTCGTCTATCAGTACAATACCGACGGTCTACGAACATCGGTGACCGATCCTGCCGGACGCGTCGTTCGCTACGAATACGGCCCCACGAAGACCCTCACGGCCATCGTGCTGCCCGATGAGCGCCGCATCGGCATCACGCTGGACGCCGCCGGCGGGCTTGCCTCAATCTCCTACCCCAACGGCATCACCGGAACGTGGCAGTTCGACGCTGCCGGCCGCTTGATTGCCGTGCGGCATCGCGATCGTCAGGCGAACGACGTTGCCACCGCCACTTACACCTACAATGCCGCCGGCGAACCCATCGCGCGTTCCTCGGCGCAGGTGACGACGCGTTACACCTACGACGCGGCCAGCCAGTTGACGTCGGAATCGAGCGCCGGCTTCGCGCGCCGCTATACCTACGCACGCGGAGGCAATCGTGCCAGCGCGGAGATCGACGGCAAATCCATCGCATACCGTTATGACGCCGCCGACCAGATGCTGGAAGCCGGCGAAGAGAAACTCGACTACGATGCCAACGGCAGTCTGATTCGCCGCACTGCGTCCGCCGGAGCGACTACATACACTTACGACGACGAGAACCGGCTGACTCGCATTGCGGGTCCAAGCGGCACAACGGAGTATGGCTACGCGCCCACCGGCGAGCGCATCTGGTCGAAGACGCCCAACGGAGCTACTCGCCACTTTGTGTACGACGGTCCCAACTTACTCGCCGAGTTCGATGAGCGCATGCAGCCCATGGCGCTCTATGTCCACGCTCCCGGCATCGACCGTCCGCTGGCCATGATCCGTGGCGGCGAGACATACTTCTATCACGCCGACCGCCTGGGATCCATTCTGGCTTTGAGCGATTCCACCGGCAAGCTCGCTGCCGCTTATCGTTACGATGCGTTCGGAGTGTTGCTCCACGAATCCAATCGCGCGTTGGTGAACCCGTTCCGCTTTGCCGCCCGTGAATACGAGCCGTCGGGACTTTACTACTTCCGTGCCCGGTACTACGACCCCGCGCTCGGCCGTTTTCTTTCGCCCGACCCCAAAGCGCCCAAGCGCGACCAACCGCTCGATCTGAATCCGTATCTGTACGCCCGCAACAACCCCGTACGTTTCCGCGACCCATCCGGTTTGGACGCCGAGCCGGACTGGGATCCCCGTCGCCCCATGAACGAGCAGTCTACGGAATTCCTGCGCTGGTTTTACCGCCTGGAAGGTTGGAAACTTCAAGCGGCGGCCGAAGGAAAGCTGACGCCGAAGCCCGGCGGCGGCGTGGAACTGCAGTTGGCGCAGTGGGAACAACTGAGTTACCGAATGGAGCAGCTCGCCTCCATTCGCGACGAGCTTACGCGGCGCGGCGTCCGCGTTCCGTCCAGCACGCCTCCCGCACCGAGCGTCGAGATCCCCGCTCCACGAAGCGGGACTGTCAGCCAATCCGCCGGAGCCCCGTCGGCGGGAGCGCCGTCGGGCGAGAGCGGGGGCACCGGACGAGTTGGGAACAACCTCGTCGACATCAATGAGGCTCTCCAGTCCGGCCGCTGGGGCAACACGGGCCGCGTTGAGGCCGGGCCCGCCGGAGGTGGCCGTTGGGGAAACACTGGTGTGGCCGCCGCCGCGCCAGCGCAACCCGCCGCGAGCGGCACTAACGCCGTCCCGCGGCCCACACCCATGATGGGCGGGGACACCATCGGCGGGCGTGTGCGCCCGGCGGGCAACACCATCGCCGGCCCGGCGCCTGAAGCCACAGCGGGCGGCGGTAGCGCGCGCCAGGTCTTGGGCGCCACTGCGGCCATGGCCGGCCTGGATGCCGTCAAGGTGTACGCGTGCATGCAAGAAGGTAAGAGCTTCGCGGAGTGTTCAAAACCCGCAGTTATTGGAACCGCGATGGGAGTGGCGGGAGCGGGCGTGGTTGCGTTGGCGCCTGCCGCCGCTCCTGTTGTCATCGTCGGTGGCGTCGGATTGGCTGTTTTAGGCACGGGCCGCGAAGTGATCCGCGCCAACGATGCGCGCAACGCCCGCAATCAGGCCATCGCGGAAGCCAACCGAGCGGAGAAGGACGTGCGTATCGGCCAGAAGGTCAACCTGATCGACATCGAAGGACGTCTGGCCGCGCTCGGGGCGCGCATCGCCGGCTTTCAATCCAAAGTGGATGAGCTCAAGAATCAAGCCAACAAAGCCGAGTCCGCGTTGTACGAAGTGAGAGGCGCGGCCCGGGCTGTCAGCCAAGGAGTCACCAGCCTCAGACAATTGGATCTTCAGCCGCTGCTCAATGCGTGTAACAGCATACGTCAATCGCAACAGCTTGTAGCGCTGAATCTGGCGGAGGGGCGCCGCAAGAGCGCGCTGCTGGCGCGCGGTCTCGATTACCTGCGTGGTGTCGCCTCCAACTGCACCGGCCGCGATCCGGCTGGAACGGTGCGGCAGGGACTGGAAGACGCCAAGGGGCTGGCCGCGGAGATGGCGCGGCTGCACACGGAAGCCGGCAAAGCCAATCGTCTGCTCAAAGAGCAAATCACGTTCCTGTATAACCAGCAGCAGAGCGTCGGAAATGCGGTTAGCTCCGTGACCTGGATCACCCGCAATGCCGACGAGGCCCAACGGCACTTGGCCGAGGTGCAAGCGGCCTGCGCCGCCGGTAAAGCCGCCGCCGGCGGACTCTCTCCCGGTATTTCCCAGTCTCTGGAGGTGGAAGTCACCGCTCTGCGCGGCAGCGTGCCGGATACCCTGCCTGCCGATCTCGAAGCGCGCTTCGCTACTCTGCGCCAGCGTGCCCGGAACATCAAGTTGCCCGCGAATACCGATTTCGACCGCATGTTGTCGGAGGCTAATATGGAGGCCGGGCGCGCAAGACGCGAAAGCGAAGCTGCGAGGAACTACATGGGTTCGTTGTGCGTGCCCGGAACCGCGCAAGACAAAGCCGTCGCCGATCTGGGCGCGGAAGTCTACGGAACGGGCATCGAAATCGGCGCCGCGCAGCAGTATCTCCAACTCGCTTCCAGGTGCCAGGCCGCATCCCGTCCGCCTGCCTCGTCCAACACCAAGACCGGCGGATCTTCCGGTTCGACGGCGCCACCTCCATCCGGCAACAAGCCGCCGGCGGCCACCGATACTCCGGTTTGCGAAATCAAGGTGGCCACCGATCGCACCACGGGCTACTACGGCGAATCGGTGCTGGTGACCGTGACGGTGACGCGCGGAGCCGAGCATCAACTCACGGTGGCGCGCGCCTGCGAAGTTCCCGGCTGCGGAGCGCCGATCCTGCGCCACGCCGGAGGAGGAGTGTACTACGACCGCCTCGAATTCTCGCTAAGCGCATCCAAATTCCGCCAACGTTACGGCGCAAACAGCCGCGACGGCCGAGCCACATGCGAAGCCTTCACACCCGAACTGCAATCGTTCGGAGTTCGCCGGTAACTCGAAAGCGGTATGATAGACCCATAACTCCGATGCCGAACCGCGCCGGTGTAGCGAGAGAAGAGTGCGCCTCGACAAGCCGACATGAAGCATCGATGAAGGCAGCACGGCGCTGTGTGGGCATCGTGATCGCCGTGGGACTCGGCGGTCTGTACTCGATCGGTTTCCATGTCGTAGTGGAACGGCTGATCGCCGCTTCCGAGAAATCTGGAACGACATCGCCGCTTGTGACACTCCTTCTGGTGCAAGCCGTGCTATTCGGTGCCTCGTTCTTTGTGGCGAAGCTGGCACTTCGGATTGAGGAGTGTGTGCCTGTGATGGTCATGTTCTTCGCTGCTGTGGCCTTTTCGGTAGTCTATTACAGCGTTGTCGGTGAAATAGTGAACGGCGTGTTTGCAGGACTCGGCGCTACGGTCTTCACGACTCCTGCGGTCGGAGCATTTCTGTTAGGCGGGTGGAGTGACTGAGGCACAGGAGGGTAAGAGAGACGTAAGGAGGACAGCCTCATGGAAGGCTGGCCCTTTCGCCTTTGCTTGAGCAGCAATGAGTGCGTCACTAAATGTCACCGACCGCACGATTGTCATGGCGGTGGTCCGCCTCTTGCTGGAAGGAACGGAGGTGGTCGCCTTCCAATATGACAGTGGCTTTACGGTTCATTTTCAGCGTCCACTGCCAGAGCGGTCCGGCCTACCGCTGCAGGCGAGCCTTGTGCTTAGGGCAAAATGGTGGACTGGCGATAGCGATGAAGTTCCGGTCCATATGATCGTCCAGAGTCCCGAGATCTTCAAGTGCAATCTGGACCAGCCGTATCAAGCATTCAAGCTGATGAGCTTCATAGAACACAACGTCGACCAAGTGGATATTGATGCCGGTAGTAGTCTTAAGCTCTTCCTTTCTAACGGCGACTTACTAACGATACAGGGGAAAGAAACCGCGTGGGATTTCTCTTGGTACCTCTTTGTTCCGTCTGACACCCCTGGCGTGGACACTTGGTCAGTTAATTGTGACGCTTCCGGGAACCTTGAAGGGGCATGGCCAGCGGATGCGCCCATCCCCCCAACGGTCGAATAGAGGAAGAATGAGATAGACGCATCTAGGTCGAGATGTCTGCGCATTTCTGGCGACTCTGTTCTTGCAGCCCCCTCGACGTTCGCGGCTGGTGATTGCCGAAATCGTACAGCATGTCACGTAGTGGATGAATCGCCTAGGAGAGAGGAGAGCAGCCGCATTTTCTATGGAACGCAAAGACGCTGAAGAAGTTGTCGAGAGCTTCCTGAGAGCATCGGCTCTCTGCAACGAATCGCTTCGAGTCGTCATGTCCAATGACAGTCTGGGCCAGGCGAAAGTTTTCGGAGGCTTGGTGGGAACCTTCATGGGCCACTGCTACACGAATATCCTTGCGCCAATCTGGAAGACCTATCCGGATCTGGAACCGCCAGAGATGAAACAACCGTGGAGCGAGCCGGAGCCTGCCCTGAGTTCCGCCTCTCAACAGGCGTTGCGGACGTTCTTGGACCAGGCCCACGCCGCGCTGCGGATGACGGAAGAAGTCGTTCGTCAAGACGAGCGCGACGCCATGTTCGCATTCGGCGGCCTGCCGGAAGTAGATTCAGCAGTAGCGGGAATTGAGCGCTTTCTCGCGTCGCCGCGACATCACGAAAAAAAGCGCGACGGCTAGGGCGCACGCGCTGCAAACAGCCGCTAACGCAATCCCGCTTTTGCATATATACTGCTGTTTCGACAGCTCGGAGGTGCGAAACAGTGCCACACGTGTTGCGGTTGCCGCTAACACTCAGCCTTGTCCTTTTAGTGATTCCGATCCGTGCGTCCGCCGCGCAACCTGTTGTGCAGAGGGTTGCGCAAGTGAGCGACGACGGTTCGGTTCTTTCACCCGGCACCAATGTGAACGTCTTGGGCACGGAGCTGGGCCCGCAGGTGTCGACGCAGTGCATGAGTTTCAATCCGCCGAACGAGGTTTCTTGCGGCGGAGTGTCCGTGACGGTCGGCGAAAAGCCGGCGTTCGTGTTCTGGGCGTCGGACTCGCAGCTCCAGATGCAGATTCCCACCGAATTGAATCCCGGTGTATATCCGCTGGTGGTGGAACGGACCGTCAACGGACAGAAGGTGAAATCAAACTCCCTCAACGTGACGCTGGCGGCGGTGAGTCCGGCTTTGTCGACTCTGAACGGAACAGGGACCGGGCCGGTCTTGGCGTACGGCATTGGCGGCCAACTGCTCACGGAGGAAACCACCGCCGGACCGGGCGACAGAGTTTCCTTGATCGCGACCGGGCTTGGCCGCACGACGCCGCCGATCGCCACCGGGCAACTGACACCGCCCGGAGTGGCCACCGACTCTCCGGTGACCGCGTCGATCAACGGCATCAGCGCCGAAGTGGTCTGGGCCGGGCGGGCGCAGGGAGGAACCACGGGGTTTTATGACGTCGGCCTGAAAGTTCCGGCCGGCCTGGCGAATGGGAAGTATCCGATCTCGATTGCCATACAGGGCAAGCAAAGCCAGAGCGGGACGACCATATCCATCTCCTCGGCCCCGGCCATCGCCGGTGTTTCCAACGCCGCCAGCTACGTTCCAGGTGTCAGTCCCGGCGCGTGGTCGAGCGTCTTCGGCGCGCGTTTCGCCGCCGTCGAGCGCGCCTGGACTTCGAGCGACATTGTAGGCGGCGTGCTCCCCACCCGCCTGGAGAACGTCTCGGTGAAGGTGAACGGAAAGAGCGCCGCGATATCCTACGTGGGGCCGGCCCAGGTGAATTTTCTGGCGCCGGACGACACGCGCTACGGCTGGGTGAAGGTGGAAATCACGGCTCCCACCGGAACCGCGAGCTTCGATACCGGCCTATCGCAATACGTTCCCGGGTTCTTCTCGCTCTCGGGAAACTACCTCATCGCGCTCTTCCCGGATTGGTCGTACGTGGCCAAGCCGGGGCTGCTGCCGGCAACAGTGTCGTCGCGGCCCGCCAAGCCCGGCGACCACATCGTGTTCTACGGCACGGGATTCGGAGCGGCGAATCCGGCCGTGCCCACGGACCGCGTTTTCTCCGGAGCCGCGCCGCTCGCCGGAACCTCGGCGCTCTCGGTGACAGTGGGAGGCGTCGCCGCGAAAATCGAATACGCGGGGATGGTCGGCAACGGCCTGGTGCAAATCAACATTCAGGTCCCGGACGTTGCCGACGGTGATCAGGAAGTAATCGCAACAATCGGAGGAGTCTCCAGCGTGATGGGGCGTTACATCACCATCAAACGTTAGGGCGCGAAACTGGAAAAAGGGAACAGGCGTCCGTCACGACTCCAACAGGCAAAACTCGCTGAAGTTAGGATTGTGCCAATACTTGCCGCCCCGGCCCTTGTATCCCAGCATCCACCCCCGCCGGCCGTGGCTCGTCTTCACTTGCAGCCACCACTCGTTTACACCGTATCTTGTGATTTCGATCGGACACTGAGTTGCGTCCGCAAAACCACAACCGTGATGTGTGGTAGCGCTCTCGAAGTACAACTCAAACGTACCTTTCGTGCTCCAGTAGCGAAAGTTGCCGTCGCCGTTGAAACCGTAGCGAAGAACCTCGTCGCCCGGCCTGAGGAAGGGCGCTTCAAACCGAGAAGGATGTACGACCACGCCCCTGTCCGGCTCACGGATCACGTTCACGCCCATCAGTATGGTCACTTTCTCGCCGGCTTTCCAGAGGCTGCTGAAAAACTAACTCTGCCCTAAAACCTGTCTCGAG
>CAZDIZ010000053.1:9257-34170 GCA_964505625.1 uncultured Solibacteraceae bacterium | reverse complement strand
TCAGCGGTAAAAGCCTGGCAAGCGCCCGCCAGGTTGTAACGGATGTCGGAAGCTGCGTGCACACCGAGGCCCTTTGCATACGTGACGCCGTTAAGCGTGATGGTCCGCCCATCGCCGGCGGCTTGCTCGGCGTTGCTCTTGTCTTTCTCGGCCGGCCCCCAACCGTTTGTCATGTAGGTCCAATTCCAGTCGCTGAGGTAGGTCGTGCCGGCGCTCTGCTCTGTAGTGAAGCTCCATGTGTAATCCGACACCATGGGGTTCTGCGCCGTATCCTTCACACCGGAAGATCCGCTCTTGATCCTGGCGGTATATACGGATCCCGCCGCGAGATTAGAGGCTGGCGTTAGGGTTGCCTCACGCGTCAGTGCGTTGTAGTTCACGGTCGCGCTGATCGGGATCGAGGAACCTTGCGGCGTGAGCGTGAACGTGGACCCATTAATGGTGCTCTGGTCCAAGGCTTCCGAGAACGTCGCCGTGACGTGCGCGGTGATTGGAACCGCCACAGATGCGTTGGCCGGCGAGACGCTGGTGGCGGAAGGCGGCACCGTATCCCCGCCCGTGCTGCCGCAGGTCACCTTGGCGTCGGCCCAGTCACCATGATCGTAGTCGGCGTTATCGCCACCATCGGTCACGACCAGCACCAATTCGTTGCGGCCAGAAACATTCACATTTACGGTCTTGGTCGCCGTCGCGCCGGTCATGACGCCGCTGTCGAAGAGAATGACGCCGTCGCCTAGGACGCGGAAGACAACCGATCCCTTGGTGCCCACCTCATCGTCCACGCCCACACTGGCCGTAAACGCCGAGCACGTTCCGCCAAGGTTGTAGCGAATGTCGGATGCGGCATGCACGCCGATCCCCTTGGCGTACGTGGTGCCATTCAGAGTGAGCGTAAGCCCGTCGCCGGCCGCCTGCTCGCCATTGCTCCGGTCCTTTTCCGCGCTTCCCCACCCGTTGGTCATGGCAATCCAGGTAAGGTCGCTGACATAGCTGGTTCCAGAAGGCGGCGGATTGATCGAGATAGAAGTGAAGCTCCATGTCACGTCGGCCAACATGACGTTTCCTGCCAGGTCCTTCACGCCGGACGCGCCGGAGACAAGCCGCGCTGTGTAGACGGTACCCGGCTGGAGCTCCGCCGACGGTGTTAGCGTCGCGGTTCGAGTGTCGCCGTTGTAAGTCACCGTCGCGGCTAACGGCGTCGCCGATCCTTGCTTGGTCAGCGTGAACGTGGCCGCTGACAGCGTCGTGGAGTCGATCAACTCATTGAACACGGCGCTCACGGTTGCGCTCAGAGGAATCGCCGGCGCGCCGTTCACAGGATTGGTGCTGGTGATGAGCGGGCCAGTGGTGTCGGCGCCTGTCGAAACGAAGCGGCGCAGTTCGCCAGTGTTGATGGCGATGTAGTAGAGAAGCTGATCGGGGCCCATTTGAATATCGACGGGCCCATCGGCTGCGTACGCGAAATCGTAAGGGCCGCCAATCAGGTTGTTCGAACTGTCCAGGCGCGCCGTCCTGATCCAACCTTGCGAGTAATCGCCGTAGAAGTACAGGCCCTGATACTGCACTGGATAGAGCGTTCCGGTGTAGAACGGTCCGCCCGTCACCGCTGAGCTCGCACCAAGGTGACTCCAGTTCAATAGCGGCGTCTTCACTGCGCCGGAGCCGAGCGAATAGAGCGCCTGGCATACGGTCTTTGACTGATAGCCAACCTGAACGATTGGTCCCTCAAAACATGGCCATCCGTAGTTGCCACCGGCGGCGCCGATATCGACTTCTTCGTAGTCGTCCCACCCCACATCGCCGATCACTGGAGTGCCCGTGCTTTGCTGGACCGTAAAGCGGTACGGATTACGAAACCCATAGGCCCAGATCTTGGATCGGTTGGCTGATGCATCGCCTGTCCAGAAGGGATTGGTGGACAGGCCGGCACCACTAGTCGTGATGCGAATAACCTTACCCGCCAACAGGTCAAGGTTCTGTGCCCGCAGCGCGTTGTCGTCAACCAAGTTGAACGAAGCGCTGTCGCCGACAGTCACAAACATGGTTCCATCCGCGGCGAACTTGATGTCGCCGACCGAATGCGATGGACCGTCGGAAGAGATGCAATCAGTGCCGGCCGGGAAAGCGTTGCAGGTACTTCCAACTACCGTCCCGAGAATGGTTGTCTCCGTGGCTGGCGCCGCGGTGTCGCCGGAAACGGTAACGCGGGTAAGCCGCGCAGTTTTAGTGCTGTTATACTGCGTCGCGTCGTTTTCGTAAGTGTACAGTAAGTACAGGTAGCCGTTGGTGGCGAAGTTAGGATCCGGCGCGATGGAAAGCAGGCCGTGGTCCCAGTAGTCGTTGACGTGATCAGTGATATCGATTAGCGGCGCGGTCAACAACGCACCACCCTTGTAGACGCGGACCACACCTCGCTTCTCCGCGATGAGGATGCGCCCGTCGGGGAGAAATGCGAACGAGGTGGGAAAGTTCAACCCGGCAACCAGGGTCTCCACAGCGAATCCGCCGGGCAGCGAGACCGCGGCGCGAGGCGCGCCGCTATTGTCGGAGGCTTGGTTGGGAACCGGCTCAGTCGTCGCGTCGCTCGAAGCGTTGTGTTCGGCGATGCCCTTGGTGTTCGGCGTCCACACGCAACCGCGCGAGGTAGCTCGCGCGTCGTTTTCGACAGCGGGCAGGTCTTTCTTTTCGCGGCCTTCGCCGTTGGCCTTCGCAAAGCCCGCGCGCACCAATTCCGTCGTGACCGATTTTTTGCTGAGCGTCAGGGCGTAGTACATGCGGCGGCGACGTTTGTCGAAACCGATGGTAGTGTCTTCCTCAAGGTGCATACCGCCCATCACCATCTGCTGCAGCGCCTTAGTGGCCAGCTTGCCGCAAGCCGTATTGCCTTGCGGCGCTGTGATGCCGATGAGACCAATCGCGACGCGCCGTCCTCTGATCCGCGCTTCGATCGTTTCGCCGTCGATCACGCGCACAAATCCGCTAACGCGAACAGGTCCGCTACCGAGTTCCGGTGCGCCGGGTTTTGCCACCGGTGTAATCTGTGCGAACAAACTGGTGAGCCACCCCAACAACGCGGGCGCCAATACAGCGAACCGTTTCATGAAGCCTCCTTTAATAGCGGCGCGCGCGAGCCGGTCCCCGCGGCGCGGCGCGGAGGAGCGGCGAGCACATCGAGATACTGGCCGACGATTCGTTCCGTCCGAAAACGTTTCAGACTCTCGGCGACACCCGCATGCCGGATCGGATGCAGCACGCAGTCCAGCATGGCCTCGGCCAGGGCCTTCGGAGCGCCGACCGGCACCAACCTTCCCAACTTCCCGTCTTCGAGAATCTCTCTGGGCCCGGAAGGACAATCCGTCGAAACCACTTGTGTTCCCGAGGCGAGACCCTCGATGAGAACTGTCGACAAACCTTCAAAAACGCTCGAAACCACCAGGGCCGCCGATCTGGCCATGTACGCGTAGGGATTCGAGACAAAACCCGCGAAGCACACATCGTCCTGCACCGCGAGGGACGTGGCGAGATCCTTGAGACCGTTGAGCAGATCGCCGGTTCCCAGAACGATCAGGCGCGCCTGTGTTTTCGCACGAAGGATGGCGAAAGCCCGGATGAGATTCGCAAAGTCCTTTTGCGGCGTCAGGCGGCCGACGCTCACGAATACCGGTGGCGAACCTGCCGTGAAGTAGGGATGGTCAACGCGCGTCTCCGCCTGGGCGTGAATGTAATCGAGCGGCAAAGGATTGTAGATCACGCGAGTGCGTTCGCGCGGAACCCGAGTAGTCTTCGCGATATCGTCGGCAACCCCTTGCGACACGCACACAACGTAGTCGGCCAGCGGCAGCAGTTTCCGGAAGGTGAAGGCGCGTGCACGCGCCTTCCATCCGGACTGAGAGTGAAACAAGTTCGTGACGTTGTTGTGGACCCCCGCAACAACATTGGTCTCGCAACGCGCCAAGCGCTTTGCCAGCACCGCAACGTTGGCAAAGTCCTCGGCGGCCAGCAGAGCATCGGGTTTGACGCGCTTCAGGTACGCGACCAGAGCGCGCAACCTTAACGTCACTTCGTGTGACTGAAGGTCCACAAGGTTCAGATCCGGGCCGACCTCGGAAAGATATGCGCCTTCCGCTCGCCCTAGCACCATGTCGACCTGAACACCACGCTCCGCCATGGCATGAGCCAAGGTGAGCGTGACGCGCTCAGCGCCGCCTTCAACCAATGATGGAAGAAAACACCCGACTCTCATACGGCTCCCAGTAACCGTCCCCCGCTGTTGGTTTGCAGTCCCCGCCTACGCCGTCTTGCTGGCCGGCATGGTTTGCGCCGGCAAGCGCCCTTCCTTGACTAACTCGCCGACAATCCACTGGTACGTTCTCTTCAGACCTTCTTCGAGCGAGATGGAGGGTTCCCAGCCCAGCACCTTACGAAGCCGATCATTGTTGCTGTTGCGGCCGCGCACTCCTTGCGGCGCATCCAGATTGTGCGTCTTGCGAATCGACTTGTGCGCGATGCGCGCCACAATGTCCACCAGTTCGTTAATCGCGAGCATGCGGTCCTGGCCGAGATTGAGCGGATCGGCGTAGTCGGAACGCATAAGCCGATAGATCCCCTCGACGCAATCGTCGATGTAGCAGTAGCTGCGAGTCTGCAGCCCGTCGCCCCACACGTCGATCACGCCCGGGTTGTCGGCCAACGCGACCTTGCGGCAGATTGCCGCGGGCGACTTCTCACGGCCGCCGTCGTATGTGCCGAGAGGGCCGAAAATGTTGTGGAAGCGCACCACGCGGGTTTCCAATCCAAAGTCCTCGCGGTAATGCCGGCAGGTTCGCTCCATGTAGAGCTTCTCCCAGCCGTAGCCGTCTTCCGCGTCAGCCGGATACGCGTCCTCTTCCTTCAGTGGCGTGACGTTGGTGTCCTTTTGCAGATAGCCCGGATAGATGCAGGCGCTGGACGTGTACAGATAACGTTCGACGCCGTGCACGCGTGCCGCCTCGATGGTGTGCGCGTTGATCAACGTGTTGTCGCGGACGATGACGGCCTTGTTCTGCTCGATGAAGCCGATGCCGCCCATGTTCGCCGCCAATGCGTAGACTTCCTGCATGCCTTCGGTGGCCTTCAGGCAGTTCTCCCAATAGCGAAGATCCAGGTTGAGGAATTCGTGCGCCGAAGACGGTTCGTACTGCGGCTCCTTTATATCGACGCCGCGGACCCAGTATCCGCGGTTCACCAAATACTTCGACAGATGGTGACCAATAAAGCCCCCCGCCCCAGTGACAAGCACTTTCTTTCTGTAAGTCATATGTTACCCCTCGTGTGTTAGATGTGTTAAACGAAACCCAGATTCTATTAGTATCGATATCGTGTTACTTCTAACCGGCTGCTGAAAGACCAGGGACAGACCACTCTGCCCCCAAGGCGGGCAGAGCAGTCTGTCCCGTCTTTCGGCAACTTCTAAGTCATGGGCGCACTGGTTCATCACCATACTTAAGTAAGCCGAGTAACTGTAACCCCCACAGTGGAAGAAATAGGGGAGTTACCAGGAGATAACGCTTCCAAAGCCGGACTGGTTCTTCCTTCAAGCGGAACAGCCACTCCAATCCAGCGCGCTGCATCCAGCGCGGCGCTTGAGACACGCGGCCAGCGTGAAAATCGAAAGCCGCCCCCACACCCGCCATGACAATTCCGGGCAGCTTGTCACGGTGTGCGAGCATCCAGCGGTCCTGCTTCGGCGTGCTGAGCCCCACAAACAGCAGGTCCGCGCCCGATTCGAGGATCTGCCTGACGATCTGCGCATCCTCAGCGGGCGTGAGCGGACGGAAAGGCGGCGAGTATGCACCTACGATATTGAGTCCCGGCATCTTCGCTTTGAGACGCTCGCAGAGTGCGGCGAGCATCTCCTCGCGCCCCCCATAGAGGAAGATGCGGTGGCCGCGCTCGCTGGCCTGTTTGCACAGCGTCAACATCAGGTCGGGTCCGTATACACGCTGCTGCGACCGCGCGCCCAGGCTGCGTAGTGCCCAGACGACCGGCATCCCGTCGGGCGTGGCGATATCGGCCGCGTTGAAGATCGGACGCAACGACCGATCGAGGAACGCGCTGACGATGCCGTGAACAGAAGTAACGCAAATGTAGCGAGCGCGTTCAAGCGTGCCGGCCGGCGCGGCGCGGCGTTCGGCTATCCAACGGTCACACACGTCGGCGACTTCGCGATACGAAGTCATGCTGATGCCGACGCCCACAATGGATTGTTTACGTGGGTGAATCGGCGCAAGCGCGGATTGCGGCATGGTCTTAGAGTCCTCCTTCTGTCACGGTCGCGGGCTCGAAAGAACGCAAAGCGCGTGGAAGCGTGCGGCCGCGGCGTTCCGCGGCGAAGCGATAGATGCGCATCAAGTTACGGTGATTCTCTTCGGGTGTGTACTTCGCTAAGAATTCGCGCCGCGCGGCACGACCGAGTGAATCGGCCAGTGAATCATCGGCCGCCATCCGCCGTAGTGCCTGGGCAAGCGCGGACGCATCGCCGGGAGGCGTCTTCAGGCCGGTCCGGTCTTGATCCACCAACTCCCCGAGCGCGCCAGAATCTGAGGCGATCATCGGCCGCCCGCAGGCGTAAGCTTCCGCGAGCAACGCGGGAAAATTCTCGAAGCACAGCGACGGCAGAATCACCGCACGGGCGCCAGCCACCAACTCGAGGACCTCCGCCGGTGTCTTGCGGCCGACAAACGTCACCCGTGTGGGGTCCAAACCTAGTGCACTGCTTTGCATCACGAGGCTGTCGCGCGCCGGACCGTCACCCACAATCAACAGACGGGCAGGCTCCGGCAGGCGCGCCTGCACCCAAGCTTCAATGAGCGTGTCCAGTCCTTTTTCAGAAGACAGCCGGCCCGCAAACACAAACGTTTTGGAGGAAGACGGGCGGCTGGCGGGTTCTCCGGGATCTTCGCGGAAATTTGGTTTCACAAACAGACGGTCGGTGGGGATCTTTCCCGCAGCGAATTTGCTGCGTGAATGCTCGCTCAGCGCGATGAACGCATCCACGTTACGGTGCCAGGTTCGCAGGAAGCGATTGGCGGTGATCATGCCCGCCACGGCGGCCGACGCTAATAGGGAGTCGCGATAGCAACGCCGCATCACTCCTGGTAGCGGGCTACCTCCCACGCAGTCCAGGCACGCGCGCCCTTCTCTGAGCAGAAGAGCGTTGGCGCAAAGTAAGCGGAAGTTGTGGAGGCTTTGTACCGTGGCCGCTCCGGCGGCGCGGCAGGCCGCGTGAACCGATGGCGATAGCGACATCCAGAAGTTGTGTACATGCACAACGTCGGGTTGAAACTCGCGGCAGATGCGTGCGGCAAAGCGGTAAGACGCGGGGGACCAGGCTGCCGCCGCCGCCATGGTCACGGTGCGCAAGGGGCCTTCGCCTTCCGGTCTGCCGTTGTCGGCTTCCACCAGCCGCACGTGAACGCCACGTTCGCGCAGCAGCGCGGCTTCGGCTTGCACCACTTGGTCTTCTCCGCCGTGTTGCCGGTAACGGTTGTGAAGAATGAGTACCTTCACGGTGTCGCCCTCCCGGCTGCGGACGCGCCGGCCCGGGGCGCGGCGTCTTCGGCGGCAATCACCGCAAGGCCAATCACAGTTGCGGCGACCAGCGTGTAACCAGGCTCTTCCAACCAACTGTAAAGTCCACCGAGCAAGCCGGCCATCAGCAAACTCGCGCGACTTACACCGGCGCGCCAACCACCGTCGGTGCGGCTCGCGCGCCAGAGTAAGTAGCCTATCCACAGATAGAGCGCGACGCCCGCGATTCCCAGGTCTCCCAACACACCGAGCCAACTGGAAATTCCGGACCATGCCGAAGAACTTGCGTACATCCAGTTGTTCTTGGTCTTGAGTAAAAGATCGTGGGTGATGGGCGCCATCTTGAGGCCCAGTAGTCTGATGGGCGAGTCGCCCTTCACCGTCGCGCCCACCGAAAGCAGCGCCACGCGGCTCACCGTGTTGCCAGGCCCTAATCCCACTACCCAACCGGCCGGCGAGTGTGACATCGCGCCCGCGACCCAGACAAAGGCTTCGGTCTTGCCTCGGATGCCGCGGGTCAAAATGTCTTCGTCGGCCAACCGCTGTAGCGGCGGATAGAACAAAAAGCCCGCGCACACCAGAGCGAGCGCGCACAGGCAGGGCAGGATCAGCTGCGACGGCTTCACGTCGCGCGAGGACAAGAAGATGATCCCCATACCCGGCAGAAACGCTGCAGTCGCCTGGTTGGCATCGCCGAGAATCGGAATCAGGAACAGCAACCCGGCCGCGGCGAGCCAAGCGAATTTGTATAGCGGACGGCTCGCGTGCGGCGAACGAGCCACGGTGATCATCACGCCGGTGAGGCAAATCGCTCCCGCGATGTGCGCGCCCGCGCCCTGGCCGATGAAAGTTCCTTGCACCGTGTCGCCGGTCCCGATGGTGGCAGCTTGATAGATCCCCAGGACGAACTGGACTGCGGCGAGCCCGAGGATCATGTCCCAAATGCGAGCGGCAACCTTGGGCGGCGGAGGGCGCCGCAGAATCGCGTAGACCAGCAGAAAGGGTTCACAGAAGACCAGCCAAGTGAAAAACGGCCGGGCGGGTTCGCCACCACCTACCAGCCAGCTCAGCAGGCAGAGCGCCAACATTCCCAGAACGCCCGCGCCGACCTTGTTAGCCGCGCGGTGCGGAGTTTGCGAAGGCCGTAGGATCGCCAGTACAACCGCACCGCATACCAGCGGAAAATGGCAGAAATTCAGCAAGGACGGTGCCACGCCCCAAGCAACTAGAAGGCGAGACATGGCGGCAGTCGCCACCGCAGCAATGACCCATAAGTAAGCTGGCGCCAGAAACAGCAACGCTGCTGAAAACAGTCCGAGCACCGCGAACGCAATCTCCGGCGAAGACGGGACGGCCAGACCGGCGACGGCGGCAGCGCACACCAGCACCCCCCAAAGCACGGAGGGCGACGGATTCGAAATGGCGCCGGATCTCAGAATGATCCACCTCCCCGCGCAAACGCCAACGTCCCGGTCTCCGCATCTTCCGGCCGGCCCTGTACGAGTTGCCGATATAGATTCGCGAACTGCTCTCCCTTTCGATTCCAGGCGAACTCTTCCGCCACGCGCCTGCGCCCCGCGTCGCCCATACTCGCGCGAAGCTCCGGATTCGACGCCAACCGGCAGTACGCGGCGGCCAGCCCCGCGATGGTGGATCGCGGCCCTTCAGCACGCACGCGGATACCGGTCTCATCGCTGACCTGCATGGACGGCCCGCCCAGGTTCAAACACACCACCGGCCGTCCGGCAGCCATGGCTTCCAGGCAGACCCAGCCACCGGAATCGTGCAGGCTCGGATGAACCAGCGCGTGCGAACGGCCCAGCACATCGAGAACCTCTGATCGAGAAAGCTGTCCAAGGAAACGCACGTTGTTCGAGAGTCCCAGCGATTGCGTGATTTGCTCGAGCTTGCCGCGTTCGGGACCATCACCGGCGATCAAGTACTGAGCATCGGGATGCGAGACTTTCAACGCGGCAAAGGCACGAAGGCTGAGTTCGAAACCCTTCCAGTGGATCAACCGCCCGAGACTGAGCAGCGTGAACGGCGCAGATTCGGGCGTGGGCAGCAGCGCCAGCCGCCGCAGTTCATTCTCGGGCAGCCCGGCTTCGGAAACGACCCGCACGTTGCCGCACCCAAGACGGGCAAGCCGCGAAGCGGTTTCCCGCGTAGTCGCCAATGCCACTGCGGAACGCTGCGCCGTCTTCCGCACGAATGGACCGAGTTCTCCGGCCGCGCGGGCCGCCGCGCGCGCCGTTTCATAGAACTTGCCGCGCCATCCAAGCCAATCGCGAAAGCCTTCCGGCAACGGTTCCCCGCCGCCGACAGGCCCCCAGACGAACGGAACAGGCAGCCACGCCAGACAACTCGGCATCCAGTAATTGACCAGCGTCACGTGATGGGCAGCGTCGAAGTTCACGTCGCGATGGAGTTCCCGGCACACCCGCGCGGCGGTAAGTTGCCAGAGCGCATAGTAAGTGCGCACACCGCGTTGGCCGCGTTTCCAGAAGCGAGCCCATCGCGGCAGATCGTGATAGACGAAGTGCACGTTGGGCATCGGCCGTTCGCGCAAAGCCGCTTCAATCGCGGGGCGATTGTTGGCTCTCGTCAACACCCACACGTCATGGAAGCGGGCCGACTGCAAGACCCAGTTCCAACCCACACCTGGCTCGGAGCCCTTGCCCGGCTCGCATGCGTACGCCGACAGAAGCACGCGCAGGCGCTCAGACACCGGGCACCTCCGTTCGCTTGCCTTCGGCGTTTGAGATTACGCGCCGGAATAGGTACCAGGCTACCGTCAGGGTCGCCACCGATGCGGCAAACTCCGCCGCGACGATGCCGGCGAAACCATACAGCAGCACCAGTGGAATGCCGGTGGCGACGGCCGTAATAGCCATGGCCGCGGCCGACGCAAAAACACCCGACGGCGCCTTCATCGCCCGCAATCCGGCGGCGAAGCTGTAGCTGACAACACAGAGCGCCATCCCCAGAGTGATCCATGGCGCCAAGGCGGCCGAGGAATCGAACTTGCCGGCATAGAGCAAATTCACCAGCGGTTTGTGCAGAAACACAACGACTAGCGAATAGACGCCGGCCCCGGCGGCGTACAACAGCAGGGTACGCTTTACGGCGGAGTTCACCGCGGCCGCGCCGTCCGTCCCGGCGGCTCTCGCGATGTACGGTTGCAGCAAGCGGCCAACCGCCGCCGAGATGTGCGAGAGTGGAAGGGCCAGGTTGCCTAAGGCACGCAACGCGCCGACGTCGCTCACCTTAAGCAGAACTGCCGTTAGCGCGTAGATGGAGTTGTCGCCGCTCCATTCCACACCCGCTTTCGCCAAACCCCATCGGCCAAAGTCCCAATGCTCACGCCACACCTTGGCGGTGAACTCCGCGTTGGGCCAAAGCGGCTTGGCGCGCCAGAGAAGGAACGCGGATACCGCCAGCGAGCCGAAGCCCATCAAGTAGAAGACCGACCGTACTGATAGCAGATGAAACTGGTAGAACACGACCGCGCCGGAAAACAGAATCACGGCGTAGAGCAACGAGCCAAGCGTCGAGACACCTGGAGAAAGCTCGATGTAGGAAGCGTTCCTCAGAAGCCAGAACAGAAGAATACAGGGCGCGGCGACGGCCAGTCCGGCCAGAGCTTGCTCCAGCACCCCGCCCGGAAAGAACCAGTCGGTGGCGAATGCGGTGGCGCCTAGCGCAACTGCAATCGCCAGAGCAGCCCCCGTATGCAGTGTAATCAGCGCACCGAGATAGCGCCGGCGGTCCTCCCAGTAGACCGCCGGCCCTAGAACGCTCATCGGATCGATGAGCAGCGCCTGATGGAGGCTGGCGGCCAGCAAGAACAATGAGAAGCCCAGCGCATAGGCGCCGTACTGTTCCACCGACAACCACCGGGCGAGAAGAACACTCAACAGAAAATTCGATCCCGAAATCAACCCTTGATCGGCAACCGCCAGCGCACCCTTGTACACCCACGTGGCGCGCACCACCCACTTATCAGAGGATTCCACCTTCTCGGTGGCTCCCGTGACGAGTGCTTTCGCGACGATTGCTGCGTCGATTCCTGCCATCGTTAAGCTCCCGAATGCCCTGCCAACCCCCGGCGGCCGGCATCTGGCACGAACATGCTCCGGACTCCACGTTCCTGCCAACGCGCCACCAAGTCCCACCAACCGTGAATCTTCTGACGGAGCGTTTCAATGCTGTCGCGCGTGACAAAGAAGCGCGGAATCTCGAACGCCGAATCCGACGTGCGGACGTTGCGGAACAGAACCGCCGCCGCATAGCGGTACGAAGCGGAGCGCACGGCGTCGACGGTTTCCGCTGTGTAGAACTCGCCTGGCTTGCCAAACGGATAGGCCATCAAATCGATGTCTTGTCCCAGACGCTGCTGCAAAATGTGCCTGGCTTCGGTCAATTCATGCCGCAGCGCGTTGCCGCACATTCTTGCCAGGTTCGGATGGCTGTATGTGTGTGCGCCGAATTCAATACCGGCGCGCGACATCTCGCGTATCTCGGACCACTCCAGCGGCTTGATATCTTCATCCGTGGCGCGCCGCAGCATCCGGAAACGCTCGATTACCGCAGGGGCTTTATCTATTAGACCCGCGGTGAGAAAGATGGTCGCGGGCAGCCCATGCTTGGCGAGCAGCGGGAAAGCGTACTCATAGTTGTCGGCATAGCCATCGTCGAACGTGATCGCCACCGCGGGCCGCGTGCGCCTGCCACGGTGAGCCGCTTCCCAGACTTGCCGGAACGGGATGACGTCGTAGTTGCGGTTGAGCCAATCCAAGTGCTGGTCGAACGTGGATGGATCGGTGGAACTGAATTCCTTGGTCGGATGAATGGAGTGGTAGCACAGAACCACTACACGGTCCGACGAGTCGCCCGCGGTCCACCGCCCCAACGTCCGTGCGCTGATGTTCTTCAGAAGTGTTTTCATATGGCTGCTCGCTCCCAGGCCGGCAACCGCGTCGGTTTCGGCTGTGTGCGATCGAAGACGCTCTCATAGAACTCGCCCACGCGGCGCGCGATACACTCCCAGGTAAGCTGCGCGTGTACACAGCTACGTCCACGCGCGCCCATTTCGCTCCAATCCGCTTTCGATTGCGACACCCGCTCCAAGCCGGAGCAGATCCCTGAAACGGTGGCTGGAACGTTGTAGCCACAGCGTTCGCGTTCGACAAACGGCGACACTCCGGTCTCGTCGGTCACCACCACAACCCTGGCGGCGGCCATGGCCTCCACCACCACTGTGGGGAACGCATCGTGCCGCGAAGGCAGCACCAACGCATCGCAATCGAGAATGGCGTTCCATTTGTCCGCACCGCAGAGAGGACCGCGGAAACGGACGTTCTCGCGAATACCCAGTTGTTCCGCGAATCGCTGTAGTCGAAGCTGTCCGCCGGCTTGATCGGGGCCCACCATTTGCAGCTGCACATCTTGGGGCAACCGCCCCTCGCGCAGGCCAAGCGCCAGCGCTTCCAGCAACAGATCGAGGCCCTTGGTGTGAACATCCATGCGGCCCAGATACAGGAAGCGCATGGGATGCCCGAACGCTATCTGATTTGCGCGCGCCGATTGCATCACCGCTTCATCCAGTTCATGTGGGTTGACACCAAGCGGCGCAACGAAGGTCGGCGTGTGTATGCCGAGTTCCCGCAACCACTCGGTCTGGCGATGCGAGAACACCTGCACCGCTTCAGCGCCACGTAGCATCGGGCGTTCGAACAGACCGATGTAAGTCAGCTTTCTCCAGCGATTCTTCTTAAACACTTCGGGATGGTAGAGCCCCGGCTGCCAGACGATGTATGGCAGTCCGGCGCGCCGAGCACATCTGGCAACCGCCGGCATGTGTGGGTTGAATGAACCGTGGACCACTAACAAGTCCAGCTTGTCCTGGTTGGCCTGGATTCTATCCAGCAACGCCTGGGGAACATGCAGAGGATTCCGGCTCGCAGCGCTGAACCACTGTATGCGTGGACCGTCCACGAGAGAAGGTGATGGTGGCGCGGCTCCTCCGCAGCAGTAGATCGTCACGACGTGGCCCAAGCGTGATAGACCCGCAGCCAGGCCTTTCAACGCCGTCGTGGTTCCGCCCGGTTCCGGAAAGTGAAACAAATAGAATCCAATACGCAACTTAGTTACTTCCTCCCCGCTTGGCCAAGTAAGTGAATCAATAAGTTCCGTCGAACTACAAACGAACGATTCGCCGGCTCCACGCCGTCACGGACCAAACCGGCTGCCGAACGCAACAGGTACAGCGATAGCAGCGGGCGAAGGCCGGGCTGCCGGATCGCGTGTTCCACCGCTGAAGCAGGTGGCAAATTCCCGCTCCGGCGCAGGCGCGACAGAACTTGTATCTCGAAGTGAAAGCGATCCCAACACGCGGGCGCTTCCCATTCGGCGGCTTCCCAGTCAAATACGAAAAGCCGTCCCTCGGAAAGCCGCGCATTCCATGGCGCGAAGTCACCATGCGCGATCCCGCATGAGACGGAGGCTCCAGCGAGACCCGCGGCCGCCTCCTCCAAGCTGAATCGCGCCAGGCTCCGCCAACTCGCGTCCATAGCGCTCGCCGGGCCTTGTTCCCACTCGACCGCGGTCTCCTCCACCAACTCCTTCGCGTTGCGCGACACGCTGGACGTTGCTATCAATGCACGCAGAAAGTCCCGGTGCGGCCGCCCAAAGTGCGTCGGCCCTGGCTTCCCCGCCCCGACCGATTGGAAAAGGAGGTAACCGCCTTCCCCCCATTCGCCCGCAAACAGCACTTGCGGGATACTACCGCCCAATGTCTCGTTGCGTCCAAGGATTCGCAGCACTGCGGCTTCGTGGCGGACTCGCGCAACGGCCTCGACAGTCGAAGGCACCTTCACGAAACCGAGTTCCGCGCCGTCCCGCCGCATCGCTTTCAACGTGAGATTCGACCGCCGCCCCGGTGTGCCTGGCAGCAGTGCGAACACCGGGTCATTCACTCCGGTCACTTCGCGCGTGAGTTCGCGAATGTCCAGCAGGTACGATTCGTCGAGCTCGATCTGGTCGCCAGCGGCGTGCACTACGCCCGCCCATGACGCGGCGTGAAGCAGCGATTTCGCTGTCTTCGCTCGCAAGGTCCACGGCGCGTACGCATTGATGCCCGCGTGCAACGCTCGTGGCGCATCCAAGGGCAGCAGCAGACGCGGGTTGGCCGCTCCCGGCACAGCGAGGTAGCGATGCGTCGCCCCAACGCGGGATCGGCGGCGGCTACGTGGTAACCATCGCAACGCCTCATTCCAAGTCCGGGCTCTCGCTGACACGTGTGATGTCGCAACTGTCAGCGACTGCTTCTCCCGGCGTGCAAATCGTGTCGAAAGAAAGCTGATCAATTCGGCGGTGGCGTTGGCGGCAACTTCCTGCGCCGGTTGCGCCGCATCCAAAACGTGGAAACGGCGATCGCGTAACGCGCGCTCGAGGTACCGCGCGCGCAATCTAGCGGCATCCTCATATTCCGTTTCGCGTTTTCGCGCCAGGGCCACTTCCGGCGGCGTGTCGAGAACCAAAGTGATGTCTGGCTTCGGGGTAAGCTGGGCCATCCAGTTGAGAAAGCGCCGCACGGACTCCGGAAAACGGT
The DNA here is from genome assembly GCA_964505625.1 of uncultured Solibacteraceae bacterium. GTDB lineage: Bacteria > Acidobacteriota > Terriglobia > Bryobacterales > Bryobacteraceae > JAJFUV01. Next base: position 18,989 of record CAZDIZ010000053.1, on the reverse strand, counting down.
AGCGCGCCGGATCGATGGCCGCGTCGTACGAGTAACGGTCAAAAAGGGCCAAAGTCGAACGCACCAGCGCGGGACGCACACACAGCCAATAGCCGAGCCAGTAATCCGCGAAGTGCACGCATGCACGTAATACCGACGCAGCTGCCGGGCGGGCTTGCTGACGATGCGGTGCGGTGTTGCTTGCGCCATTTCCACCTGCAATTAGCATCGGGCGCCAGTGAAAGACGCGGCTGCGCCGGAACGGCCCTTGCATTTGACTAAGCAGTCCATCGAGCAGCGTGCTCTTGCCGGAACCGTCCGGCCCGAGCACCGCGACGAACAACCCCGTGGGCCGCCACCAACGCATGATACGGCGTCTGACTTCCATCCACACCTGACGCAGTGTTTCCAGCCCCGCACGGCGCGCGGCAGTGGCTCGCACCTTTCCTCGCAGGCTTTCCAACGTCTCGCCCGGCGCTCCCGCCAGGCACGAAAATACGACCTTCTCAGCCTCGCGTGGCCCGAACAGCCGCGCCGCGATCGGTTCGGCTTTGTCGCGCCCCAGCAATTCGCAGAGTTCACGCAGTCGCTGTTGTTGTGACGCGCGCACTCCATCCCGTTTCAACGCCTTCTTCGCGAGAAGATACTGGAATTCCACCTCTGGCGCCGGGATCCAAAAATTGCGGTGTCGTCTGCGGCCGTCCAGCAGATCTTCCGCCGACGCCAGATACACACCGGCTCGGCGATGCGCCTGTATGAAGTCGACTGCAACAGCCTGTACCGTGATGCCTTGCGTCCAGCAGATCACGAAGTAGTTGCCATCAGGCGCGTAGTTCAAGCGCTGCACGACGCGGTAGCCGGCTCCCTCCAAACCCGCGAACACTGCCGCCAACTCCGCAACGTCGTCCGGGTCGATTGCCATATCGAGGTCGCTTGGAAGACCGTCCGGAAGATCGTCGTAGGAGTGCAGAACCACATACCGGATTTCGTGCCGGTCCAACAGATCAAACAACAGGCGCAGGAACGCGGCGAGGTTCCGTTCACTCGCACCGTTGTCCGCCGGCGTCGTTCGCAACTGATCTGTAAGCACCGGTAAGTTCATGTCGCTTCTTAGTAAGCACCACGTCCCGTGAGAACAACCCAAGGCGTCTTGAGCAGAATCTTCAGGTCCAGAGCGAGTGACCAGTTCTGTATGTACTGGATGTCCAGCTCCATCATTTTTTCGAAGGGCACATCGCTTCGCCCGCATACCTGCCAAAGCCCGGTGATGCCTGGCAACACGCGAGACCGTTGCTCAGCCCATGCTGCAAACTTGCGGCTCTGGCCGTCTGGGTCCAGGTCCGAAGCGGGCAGCGGACGCGGTCCTATCAGGCTCATGTCACCGCAAAGCACGTTTATCAATTGCGGAAATTCGTCGATGCTAAACCTCCGCATGATGCGGCCGAGCGGGGTAACGCGCGGGTCGCGTTTCATCTTGAATATGTGCCCACTGTGCTCGTTCTGGGCCGCAAGGTGGCCGCGGCTTTCGAGACCGGTGTACATCGACCGGAACTTCAGAAAGCTGAAATGACGGCCGCCGCGGCCCACCCTCGGGGCGCGATAGAAGACCGGGCCGCGCGAAGTTAACTTAGTTAAGGCCGCGAACACAGCTAAGACGGGAATGAACAGAAGCAAGTTGAGACCAGCGACGACAATGTCAAAAGCTCTCTTGATCAGCTCCTGGCGTTTGGTGAAATACACCGGTTTCACTTCGACCAGCGGAAGGCCCGATATCGACACAACGCCGACTTCGACATTCGTTCCCACGCCGTCGACTACTTTGTTGACGATCACCCCCATACGCCGCGCGACCCGATAGCACTGTTCCGCGGTCGCGGAATCGAGCTGCTGGTCCAGGACGATGATCCTGTCGAGCCTCTCACGATTTACGATTTCACCCAACTGCGACGCCGTCCCGAGCACCGGAACCGGGTTACCAAGTCCTTCCCGTGATGCGCCGTCCGGGAGAATGACACCCGCCACAGCGAGGCCGCTGTGCGCGGCGCTACGAACACGATCGACAACGTCGCGTACGCTCGCGCCGATTCCCATCACCGCCACGCGCTCGCGTGACGGCCACAATGTTTCCACCTGCCGATGAATTGCAGGTTCAGCCATACGACCAAGCAGGAGCACGCCGAAGCTTACCGGAGTGAACAGCAACACGAAGGAGCGGCTGGTCTCGGCGTTGAAGTCACCCGTAAAGAAACACAGGATCGCCACCGACACAGCAGCGGTGATCGCCGATTCGATCACTCGTAGCGGCACTCCGTGCAACGGCGTTTTGGTCCTGCGCCGGAAACACTCCAGCCAAAGTGCGGCCAGCCCCCAAAGCGCCAACACCGCGCTGGGCGACGGCACCAGCAGCCCCATGTCCGATTGCACAAAATGCCCGAAGCCGGGGAGATGGAACGACGAAGCTAGCTTCACGGTGAGATGCCAAGCGATGGCCAGGCCCGTCAGGTCGAGCAGAATCTCGAGCAGTCTGTGACGGATACCGTGGCGCTTCCCATCAACGTGCGCAGCGACGGACTCGTAGGGTCGAGTTCTGATTGTTTCTGAATCGAGCAATATCATCTTCGTTCCTGAACTATCTCCTGAAGGTGGACGACACCGCTTTCAGGACTGTTTGCCGCCACTCGCGGCCTGTGTGTAATAGCTGTAGTAACTGGCGGCGTAGCCCGACCTGTCCGGATTCCAGTCGTTGAGGATCGTTCCGAGTAGAGGGATGCCGTCTTCGGCCAGCCGCCGGCGCGCCGCGATCGCCATACCCCTGTCGGTTTCGCCGGCTCGCACCACCAGCACCACGGCGTCCGCCAACCGTCCCAGAACGCGGGCGTCCGCAAGGTGCATGACCGGAGGAGTGTCGATGATAACGGCCTCGAATCCTTCGCGAAGCCGCCCGATCACGTCCTGAATCCTCCGACGGCTGAGCAAATCAAGTGTCTCTTCGTCGCCACGTCCACTGGTCAGCACGTGCAGGCCAGATAGGTCAGTCGAACGGCACTGCGCGCGAATCTCGTCGTCACTGGCTGGGTCTTCCGTACGCAACAGGTCGCTCAGCCCGGTAGTGTTGTCAAGCCCGAAGATTTCGTGAACTCGCGGCTTGCGTAGATCGGCGTCCACCAACAGCACTTCCCGTCCCGTTTTCGCCAACGCGATCGCAAGATTCGTGGATACGGTTGTCTTGCCCTCGCCCGGGCCGGGGCTGGTCAGCAGCAGTACGGTGGATTCTTCACGAGCGTCCACGGAGACGAGAATCGACGCCAGCGTCGCGCGAAACGATTCGGCCACCAAGCTAGGACGCTGCTTCCAAGAGGCCAACTCGATGCGGCTGCCGTTCAGCCGAAGTTGGTCTGCCGCGGACGGAATGATCCCGAGTTCCGGCAGGTGCAGGTAGCTCGTTACGTCGCCGGGTGCGCGGAAACTACGGTCCGCCTTTTCGCGCACAAACACCAACAGCGAAGCCAGCAACAACCCGCTGGTCGCGCCGAGAAGAGTGTTGACCGCAATATTCGGCTTGAATGGACGTGCCGGAACTTCGGCCGGGTCAAGCACCTGAATATTGCTGGCGCGGATGGCCGACGCAATGCCGGACTCCCGTACTTTCTGCAGGATTGATTCGTACAACTGCCCGTTGGTGGCCACGTCCCGCTTGAGGATGTCGTAGTGCACCGCCTTGGCAGCGGCGTCCGACACCAGAGCCGCGTGATTCGTGTAGGCGGTGGTGAGCAACTGTTCGCGGCGGCGCGCTGCCTCGTAGTCGTTACCTATACGGTTCAGAATATTGGACCGTTCGCGAGCGAGCACGGTATCCAATTCCGCCACTTGCGCTTGCAACTGCTTCACCTTGTAGTGCGAAGGCGTGAGCAGCGTTTGCGCTTCGGCAAGTTGCCGGCCCAGGTCGGTTCGCTTGCTCTGCACTTCACGCAACAGACCACTATCGAGAACGTCGGGCAGAGAGTCGACCGGAAGCGCTTTCGCAATTTCGTAGCGCGACTGCTTCGCCACGCGCTCAGCCTGCGCGCGTGACAACTCAGCCTGCAATTGCTGTAACTTCTCTTCGGCGACGCTGTGTTTTTCGGAAACAAACATCAGGCCCGAACTACGCGCATAAGCCTGTAGCTTATCCTGGGAATCTTCCAGCCGTTGACGCAGTTCCGCGACATGGCTCAACAACCAGTCGCTGGTGCGCTGGCTGCGCTGCCAGCGCGAGTTCAGGTTCCATTCGATCCATTCGTTCGTCAGAGTGTTGAGTACTTTCGCGGCCTGTGCAGGATCGGTGGCATCGTAAAGCAGTTCGATAACGCGGGTGCCGCGCGAGCGCACGGTCAGGTTTCCGGAAACCGCGGCAATCGCCTGCGCCTCGGGTGGCTCGGTAGCGGGAGGGCGCACGCCAAGCACGTTGAGCCATGGAGTGTACCAATGGTCGGTCCGCTTAGTGAAGTCCTTCTCTAAACCCAGGCGCGCAACCGTCGCACGTATGAGCGACCGGCTCTGCGCCACCTCAATATAGTTGTCGACGCTAACGTCGGCGGCAGCGGTGCCGGCGTTGGCATACGGATCGACGTCCTTGAGGTTCAGGAGGTTCTCGTTGACGTTGTGGATTTCGATGGTTGTGCGAGCACGGTAAGTCGGCGTTTGATAAACGCTCGCGAGTGCGGCCACCACGGCGCACACTGCCATACCCAAAATCAACGTCCACTTGTTACGCCACAGCGCTTCAACACCCACACTGCTTGCGGGCGGCTTCAGATCGACTACGGGCGCGGGCTGCGCCACTTCGCGCACCCGCGACGTTCGTTCCAGCGCACGCTCTTCTTCCCCCGATTTCCAGCGAGTCAGTGGTTTATTCAATTTGTCCATTTGCTTCGTGACCTCTCCAGGGTCCTGAGCACCTAGCGCCGCCAGATGATCAAGCCCGTCCCCACTTGCACGGCGGTGCTGAGCGCCGCCATGCCAACCTGTCGCGCCGAGTTATTCGGCACAAACAGAATGTCGTCGGCCAGCATGGGGACATCCTGCGACTTGCCGTCCAGAATCGCGCGCAGGTTAACCGCGATTTCGGCGCGCTCGGCCTGGCCGGGCACGATGCGAAGTATCTTCGCTTGCTTTGGAGCGGCCGTGCGGTCAAGTCCCTCGGCGTACGCCAGCGCCTGCAAGGCTGTAATGCTCTTGCGTTCGTTGAGTACAAACCCGCCGGACTTCTTCACTTGGCCCAGCACGTACACCAATTCGCCTTTGGCCACGGCAATGACATCGTGCGGCTCAATTGTGATATTCAACTCAGGATTGCGGCTCTCAAGAACCGCGCCCAAGTTGAGTTCCACCACGCTGAACTTCTTGCTCGCATCAGGATGTGCGGTTGGAAGTGGAATCGCGCCTCGCTCGGCGCGGCGCGTTACGCGGATGGTGTGCCCCGCCTCGGGCTTCACACCTCCGGCCAGAGCGATAACGTCGACCAGAGTTTTGCGGCCTTCTAATTGATGTATGCCGGGTTTGTTGACGGCCCCGATCACTGACACCGGCTGGCTGCGCGACTCCGTTACCGTTACCGCTACTTGCGGCGACTGTACGTATGTCCGTAGCTTCGTGCCAAGGTCGTCCCGGAACTGCTGTACGGTCAGCCCACCGGCTCGCAGGCGACCCACCAGTGGCAGGTCCACGTACCCGCTTGGATCGATTCGCACTGGGGACTTGCCCACTTCTTCCGCGCCCAGCGCCCAAATCGATAGCTGGTCGCCCGGTCCAAGAATGTAGGTCTCACCCAGATTGTGGTCCGCATTCAGAGCCCCTTCATCGTTCGGCTTTCCTGCAACCGTTTCTCCCGCCGAGCAGCATATGCTCAAGCAGAAAAGAGTCACCGCAACTGCGAGTAACGTCTTCACCACCCGTCCTCCTGAAAACTGTTCAGTTCTGCTACTGCCTAGTACTTGTAGTACCGATCAAATAGGAAGGTGGAAATTGGCAGCACCTGAACCAGGAGAACACTAATCCTCTTCTCTCAGTCACAAACAGCAAGTTAATAAGTTGTTGACCTTGAGAACGACAAATTCCCCAGCAGCGACTAAGAACTTCGAGGTTGAAGATATTAAGGGGAACGTCCCAGTTACTTAGTGAAGTCTATCGTAGTTCGGGAGAAGTGTCAAGGACCAAAACCGTCGTAATTTCAAACATATTTCAACTGCAATCATACATACTTAAGCTGGTATATATAAGCGTTTGAAGCCTTCTGTGCGCTATCGCCGCGCCTCTCGCGTGCCACCTGTCTTCCGTTGAATAGTACGAAGCTAGCTTGCATTTTCCGCGAGAATGACGTACAGTGGCGGGAGAATGCGGGTATGATCAAATTACATTCGACAATGGGGAAAAGTCATCGCAGCGGCGGTAGGATAGGCCTGCTTGCTACGGCAGCGGCACTTCTCCTCGCTACTGCTTCCACGTCTTTGGCGGGGGTGATCAACGCCAGCAACGTGCCTGTTGAAATGGGCACCAGCTACGCGAACCTCGGCTTTGCGACCATCACGGCGGAAGGAAGTGGAGTTGACGCAACGTTCCACGCCAAGACGGTTGGCGCTTACACCGGCTTCGGAATTGGTGGTGGTTACGCGGACGCCGAAATCGACTTGAACGGCGAAAAGCTGACCATCGAATATGCTGCTCCCACCGTCATCACGGAACTGATTTTCGCGTTCCTGTATCCCAACGGGGGGTGGAGCGACGTCGTGAACGAGATCGCGCGAGTAACGGTCGTCTCTCCGACATCGCTAGTCGGAGAACTGACCGCGACCGGCTCGACTACCGCGACGTGGACTGGTTCGGGGAGTACGGTTGAAAACCTCGCCTCTGCCGTTGCGGAGAGCGGCGGCGTGTGGCGAATCACCAATCCGTTCGGCTCCACCGCAGTTCAAAAGATCGAATTCACGGCGGTCGCTGTGGGAGGCGGTCCGAGCGACTCCACGAATTCGGACTACGGTATCGTATCCATCAGCGACGCCGACGGCGAGGTACCTGAGCCCGCAAGCGCCGCGCTGACCGGTCTGGGACTGATTCTCGCGACTTTCGGCGCACGCAAGTTGCGCGGCCGGCGCGCTTCCCGCTAACTCGCGCCCTGTTCAGACAGGCCAGTGTTTCTGGACTCCGGAGCGTGAAACAGCCTCTCTCCAGCGATGGTTGAAACGCTCCGCGATGTCCGGGCGATTCTCAAGCAGGCTCCCCATCCCCAGCTCCATGTGAGGCGGGGTGTCACTGCGGCCGGAAACCAGCCGCGTCTCGATTTCGCTCCAACGGTTCGTCAGTCCACCGGTATCAAGCAGCACCACGCGGTCGGCACACACGCCAAAGTTCTTCAGGTGCGCATCCACGGAGAACACGCCGCGCTGCCAACCTGCCTGACGGAATTCGATGAACCGCAGCAGCCACTGTTCCATTTCGTCGAAACGTCCTCGCGCCGCGAGTTCGCGCAACCGCGCATCGAGCGTCGCTTCGACGCGCTGTGTGGCCTGGCTGACGAAAAGCCAACCGGCCCAACCGCCAACGTATACTCGCACGGGCGGGAATGTGATCTGCTCCGGCAGCAGTGAAGTCCCGCTGAGATGCGCTTGCGCCAGGCGCTCCCCCGTGCGGTTCCGTTCCTGATGGAGGCGCCACATTTCGCCGATGTGCGTGGTGTACCAGACGCCGCGCGGTGCGAGAGCAATCAAGGCTTGCAGCACCACACGTAGCAGGCGCATTCTCCGCGAGGGTTTTTCAAACGCCCGTCCGCCGCCCGGCAGGAAACGCGCCAGCTTGCGCGCCAGTTTCCAGATGATGATGAGAGCCACGATCTCGGAGGTCGAACGCGCACGGTTCACCACCCAATGATCGGACGCGTATACGACTTTCCCGACGCCTTCGCCCAAGCGGCGCAGGCGCCCCGTGGTAAGTTCCTCGGGGGCCTTGGCGAGAACGGTCGGCCGCGCTGGAGCGTCCCGGCTCTCCATAGCCAGCATTGTCGCTCCATCCGCGCAAAAAGAAAACGGGACCGGCGCACGGCCGGTCCCGTTTTCAGAACACAACTTCGAACTACTCTCGTTACGCGGTGCGCATGGTGTCGCTCTTGTCGCCACTGATGGCGGCTTGAGCGGCGGCCAGACGCGCGATCGGCACACGGTACGGAGAGCAGGACACGTAGTTCATGCCCACGCGGTAGCAGAACTCCACCGAGCTCGGCTCGCCGCCGTGCTCGCCGCAGATGCCGACTTCCAGCTTCTCGTTGGTCGCGCGGCCCTTCTTCACGGCCATGTCGATCAACTGTCCGACGCCTTCCTGGTCCAGAACGGCGAACGGATCGGCCTTGAAGATCTTCTTGTCTTCGTAGTCCTTCGAGAACTTAACATAGTCATCGCGGGACAGGCCGAGCGTGGTCTGCGTCAGGTCGTTGGTACCGAAGCTAAAGAACTCCGCCTCGGTGGCAACCTTGTCAGCGGTGATGGCGGCGCGCGGAATCTCGATCATGGTACCGATCATGTAGTGCTGATTCTTCAGACCGGCCTGGGCGAGAACTTCTTCCGCCACGCGCTTCACGATCGTCTTCTGATCGGCCAATTCCTGCACGCTGCCGATGAGCGGGATCATGACTTCCGGCACAACCTTCACGCCCTTCTTGGCCACCTGCGCAACGGCCTCGAAGATAGCGCGGGCTTGCATTTCGGTGATCTCCGGATAGGTGATGCCGAGACGGCAGCCGCGGTGGCCGAGCATCGGGTTGAACTCATGCAGTTCTTCCACGCGCTTGAGCAACTCCGGCAGCGCCTTCTTCAGTTCCGGAACCGCCATGCCGTACTTCGCCGCCATTTCCTTCTTTTCCTTCGGAGTGGCGTGCGGCAGCTTGGCCAAGTCCACCATCATGTCTTCGCGCTTGGGCACGAACTCATGCAGCGGCGGATCCAGCGTACGGATGATGACCGGGAATCCGTCCATCGCCTGGAACAGGCCAGCGAAATCCTTGCGCTGCAGCGGGAGCAGCTTCGCCAGCGCTTTCTTGCGGGTCTTTTCGTCGCGGGCCAGAATCATGGCCTGCACGTGCTCGATGCGGCCCGGACCGAAGAACATGTGCTCGGTGCGGCACAGGCCGATGCCCTGCGCGCCGAACTTGCGGGCGACCTTTGCGTCGCGCGGGATGTCGGCGTTCGCGCGAACACCGAACTTGCCGCGGAACTCATCGGCCCAACCCATGAACTTCGCGAGAACACCCGAGCTCGGATCGGCGTCCAGCGTGTTGGCCTGGCCGGCGAACACCTGACCCGTCGAACCGTCGATCGACAGCCAATCGCCTTCCTTCAGCGTCTGGCCGGTCTTGCGCACCGTAACGACCTTCTTCGACTCTTCCACCGCCAACTCTTCGGCGCCGGCCACGCAAGGCGTGCCCATGCCGCGAGCCACGACAGCGGCATGCGACGTCATGCCGCCGCGAGCCGTCAGAATGCCCTTGGCCACTTCCATGCCGTGAATGTCGTCCGGCACGGTCTCTTTGCGGACCAGGATCACGGGGTACTTGGGAGCCTGCGCCACGGCGTCATCGGCCGTGAACACGATGCGGCCCACCGCCGCGCCCGGCGAAGCCGGCAGACCGGTGGCGATCGTTTTCAGATTCTTCTTCGATGCCGGATCGAGAACCGGGTGCAGCAACTGATCGAGCTGTTGCGGATCGACGCGGAGAATGGCTTCCTGCTT